>DJDA01000119.1 GCA_002430835.1 Brevundimonas sp. UBA5936
GCCCGGCGGCGTCACCGGCGGCGTGATCGGCGTCGGCGGCGGCAACATCGGCGTCGGCGGCGGAGGCGGCAGGCAGCTCGAAGGCCCACACTGCGCCGCTGCGGCATCGGCGACCGCCATCAGCCCCACAAAGGCCACGGCTCCCGCCAGCATTTTCGTAATCCCTATCCGCATGGGATCGGACTCCTGAATTGATCGTCGACAGGTCCGATGCAAACGCCGGGCCGTTTTAAATGTCCGACATTGGGCGTTTTCCTCCCCCTTGAAGCGAGTTTGCGACAGTCCGCCCGCCTCACAGGCCGTCTGTCTCATTGTGAGCCGTGCCATTGTGGGGCGACGGATCAGTCGAGACGTTTCAACCCGCCCGCATAGCGGCGCCAGTTCTGTACATAGTGCTGGGCCGAGAGGCGCAGCGCCTCGATCTGCCCCTCTTCCAATTCCCGGACCACCTTGCCGGGCTGGCCCATGACCAGGCTGTTGTCCGGGATGACCTTGCCTTCGGTGATCAGGGCGTTGGCGCCGATCAGGCAGTTCTTCCCGATGCGCGCGCCGTTCAGGATGACCGCGCCGATGCCGATCAGGCTGTTGTCGCCGATCTCGCACCCATGCAGCATCACCTTGTGCCCCACCGTCACGCCAGCGCCGATGGTCAGGGGGGAGCCGACGTCAGTATGCAGGATGCCGCCATCCTGAATATTCGTGTCCGCCCCGATGACGATGGGATCATTATCGCCACGCAGCACGGCGTTGAACCAGATGCTGGCGCCCGGATGCAGAATCACGTTCCCTAGAACGGTTGCATTCGGCGCGATCCAGTATTCGCCCTCCGGCGGAAGCTGAGGCTTGCTGTCGCCCAGACTGTAAACACTCATCCGCACACCGCCTATTCTTCTTAAAATGAAGGCTTTAACCCTTCAGAAACCACGTTAGCATCAGACTGTTGATGCGATTCGGCAGGCCCCATTCGCCCCCGGATCCGAAGCCGGATCAAGCCCGGTCCGGTCAGACGCTGGAGAATGCGCTTGGCGTGTTCACGACCAGTTCGGGGACGGCGACGCACCTGCTGCGGCGAAGACCCTGCGACCGTTCGGGACGGCTGCGCGACTTCGGCCCCCACCTCCCCCACCGACGACCAAGGCGAGACCCTGCCGGGCTCGCCTTTTTTCATGCCCTGGAGGCGTCCATGAGCAAACGATCGGCCATCAAGCGTCAGCTGCGCGAAGGCGTGCTGGATTCGCCCGAATTCATTCAGGACGCCAAGGTACGGCGATTGCCCGCCCGCGTCGGCGGCTGGTCGCCCGTCCCCTCGAACGACGAGCGGGACCAGGGCTATATGAAGACGCTGAAACCCAAGTCGGACGGTCAGGCCGAACTGATGGAGGCCGTCGACCACGCCAATCTGGTGCTGGCGCTGGGCCCGGCGGGCACGGGCAAAACCTATCTGGCCGTCGCCAAGGCGGTCGAGGCGCTGGAGGCGGGCAAGGTCGGCCGCATCGTCCTGAGCCGCCCCGCGGTCGAGGCCGGGGAATCGATCGGCTTCCTGCCCGGCGACATGGAGGACAAGCTGGCCCCCTATCTGCGGCCGCTCTACGACGCCCTGTCGGACCGCCTGTCGATGAAGCGGGTCAAGGCCCTGATGGCCGAGGGTCTGATCGAGATCGCCCCCATCGGCTATATGCGCGGCCGCACCCTGAACAACGCCTTCATCGTCGTGGACGAGGCGCAGAACTGCACCTACGTCCAGTTGAAGATGCTGCTGACCCGACTGGGCTGGCACTCGACCATGGTGGTGACGGGCGACCCGCACCAGTCGGACCTGCTGCCGGGCGTATCGGGCCTGTCCGACATCGCCGAGCGGCTGGAGGCCGTGCCCGAGATCGCCGTCGTTCGCCTGGCCGAACGCGACATCGTGCGCCACCCGCTGGTCGCCAGCATGATCGGGGTGCTGTGACCCTCGCCCTTCTCTGGTGAGAGAAAGAAAAAATAGAGTCCAATTCGTCTGAATCGTCTGAAATCTCCCCTCGGCCCGCATGCAGTCTAGCACAGGGGCCAAGGGGGGATGGTCGATTGCGACCTAGGCGCGTGCGGCCCGGCTGGCGTCGACGCCCAGAGCCGTCACGGCGGCGGCGGCGATATGTTCGGCGTTCAGGCCGGCCTGGGCGTACATGACCTCGGGCTTGTCCTGATCCTGGAAGATGTCGGGCAGGTGCAGGGTGCGGATCTTGAGCCCGCCGTCCAGCGCCCCCTTCTCAGCCAGCAACTGAAGCACAAAGGCGCCGAAGCCGCCCATGGCGCCCTCTTCCACCGTAATCAGAGCCTCGTGCTCGCGCGCCAGGCGCAGGATCAGATCGGCGTCCAGCGGCTTGGCGAAGCGGGCGTCGGCGACGGTGGCCGAGACGCCCCTGGCGGCCAGCATGTCGGCGGCCTTCAGCGATTCCTGCAGGCGCGTGCCCAGCGACAGGATGGCGACCGACGTGCCTTCGCGGACGATGCGGCCCTTGCCGATCTCCAGCGGGGCGGCCAGTTCGGGGATGTCGACGCCGACGCCCTCGCCGCGCGGATAGCGGAAGGCGCTGGGGCGGTCGTCGATGGCCAGCGAGGTCGAGATCATCGCCGCCAGTTCGGCCTCGTCCGAGGCCGCCATCAGCACCATGCCCGGCAGGGCGCCCATATAGCCGATGTCGAACGACCCGGCGTGGGTCGAGCCGTCGGCGCCCACCAGACCCGCGCGGTCCATGGCGAAGCGCACCGGCAGGGACTGGATCGCCACGTCGTGGACGACCTGATCGTAGCCGCGCTGCAGGAAGGTCGAATACAGGGCGCAGACCGGCTTCATCCCATCGGCGGCCAGACCGGCGGCGAAGGTCACGGCGTGCTGCTCGGCGATGCCGACATCGAAGGTGCGGTCGGGGAAGGCCTGGCCGAACAGGTCCAGCCCCGTGCCGGACGGCATGGCGGCGGTGATGGCCATGACGGTCGGGTCGACTGTCGCGTGCTTGATCAGTTCCGTGCCGAAGACCTTGGTGTAACTGGGGGCGTTGGAGACGGCCTTGGCCTGCTTGCCCGACACCACGTCGAACTTGACCACGGCGTGCAGCTTGTCGGCGCTGCTCTCGGCCGGGGCGTAACCCTTGCCCTTTTGCGTGACGACGTGGACCAGCACCGGGCGGTCGGTGATGGCCGCCGCATTCTTGAGGATGGGGACCAGATTCTCCATGTCGTGACCATCGATCGGCCCGACGTAGTAGAAGCCCAGCTCCTCGAACAGGGTGCCGCCCACGATCATGCCGCGGGCGTATTCCTCGGCCTTGCGCGCGGCGTCGCGGAAGGGGCGCGGCATATGGTCGACGAACTTCTTCCCGACCTTGCGGATGTTCTGATAGGCGCCGCCCGAGACCTGTTTGGCCAGATAGGCGCTCATGCCGCCGACGGGCGGGGCGATCGACATGTCGTTGTCGTTCAGGATGACCATCAGCTGGCCGCTGGTGGCCTCGGCGGCGTTGTTCATCGCCTCATAGGCCATGCCCGCCGACATGGAGCCGTCGCCGATGACGGCCACGACGCGGTTGTTGCCGCCCTTGGCGTCGCGCGCGGCGGCGAAGCCCAGCGCCGCCGAGATGGAGGTCGAGGCGTGGGCTGCGCCGAAGGGGTCGTATTCGCTCTCGGAGCGCTTGGTGAAGCCCGACAGGCCGCCGCCCTGACGCAAGGTGCGCATACGGTCGCGACGCCCGGTCAGGATCTTGTGCGGATAGCACTGGTGGCCGACGTCCCAGATCAGAATGTCCTGCGGCGTCTCGAACACATGGTGCAGGGCGACCGTCAGCTCGACCACGCCCAGACCCGCGCCCAGGTGGCCGCCGGTCACGGACACGGCGTCGATGGTCTCGGCCCGCACCTCGTCCGCCAGCTGTTTCAGCTGGGGAATGTCGAAGCCCCGCGTGTCGGCGGGAAACTTGACGGTGTCGAGAAGCGGGGTGTTGGGCATGGGGATCGGGGGCCTTCAGACGACGGAGCGTCAAACAGTAACCCGCTGAGGGCGGGCGCGTTTCCTATCAGGACCGGCGTTTAAGCACAAAGTCCACGCTGGCCTTGAGGATTTCGGCCTCATGACCGAACAGGTCAAGGTGCGAGCGAGCCTGATCGGCCAGATGCGCGACCCTCTGTCGCGCCGCGTCGACGCCCAGCAGGGTGACGAAGTTGGTCTTGCCCAGGGCCGCGTCCTTGCCGCCCGCGGCCTTGCCCATCTCCTCGGCCGAGCCTTCGGCGTCCAGAACATCGTCGACGATCTGATAGGCCAGGCCGATGTCGTGGGCGAAGCTGGTCAGGGCGTGCCACGCCGCTTCGTTGGCGTCGGCGATGATCAGCGGGATCTCGAAGGCGTAGGCGAACAGGGCGCCGGTCTTCAGGCGCTGCATCCGGGCCACGCCGCCCAGGTCGTCGCGCACCCCCATCAGGTCGATCATCTGGCCGCCCGCCATGCCGCGCGCGCCCGACGCGAAGGACAGACGCCGCGCCAGTTCGCAGCGCACGGCCGCATCGTCGTGGGTGTCTTCATCAAGGATGATGTCGAAGGCCGCCGTCTGAAGCGCATCGCCCGCCAGGATGGCCGTCGCCTCATCATAGGCGATGTGCAGGGTCGGGCGGCCGCGACGCACGTCGTCGTCGTCCATCGCAGGCAGGTCGTCATGCACCAGCGAATAGGCGTGGACGCATTCCAGGGCGCAGGCGGCGCGCAGGACGGCGCACTCCTCGACCTCCAGCATCCGGCCCGCCTCGATGGCGAAGAAGGGACGCAACCGCTTGCCCGGCCCCAGGGCCGCATAGCGCATGGCCTCGGTCAGGCGCGCTTCCGGGCCGTCAGCGCGCGGCAGCAGCTGGTCCAGGGCGACCGTGACCAGATCGGCGATCTCGGCCACGCGGTCGATGACGGCCTGTTCCGGCGAATTGGCGGCGAGCATGGTCAAAACAGCCTCCCGCCCAGCGGCAGGTCGCGATCGACGCCGGCCAGGACGACATTCCCTTCCGCATCCGGGAAGCCGAGCGTCAGCACCTCGGACATCACCGGCCCGATCTGGCGCGGCGGGAAGTTGACGACGGCGGCGACCTTGCGGCCGTGCAACTCGTCCAGGGTGTAGTGATGGGTGATCTGGGCCGAGGACTTCTTGACGCCGATCGCCTCGCCGAAGTCGATGGTCAGCTTATAGGCGGGCTTGCGGGCCTCGGGAAACGGCTCGGCCTTGATGATCTGGCCGACGCGAACGTCCACCTTCATGAAGTCGTCGAAGCCGATCTGCGGCGCGATTTCGGAACCGGACATCAGCCGAACTCGGCCGGTTCGACGCCCTTGGCCTGGCCGTCGGCGCCGACGACGATCTTCTCGACCCGCAGTTGGGCGGCCTTCAGCCGCGCCTCGCAGTGAGCCTTCAGCCGCGCGCCCTCTTCGTACAGGGCGATGGACTCCTCGAGCGGCGCCTGACCCGATTCCAGGCGCGAAACGATGCCCTCCAGACGCGACAGGGCGTCCTCGAAGCTGAGGTCGGCGGGCACGGTGGGGGAAGCGGATGCGTCAGTCATGATGGGCGCAACCTAGAGAGGCAGGCGCGCCGCTTCAACGGCCTTCCTGACCCCGCGACGTCAGCGCTTCACGAAACGGCGCTGGGACCAGTATTTGAAGCCCTGGTTATGGGCCAGACGCCAGCCGTGCGCCTTCAGACGCTGGCCGACCATGTGGTTGAAATAGCCGTGCGCCAGCACCAGCACGTCATGACCTTCCGAGGCGCGGGCGATCAGAACGCGCGCGGCCTGGTCGGCGCGGACCTCGGCCTCGGCGCGGGTTTCCTGGCCCTCGTGGTGGTTGAAGGCGTGCCACCAGATGCGCGAGATCACGCCCCAGTAGCGCGGCGACAGCTTGATCCAGGCCGGGAAATGCGGCGGCGGCAGGGGGGCCTCGATGAACAGGGCGTCGACCAGCACGTCGCGATCCGGGGCCACGGCGCGGGCGGTTTCCTGCGCGCGCGGCCGGGTGGAGGCGTAGATCGCCCCGGCGCCCTCGGCCGTGCTCAGCAGGGCCTGGGGCGGCGTCTGCCCCGCGCGCAGGCCGCCGATCTCATACCGGCCCCACCAGTCGCGATACTGGTCCGAGGTGATCATGCATTTGCGCGACAGCGCCGGCTCGCCATGGCGCGCCAGGGTGATCGCGCCATGGGCGGTCTCCGACTCGGCGGAGCGGGCGGCCGCGACCGGCGTCTGAACTGCGGATTCGGAATGAGTCATGAGTGCAGGAGAAGTCATAGCACGGGGATCAGCCTGTGAAACCAAGGCCTTGGCGTCCCTTTACCTCCCCGATCCCAGCATTGGCGTGCGCCGCGAACAGCGCACCTTGGACAAAGGTGGTAGCTCCCGCCGCGCGCCCCTGCAACCACGCAAAGATGACGAGGCTGCAATGAGCAGGGCGCGGGACGTCCCGACGCGCCTTCACCCGGCCTTCGCGCGGCGCTATGCGTCGGTCATGAGCGAACCCGTGATCCGTCCCGCCCGCCCCGATGACGCCGCCGCCTTGGCCGTGCTGGGACGCCAGACCTTCATCGACACCTTCGTCACCGGCTTCGGCATTCCCTATCCGACCGCCGACCTGACCATGTTCCTGGACGCCAGCTTCAACGCCGAGGCCATCACCAAGAAGCTGGCCGAGCCCGGCGCCGCATGGTGGGTGGCCGAGCGCGACGGCGAGCTCCTGGCCTTCGCCAACGCCGGGCCGAACACCCTGCCCCACCCCGACGGCCGCGCCAGCCACGCCGAGCTGCGCCGCCTCTACGTCGGCAAGCAGGCGCAAGGGCTGGGCCTGGGCACGAAGCTGCTGAAGATCTCCCTGGACTGGATGGAGGCCCACACCGACGGCCCTCTGTGGATCGGCGTCTGGAGCGGCAACGAAAAGGCCCAGAAGCTGTACGCCGCCTACGGCTTCGAGAAGGCGGGCGAATATCAGTATCCTGTCGGCGCCTGGATGGACGACGAGTTCATCTTGCGGCGCGGCTAGGCCGGGGCCAGTCTGAACCCATGCTGCTGCCCTTCTTCACCGCCCTGCGCGAGGCCAAGGTGCCTGTGTCGCTCAAGGAATGGCTCCATCTGATGGAGGCCATGGACAAGGGCGTGGCGGGACGCGACGTCGAGGCCTTCTACCACCTGTCGCGCGCCGTCCTGGTCAAGGACGAGAAGCACTACGATCGCTTCGATCAGGTCTTCGGCAAGGTATTCAAGGGACTGGAGGGCGTCGGCCCCGGCGATGAGATCACCGCCGCCATCCCCGAGGACTGGCTGCGCCTGCTGACCGAAAAATACCTGACCGACGAAGAGAAGGCGCAAGTTGAGGCGCTCGGCGGTTTCGAGCAGTTGATGGAGACGCTGAAGCAGCGCCTGGAAGAGCAGAAGGAGCGCCACCAGGGCGGCAACCGCTGGATCGGCACGGGCGGAACCAGCCCCTTCGGCCACGGCGGCTACAACCCCGAGGGCGTCCGCATCGGCGGCCCCGGCCGTCACGGCCGCGCGGTCAAGGTCTGGGAAAAGCGCGAATACAGGAACCTGGACGACACGGTCGAACTGGGGACGCGCAACATCAAGGTGGCGTTGCGCCGCCTGCGCCGCTTCGCCCGCGAAGGCGCGGCCGAGGAACTGGACATCGACGGCACCATCGACGGCACGGCACGTCAGGGCTGGCTGGACATCCATATGCGGCCCGAGCGGCGTAATACGATCAAGGTGTTGCTGTTCCTCGACGTCGGCGGCTCGATGGACGGCCATATCCAGCTGTGTGAAGAGCTGTTCTCGGCCGCGCGGAGCGAGTTCAAGAACCTAGAGTTCTTCTACTTCCACAACTGCCTCTACGAAGGGGTGTGGAAGGACAATCGACGCCGCCACAGCGAACGCATCCCCACCTGGGATCTGATCCATAAGTACCCCGGCGACTGGCGCGCCATCTTCGTCGGCGATGCGACCATGTCGCCCTATGAGGTGACTATGCCCGGCGGCTCGGTCGAGCACTGGAACGAGGAGGCCGGCGCCGTCTGGCTGAAACGCGCCCGCGAACAGTGGGACAAGTCTGTCTGGCTGAACCCCGTCCCCGAACGCCACTGGAGCTACACCCCCTCGGTCAGCCTAATCGGCGAGGTCATGGAGCACCGCATGTTCCCCCTGACGCTGGAAGGGCTGGAGCGGGCGATGCGGACCCTGGCGCGCTAATCGACGCTGAGGACGCCGAAGGCCGGCTGAATGCCCGCCGCTGTCTCCTGACGGAAGAAATAGCGGCCTGGGTGAAGGAAGAAGGTCGCCTCCGACGCGCCGGGCGGCAGCAGATAGTGATCCGACGGCGGACCGGCCGTGGCTTCCGCCATCGACAGGGCCTGGATCAGCACCAGTTCGTCCAGCGGCGGAACCTTGATCGTCACGCGCCGCCGCTCGGAATCCGCCGCCAGCCATCCCGGCCGCCCCGCCACGGACTCAGTGCGCGGATGGAAGACCGACAGATCCATCTTTCCGGCATAGTTGGGCGAGGCGATGCTCTCACCGCCCTTCGCCACCACGATCGGCGCCTCAGGCGCAAAGCGGGCCAGGACAGCCGCCACATGCGGCGCATCGTTCTCGGGCGCGATCGCGGGCCAGTTCATCGACTGCTCGATCGTCAGAGGATTGATACCCGTCTTGGCCTTCAGGCGTGCGGCGAACCAGGTTCCGCCCCGACCGGGCTTCTCCATCGCGTGACTATAGCCGACGAAGACGAAGACCCGCGCGTCGGGATGGGCGGACAGGACGTTGGCGATCAGGTTGTCGGCCTGGGCTTCTTCCCGCGTTGCGATCTGCGTGGCGCCGTCTGCGTCATCAGGCGCCCCCTGGTCGAAGCGTTGTTCATAGTCCGAGAAGCGATAGCCGAGCCGGGCCGCCTCCCTCACCGTCTCGGCGAAAACCGGATCATGGGTGTAGTAGCCGTAACTGGCCAGAAAGGGCGCGCCCCTGGCGTAGCCGCCGATCCGAACATACGGCTCAGGCTGAGGCGGAGTGAAAGTCTCGGCTGCGAACCAATCATAGCCCAGCGGCCGCAAAGCCCGCATCACCTTGGCGGCGAAAGCGCGATGTCCGGAAACATTGTGCGCTTCATTCAAGATGACGATGCGGGTATTGCGGGCCGCCTCGACGATGGCCTCGATCGCATCACACGCCACGGCGCCGTCCAGGTCGGGCGGAATCAACGATGGCTGCGGAGGTCGCTCATCCAAGCCGACGGCCGTCGCCTCGTCCCCCAGGAAAGACGCGAACTGACCGAACATCTGGCGCGCCCCTTGATCACCCGCTTCAGCCTTGGCCTTCAGATCGAGATAGGTCGGCAGATAGCGGCCTTCGGTGAAGAACTGGTCATTCTTAGACAGCGCTTCCTGCGCCAATAGAGGCGTCGCGGGCGCTATACTTAGCCCAGCAACTCCCAACAACATTGACCGACGCGACCACATCCGCCCACTCCTCGCGCAGCGACTGACATGCCAGCGATACTAGAACTGATTCCAGCGAGATGGCGGCTGAGAGGCGATCGCCGCAACTGAAACGGCGTCTCTGCGGCGAGCTGCAGTCGAGACCGCAAGCGAACCTTCGAGAGGAACGCCCAAATTTTCGTCCTCAAGGCGTGCGGCCGCCGCCAAATCCTGGCGACGGCCGGGCACTTCGAATTCGATCAGCCCTTGTCGCCCTTGAGCGCGTCCTTCACGCCGCCGACAGCGTTCTGGACCTTGCCCGCGACCTGATCGGCGCGGCCTTCGGCTTTCAGCTTTTCATCACCGGTCAGCTTGCCGGCGGCTTCCTTGAGCTTGCCGCCGATGTTCTTGGCGGCGCCTTCGATACGGTCGTGGTCAGGCATGGGGAGCTCCCTGTCATGCGGACCGCCGGGACTGGCGGCCCGTCAGGAAAACAACCCTTTTTCTCTAGCGAGGTTCCGAGGCGGAGGCTGCGGCATGACGGTCGCGCAGCCAGCGCGCGACGGCCCAGCTATGCGCCTCGTGACGCAGGCTGAACAGGGCGCGCAAGGGCTCCAGCCAGACCAGCTCATGGTCGGCTTCCTGCTTGGTCGAAGGATCGGCGCCGGTCACGTTGACCAGCCAGACGCCGCCGACATTGTTGACCGGCGTGCCGTCCGACTTGAGGAAATACTGCGCCGCCTCGGTCAGGCGGTCGACCGGCTCGACGATCAGGCCGGTCTCCTCGGCGAACTCTCGCACCAGGGCCTGCTGTTCCGTCTCCTCGCCGTCCAGGGCGCCGCCGGGCAGGTCAAAATAGGCGTGTCCGTCGCCGCGATCCACACGCACGCAGGCCAGGCGGCCGTCACGCTCGGCGATGCCGAAGACGGCGGGACGGTGGATGTAATCGAGACCGGGGCGGGCCGTGCCGAACTGAAGCTTCATCGTGGGAGACTAACCCTGCCCCGCCGCCGGGCGAAACCCCCAAAGCGTCGTCAGAGATCAAACGCCAGACGGGCGCGCACGCCGTGATGCGCCGGGTCCACCTCGATCGCCGAGCGCAGCCCGCCCGCCATGGCCGAAATGATCTTGGAGCCCAGGCCCGTCCCCTTGGGCAGGCCGTCGCCCAGGCCGGGGCCGTCATCCTCGACCGTCAGTTGGGCGCGTCGTCCGTCCTCCAAGCGTTTGAGGATCACGCGGATCTCGCCTGCCGCACCCGGCTCATAGGCGTATTTGACGGCGTTGGTGACAAGCTCCGTCACGATGACGCCCAGGGAGACGGCCTGATCGGTCGTCACCTGCAAGGCCTCGGCGCGCAGGGTCAGTCGCGCCCCGCCGCTGTCGGGACCGATGGACTTGCCCAGTTCCTCGACCAGGCCAGCCAGGTATTCATCCATCTGCACCCGCTCGACATCGGCCGAGGTGTAGAGGCGACGGTGAACATGAGCCACGGCCTCGATCCGCACCTGGGCCTCTCGCAGAGCGTCGCGCGCGCCCTCGTCGGCCAGTTGGCGCAGTTGCAGGGAGATAAAGCTGGACACCAGTTGCAGGGAGTTGCCGACGCGATGGTTCACCTCGCGCAGCAGGGCCTCGGCGCGGTCGCGCGCCTGGCGGACCTCTTCATGCGCCTCTTCGTTCTCGCGCTCCAGGCGGCGCCGCAGCAGGGCGTCCTCGACGGCTGAGCGCAACAGGGCGGTGAAGTCCTCGGACACGTCCTTGATGACGTAGTCGGCGGCCCCGGCGCGCAGGGCGGCGACGGCGATGCGGCCGTCCTGAGCGCCCGTGACATAGACCACCGGCGGCGGCGTGGGCAGGGCCAGGATGTCGGGCAGGACGTCCAGACCTTCGCGGCCCGGCATGTAGTGGTCCAGGGCGCAGACATCGAACTGGCCCGCCTTCAGCACCTCATAGCCGGTATCGGCGTCAGGCGCGCAGATGACCTCATAGCCGTGACGGCCGAGCTCCTTCTGGACCAGGCGGGACAAGCCCCGGTCGTCGTCGATGTACAAGAGACGTATGGCGGCCCCCGATTCCGTCACGGCGTCAGATCTCGGGCGCCTGCATGACCGACAGGAACAGGCCCAGTTGGCGGATGGCACCGGCAAAGGCTTCGTAGTCCACCGGCTTGGTGATGTAGACGTTGCAGCCCAGATCGTAGCAGCGCTGGATCTCGACCTTGTCGTCGGTGGTGGTCAGCACGACCACGGGCGCGCGGCGCAGATTGTCGTCGGACTTGACCCGATCAAGGATATCCGTGCCCGACATGTCCGGCAGGTTCAGGTCCAGAAGGATCAGCAGGGGGCCGGTGCGCCCCACCTCGTCGCTGAACAGATAGTCGAGCGCCGCCTCGCCATGATCGAAATGGACGATGTCGTTGGCGATGTTGGCCCGCCGGATGTTTTTCTCAATGAGCTTGGCGTGCCCATGATCGTCCTCGACCATGACGATCTTCACCGAGTGGCTCACAGGCGATCTCCTTGGTACTCACCCAGCATAGCCAGACGTTTCGGAAATTTCAGATGAAAAGTCGACCCCTGGCCGAGTTCTGATTCGACGTCGATGGAGCCGCCGAGGCGCCGCACGATGTTGCGCACGAAGGCCAGGCCCAGACCCTCGCCCGGCTTGTCCTGCTTGCCCGCGCGGCGGAAGAGCTCGAAAATCCGCTCATGATCCTTGGGCGAGACGCCCCGGCCGTTGTCGCTGATGCGGTACTCGACCCAACCGCCGGGCGTCTCCTGGCCCTGGACCTCGACCCGAATGGGGCGGTCGGGCTGCTGATACTTCACCGCATTGTCGATCAGGTTGCCGAAGATCTGCTCGATCGCCAGACGATCGCTCTCCAGCACCGGCAGGCGACCGATCACCACCTCGCCGCCCGTCTCCACCACCTGATGGTGAACCGTATCGGCGATGGTCTGGACCATGGCCGTCATGTCCAGCCGCTCGGGCGCCAGGGCGCGCCGCCCTTCGCGCGACAGGCGCAGGATGGCGTTGATGAGCCGGTCCATCTTGGCCGTAGAGGTGCGGATGAAGCCCACGGCCTCGGGCGCGTCCTCACGCACGGCGCGCACCGCTTCAGGGTCCACCAAGCCGGGGTGGGCCGCCTCGACCGCCGTCAGCTGCTCATCCAGCTGTTTGGCGACCTGCTCCAGTTCAGAGGTATAGCCCATGACGTTGACCAAAGGCGCGCGCAGGTCATGGCTAACGATATAGGCGAAGCGCTGAATCTCTTCATTGGCGCGGGTCAGCTCGGCGGTGCGATCGCGCACCTCGTTCTCCAGCCCGGCGTTGACCCGGTCCAGTTCGAAATGCGCGGCCTCGATCTCGGCCACATAGCGTCGCACCAGCCAGACGCTGATCCCCGCCAGCACCAGGATCAGCACCCCGGCCAAGGCGTTGACCGCCACGGTCACGGCCTGGGCCCATTCCGACTGACTGGTGCGTTCGGCAAGGCGTCGCGCCTCGATGGCGTCGATGGCGGCCAGCTCGACCCGCATGGCGTCCATCAGAGCCTTGCCCTGGCCGCCGCGAATGCGCGAAACGGCCTCGCCGATACGGCCGGTGCGCGTCAGGTCGATGGTCAGATCCATCAACGCCAGCCGCTCGCGCGCCATCTGCTTGACCTTGACCACGCGCGCCGCGGAGTCCGCGTCGTTGGCGACTAGGCTCTCCAGTCGCTCCATCACCGCCGGCAGCTTGGCCACGGCGTTGTCGTGCACGCCCAGATATTCGGCCCGCGCCGTCAGCATGAAGCCGCGCTGCCCCGTCTCGGCGTCGGTCAGCAGCATCAGCGTGTCCTTGGCCGCCAGGCGCACCTGCTGGCTGTGGTCCACGGTGTCGTTGTAGTTGGAGGTCCGCTGGATCATCACCAGCGTCGCCGTATTGACGGCCAGCAGCAGCAGCAACGCCAGGGCCAGAAGGGCGATGATCGAGCGACTGAGGGTCGGGGTGCGCAGGAAGTTTCCGAAGGTGCGCAGGGCCGGCCGAATGCGTTTCATGCCCCGAACCTTATTCGCCGTCGAAGCCGTGTCCAGCCTTTACCACGCCGCGACCTAGACTGAGCCGACCGTCCTGAGCCGAGCCTTGGGATGAATCTCATTTTGGCTCATCACCACCGTCTGACCGCGGAAGCGTTCGATGATGGAGCGGACGTAGGGGCGCACCTGCGGCCCGGTCAGCAGGACCGGGTTCTCGCCCGTCATGGCGGCGCGCTCGAACACGTCGCGAACGGCGCGGATGAAGTCCTGAAGCTTGCTGGGCGCCATGGCCAGCTGCTTGTCCTCGCCGGGGCCGATCAGACTCTCGGCGAACGCCTGTTCCCATTCCGGCGACAGGGTGACGATGGGCAGGGCGCCGTCGTCGGCCTTGTGCTGCCAGCACAGCTGACGCGCCAGACGGCCGCGCACGTGCTCGACCAGGGTGGCGACGCTGGTGGTGTGCGGCGCCGCCTCGGCCAGGCCTTCCAGGATGGCGGGCAGGTCGCGGATCGACACCTTCTCGCGCAGCAAGGCCTGCAAGACGCGCTGCAGCGTGGTCACGGTGACGACCGAAGGGATCAGCTCCTCGACCAGCTTCTGCTCCTCGCCCTTCAGCTCCTTCAGCAGCTTCTGCACCTCGGCGTAGGAGAGCAGCTCGGCCATGTTCTCCTTGAGGATTTCGGTCAGGTGCGTGGTCAGCACCGTCGAGGGGTCGACGATGGTGTAGCCGCGGAAGGTCGCCTCTTCGCGCAGGGATTCGTCGATCCAGGTCGCAGGCAGGCCGAAGGCGGGCTCGCGCGTATGTTCGCCGGGCAGCTCGACCTGACGGCCCGCCGGGTCCATCGCCATCAGGGAGCCCAGGCGCACCTCGCCCGAACCGGCGTCCATCTCCTTGATGCGGATGGCGTAGCCCTGATTGGACAGGCGCATGTTGTCGAGGATGCGCACGCTGGGCATGACGAAGCCGTACTCCTGGGCCAGCGAGCGGCGCAGGGCGCGGATCTGATCGGTCAGGCGGCGGCCTTCCAGGTCGTTGATCAGGGCCAGCAGGGCGTAGCCCAGTTCGATCTTCACCTCGTCGATGGTCAGGGCGGTGGAGATCGGCTCCTCTACGTCTTCCTTCGGCTTCAGGTTCACCGGCTCGGCGGGCGGCGGCTTCAGCCGGTCACGGCCCAGCTTCCACGCCATGAAGCCCGTCCCCAGCGCCAGCGCCGCGAAGGGCAGCAACGGCATGCCGGGGATCAGCCCGATCAGACCCGCCGTGCCCGACACCACGCCCAGCGACACCGGATTGCTGGCCAACTGGGCGACGAAGGCCTTGTCGGCCGAACCCTCGACCCCCGCCTTGGTCACCAGGAAGCCCGCAGCGACCGAGACGATGATGGCCGGGATCTGCGTCACCAAGCCGTCGCCGACGGTCAGCTGAACATAGGTGTTGGCCGCCTCCATGGCGGGCATGCCGTGCTGCACCACCCCGATCAGCAGGCCGCCGATGGCGTTGATGAAGGTGATGATCAGGCCCGCCACGGCGTCGCCGCGCACGAATTTCGAGGCGCCGTCCATGGCCCCGAAGAAGGTCGATTCCTGCTCCAGCTCCTTGCGGCGCAGCTTGGCCTGATCCTCGTTGATCAGACCCGCCGACAGATCGGCGTCGATGGCCATCTGCTTGCCCGGCATGGAGTCCAGGGTGAAGCGGGCCGAGACCTCGGCGATACGGGTCGCGCCCTTGGTGATGACCACGAAGTTCACCACCAGCAGGATGGCGAAGATGATCACCCCGATGATGAAGTTGCCCCCCATCATCAGCTCGCCGAAGGCCTGAATGATCTTGCCGGCGCTGTCGTGGCCTTCCTGGCCGTTGCTGAGGATCAGCCGCGTCGAGGCCAGGTTCAGCCCCAGCCGGAACAAGGTCGAGACCAGCAGCACCGTGGGAAAGATGGCGAAGTCCAGCGGCCGCTTCATCATCACGGCCGTCATCAGGATCAGCACGCTGGACACAAGCGAGATCGCCAGCAGCAGATCCAGAAGCATCTTCGGGACCGGCAGGATCAGCAGCATGATGACGGCGATGACGCCGACCGCCATGCCGACCTCGCCGCGCATCAGCCAGCCGAGCGCGTCACGCCCCGTGGGGCGCGCCATGCCGTCCTTCATCAGGATGGGCGCGTCAGCCATGACGACGTGCGAAGGTCATGTCGCCTGATGACAGGATTCGGCGGCCCTCAGCCATGCCCCAGCGCCTTGAGCGCCTGCCGGGTCGCATCGGCGATCACAGCCTCGCGCTGGGCGTCGGTCGAATCCTTCGTGGCGTGGAAATAGACCGCGATGGCGATGGGCGCGCCGTCCGTCGGATAAAGGACGCCGATGTCGTTCACGGGACCATAGCCGCCGGTGCCGGTCTTGTGCGCCACGGTCCAGCCCGCCGGGACGCCCGCCTTGATCCGCCCCTGCCCCGTCGGCGTATCGACCAGCCAGCGCATC
>DJDA01000118.1 GCA_002430835.1 Brevundimonas sp. UBA5936
GCTCCGGCCACGCCGCCGGCGACCAGCGCGCCTGCGCCCGCGACGGCCAGGCCGCTGGTCAGGGCCGCGCCCGCGCCCAGGGCCGGACCGCCGGTGACTAGCGCCGAGGCGAGGTTCGGAATGAAGATCGCCAACATGGCCAGCAGAAGTGCGGCGACCAGGATGGTCAGGGCTTCGTAGATGTCGGGGTTCGCCGATGGCTGGAGCTGGTCGAAGATCGTGCGGGCGCCGGAGACGACGATGGCCAGCGCCAGCACCTTGAGGCCGGAGGAGACGACGTAGCCCAGCGGCCGCTCGGCCAGGAAGGCGGTCTTGTTCCAGATGCCGAAGGGCAGGAGAACGAAGCCGCCCAGGGTGACGATCTTGAACTCCAGCAGGGAGACGATGATCTGCAGGGCCAGGATGGCGAAGGCCAGCATGATGCCGATCATCGCCAGACCGAGGATCAGGGCGTCGGCCATATTGCCCATGACATCGAGCGGGTTCTCGACCGGGGCCGGGGTCTCGCCAAGCGCCTTCACGATCTCCCATCCCTGCTGGAGGATAGCCCCGGGGTTCAGGAATTCCTCCCGCGACAGGGAGCCTCCTCCTGCCGTCAGACCGAGTTCCAGAAACCCGGCATAGATGGTTTCGGACAGGGCCTGCCAGTCGTTGATGATCCAGGCGAAGGCGCCGATCAGCAGCACCTTTCCGAAGCCGGACGCCAGGACCTCGCGATTGGGCGAGAGCGCCCACTGGATCCCCGTCAAGGCGACGACCAGGGCGATCAGGAGACCGAAGACGCCGTTGACCGATCCGGACAGGGCGTCGAAGCCGGCCGTGACGGTGTTGGAGAACACCACCATCAGCTCGTTCGGAGTGTCCATTCCGGGACCGGTCATGGCGGCGCTCCTCAGTCTCTCGCGTGGGGAAGCGGATTGAAGGAGGGGGCCGCGGGCGTGGACGCGCCACGCGCCCAGAAGCGACGCCGCGCCTCGATCGCGGCCTCCCGGTCGGCGGCCTGACGCGCGGCGCCTTCGGCCATGAGTCGGGACTGGGCCAGCAGCACGGTCCGCATGCTCGCCAGATCCTCGGCGAGGATCGACAGCATCTGAGTGGAGGACTGGATCGCGGCCGTCTCGCCTTGCGCCGCCTCGCTCGCGGCCATGGCGCCCCGCAAACGACCATCCCGGCTCTGGGCGAGGCGCTCAAGCTCCGCCGCCGTACGCGCCAGATCCTCCGCCGTCCGCCGGGCTGTCGTGGAGCGGTCGGCGCCGAGGGCGGTCAGGTCCGAGAGCGACAGGTCGTCCGGATAGAGGTCGGCGAACTGACGCTGCACGCCGTCCAGGGTCGCGGCCGTTCCGCGGACCGTTCGCGCCAGCTCGCCGATGTCACGCAGGGTCTCAGACGACTCCGCGAGATGACTGTAGGGCGAAGCGGCGAGGCTGCGGGCCTGATTGGCAAGGGTCCTGGCCTCGTTGGCCAGGCTCTCGACCTGCCGCGCCGCGGCGAGCGTAGCCTCCAGGTTTGCTCTCGCATCGAACACCGCAAGCTGCGCGACGGCGGGCTGCGGGGCGACCCAGCCTGCGAGAAGCGCCGCGGCGGTCAGCGCACCGAACCAGGTCCGCCTATTCTGCGGCGATGCTGTGCGGGACGGACGGATCGAAACTGTCGAAGACGTTGTCGACATGGTGGACTCCCTTGGCTTTGAGGAATTCGCGGGCGAAGCGGTCCGGCCGCGGATCGGCCGGATCGAGAGCCGCCAGCACGCTCTCGATGAGGGTCTGGTCCTCGGGAGACGAGGCGCCGCAGAGGGCGAGCCCGGCTCCGCTGAGCTTGAGGTCGAAAAGCCGCCGCCCTTCGGGCTGACGCAGGTAGTAGGTGCGCTTGGGGGTGGCCCAGGCGATGAGCTCCAGCTGACGGCGATTGAGGCCGAACATCCGGTAGAGGTCCGCCGAGGCCGGCTCGAGCGCGCGGGGGTTGGGCAGGAAGATCTGGGTCGGACAGCTTTCGATCAGGGCCGACGCGATCGACGAGCGCACGACGTCGTCGAGCGACTGGGTGGCGAAGACCACCGCCACGCCCTTCTTGCGGAGCGTCTTCAGCCACTCGCGGATACGGGCGGCGAAGGCGGTCTCGCCGAGGAAGAGCCAGGCCTCATCCAGGATCAGGAGCGTCGGTCGGCCGTCGAAGCCGCGCTCGATCTCGTGGAACAGGGCCGCAAGCACCGGCGCCACGGCCGAGGGCGTCGCCATCAGGCTCTCGAGCTCGAAGCATTCGAACGCGGCGAGCATCTCGTCTTCCGGAGCGACGCCGTCGATCAGCGTCCCATGCGGTCCCTTGAGCGTCAGGGGTTCCAGCGCCGCGGCGACGGCCTTGTCCTGAACCAGGGCGGTGAAGACCGTCAGCGTCCGCTGGGCGACGGGCGCCTCGGCCAGGGCGCCGAGCGCCGCCCAGATCTCCTCGCGAATACGCGGCGTGGGTTCGAGCCCCGCGAGCCGGACCGCATCGGCCAGCCATTCCGAGGCCCAGGCCCGTTCGGCGTCGTCGTCGATCCGCGCCAACGGCTGCAGGGTGAAGGCGCCGCCCGGCTGGAGCGGGTGCCAACGGCCACCGGCCGCCAGAGCGACCGCCCGTGCGCTGCGGCCCTTGTCGAACACGACGACCCGGGCCTGCGGATAACGGAACCACTGCAGGGCCAGGAAGGCGAGGAGCGCGCTCTTGCCCGAGCCGGTAGGCCCGACGACCATCGCGTGGCCGACGTCGCCGACGTGCAGGGCGAGGCGGAAGGGGGTGGACCCGCTGGTGCGCGCGACCGCAAGGGGCGGTCCGCCCAGCCGTGGATCGGCGATCGGGCCCGCCCACACGGCCGACACCGGCAGGAGATCGGCGAGATTGAGGGTGGAGACGAGAGGCCGTCGGACGTCCGCGTAGGGCTCTCCCGGCAAGGATCCGAGCCAGGCTTCGACCGCGTTCAGGTCTTCGGTCCGGGCCACGAAGCCCTGGGCGTTGAGCGTGGCCTCGATCGCCCGCGCCCGCTCCGCCGCCCGCTCGGGATCGCGCGCCATGACCGTGACGGTCGTGGTCAGATAGCCATAGGCGCTGGCGTCCGAACCGAGCGCCTCAAGGGCGCCGTCGCATTCGTCCGTCTTGGCGGCCGCATCGGTGTCGAGGAGCGGGACCTCTTCCTTCGTGATCGCCTCACGCAGAAGGACCCCGACGCCCTTGCGTTTGGCGAACCACCGCTTGCGCAGCTTGACCAGCTCGACCTCGGCGTCCGCCTTGTCGAGCCCGATCCAGCGGGCGCTCCAACGATAGGGGAACGGCAGGGCGCCGAGCGCATCGAGGAGGCCCGGACGGGTGCTCGCGGGAAGACCGCGCACCGAAACCACCTTCAACGTCTGGCCGTCGAGGGTCGGCGCGACGCCGCCCAGAAGGGGCGCGTCCGCCAGCCAGGCGTCGAGAAACATCGGCGTGGCCGGCAGTTCGAGCTGCACCTGTCTGGGGGAGACGCAGTCATGCAGCCAGGTCAGGACCTCCCCGTCCGTCAGCATCGCGACCTCCGGCAGGGCGTCGGCGAGGAGATCGACGATCTGCGCGGTCTCGCGCCTGAAGGCGTCGAGCGCCGTGCGCCAGTCCCGGCTCGCGGGGTCGGCGCCGTCGAACAGGACGCGCTCCACCCGGCGGGTCTGATCGGCCGGCGGCAGCCAGGTCAGGGCGGCTCGGTAGTCCGTCTCGTAGGTCGGCTCGCTGGTCTCGAAGAGGGAGCGCCGCTCTGCGTCGACCAGCCAGGCGGCCGCGATCCCGAAGTCGCTCTTCGGATAGGCTTGGGCGGGACGACGACGCGCCTCGACATGGAGGCACCATCCGCTGCCCAGCCGCTTCAGGGCGTTGTTGAGACGCGCCCGCACCGACATCAGCTCCAGGTCAGAGGCCGATTCCAGATCGGGGCCCCTAAACCGCAGGCCGCAGGTGAAGGAGCCGTCCTTGTTCAGCACCACGCCGGGGGCGACCATGGCCGCCCAGGGGAGGTGGTCGGCCAGAAGCGCGGGCCGGCGTCGATGTTCATCCAGAAACCGCATGATCAGCTCTCACGCATCGAGATGGGCGGGCAGGGCCAGGTGGCGTCGAAGGACGTCGAAGAACCGCTTGTCCGCGCGGGCGGCGTAGAGGCCGATGGCGTGGGCGACCGCCCACCACAGCAGGCCGAGCCACCAGATCCGCAGCGCCAGTCCAAGCACCACCGCGACGGTGCCCATGAGGATGGCGTAGTCCCTCGGCATGCCCGCAAGGGTCACCGGCTCCGTCAGGGCGCCGGCGACCGGCAGGTCCCAACCGGGCGGACGGTGATCGGACGACGCCTCCGACATCAGGCGATCTCCGCCCCGCCGGCAAAGCCGAAGAACTGCAGGAAGAAGGTCGAAGCGGCGAAGGCGATCGACAGACCGAACAGGATGCCGAGCCCGCGACGCATGGAGGATCCGTTCTCGCTCATGGCGACGCCGGCGCCGAACAGAACCACAGCCACGACGGCGGCAGCCTGGACCACGGGGCCGGTGATCGACTCCACGATCTGCTGAAGCGGACCCTCCCACGGCATGCCGGATCCGCCTGCAAGAGCTTGCCCCGCGAAGAACAGGCCGCAAGTTGCCGTCGCGGCCGAAAGGCCACGTTGAAGTAAACGTCGCATAGTTTGAGTTCCTGTGGTCGGGCCGGAAGATCGGCGTTGACGATCCACAGCAAGCAAAACCATCCACAGGGTGTCAACGCAGTCCCCGGAATATATTTTGGCGACGCGATTCTCAATTGAAGCGTTACAGATTTCACCGCCAGATGCGTTGTGATCTACCTATGGACGGCAAGTCGTCGACGAGTTGCGCATCCATAGCTAAACACCTTGGGCGCAACAGGTTTGCCGTTGGTCGTCGTAAAGCAGCCTTCTTTCTGCCATGGGCGCACAACGGCGATCAGCGCAGTCATTGGGCAGTGGAGACCATGCTCGCGCATCCCTGCGGACACTGCCTCTATATCCACATCAGCGCTTCGACTTGTGCCCCAGCGCCGAAACGACGGTGTGGAGGCCACCTGCGATCATCCCCTCAACGCTGACGCTTCGCTCACGCGGCGGCCGCTTGGCAAGACTCACCCTAAGGTCGCACCGCAATACAACTCTCGCTAAACTTGACATTCGGACACAACAATATCATTGTGTGAATATGATCCCTGATTTCGTCGATCTGGGCTCGCCGGCGCCTTGGCCGGTCCTGCCGCCGGGCATCCATGACGCGACCCTCGCCGAGGTGTCGGCGCGGTTCGCCACGACGCCCCACCGAGCCTGGCTCTTCGGAGGCTTCCTGCGCGTCGTCGAGAATCTGGAGGTGGCGGGATGTCGGACCGTCTTTTTGGACGGCAGCTTCATCACCGCCAAACCCCACCCCGGAGACTTCGACGGGTGCTGGGATCTCACGGGCGTCGATCCGCTGAAACTTGATCCGGTTCTTCTGGACTTCGCCGATAAGCGGGCGGCCCAGAAGGCAAAATATCTAGGCGAGATGTTTCTCGTGGAGCTCCCTCTGAATCCCGGACTGCTGGGTTTCTTCCAGACCGAGAAGTTCACTGACCGACCCAAAGGGATCATCCGCATCACCCTCAACGCGCCGAAAGGAGCGACCCTGTGATCACCAACGACAAACAGTACCGCTCGGCCCGCGCGGCCGTAGAAAGGCTCAAGGCTGATCTCGTCCGCATCGGCGAGGCGGCGACCGAGGTTCATCCGCTCCTGCGCAAGGCCCAGTCGGATGGGCTGGAGAGCCAGATCGACGAGCTGGAAGCCGAGGTGGCGGAGTATGACGCTCTCCAATCTGGCGCCGTCACCGACTTCGAGGCCGAGGGTCTGCACGACCTTCCGGACATCCTCATCCGCGCCCGGATAGCGCGGCGGATGAGCCAGAAAGATCTAGGCGCCTTCCTCGGGATCGCCGAACAGCAGGTGCAGCGCTACGAGGCTGAACGCTATCGGTCGGCCAGTCTCGAACGACTATCCGAAGTGACGGCGGCGCTCGACATCGCCGTGCGGGAAAGCGCCCAGCTTCGCGCTGCCCCTCCGGCCGCCGACGCTGCCCTGGCCACCTATCCGGTCACAGAGATGTTCAAGCGCGGCTATTTCGACGACTTCGGTGGCAATGCCGCCGAGGCGAGGAAAACCGCCGAAGTGCTCGTTCCCGCCTTCTTCCGGCAGGCCGCCTACGCCATACAGCCGATGGCGCTGCATCGCCGGACCTTCCGCAGCGGTTCAAACCCACAGATGGGCGCCTTGGCGGCATGGGAAGCGCGGGTCTGTATCCTGGCGGACCGGCAACGCCCGCCTTCAGCCTTCGACCCGGCGACGGTTACTGCAGACTGGCTGAACGGCCTAGTGCGGCTGAGCGTTCACGAGGACGGTGTTGGGCGTGCGCGGCGCTATCTCTTCGACGCCGGCATCGCCCTGGTGCTGGAACCTCATCTGCCCGGCACCCTACTCGATGGGGCGGCGATGCGCAGTCCGTCGCATATCGCGATCGCCGCCCTCACCCTCCGCCATGACCGGCTGGACAATTTCTGGTTCACCCTGCTGCATGAAGTCGGCCACTTGGCACTGCACATTCGGGAGGGCGGCTACCAGGCCATCTTCGATGATACGGACGCGTCAGACAGCTCCCCGGTTGAGGACGAGGCGGACCGCTTCGCCCAAGAGGCGCTGATCCCCGAGGAACACTGGCGCCTCTGCGTGTCGCGCTTCACCCGCACGGAGAAGGCCGTCGCGACCGACGCCGCCCGCCTGGGCGTCCATCCGGCGATCATCGCAGGCCGAATCCGCCGGGAAGCCGGGGACTACACCCTGCTGCGCGGCCTCGTGGGCGCCGGCGAAGTTCGACGGCAGGCGGCGCAGGAGGGGCTGGAATGGGAGTAAGCGCCAAGACCTATGTCCCGGTGCTGAAATGGCGGCAAGGCGAGTACCAGGCCCTGATGCGGCTTCACGCCGCCACCAAGGCGCAGGTCATGCCCCTGATCGAGGTGACGCCGCCGGAATGGGACTTCGAGACCCACAAGTTCAAGAAGACCATCGACAGTCAGCTGGCGCCCTTCGCCTCACGGCTCGAGAAGAAGTGGGGGACGCGTCCGGCCTTCCTCGACACGAGCCTGCTCGATCCCGTCGCGCGGATGATCGGCGGCGTGCATCCCCTGACCTATCTGTTGGATGGGGTTCGGACACGGGGTGGAACGGTCACTCCGGTCACAAGCCCGGGTCGAGATCTCGCCCACTACAATGCCGTCGCATCCGCCCTGGCGATGGACGGCCGGGGCGTTGCCGTCCGGGTCAGTCTGGACGACATCGCCGACCCGGGCTTTCCGGCGGCCCTGATGAGCTTGGTCGGATCCCTCGGCGCGGCCCTGCCGCAGACCGACCTGATCATCGATCTGGCCGCAAAGAATTTCGAGCCGCTCGCTGATCTGACCGTCTTGGTGAGCACCCTGCTGCAGTCGAACCTCGTCTATTTCGAAGTGCGAAGCCTGATCCTGGTCGGAACCTCGTTCCCGGCGTCGATGGGCGAGATTAAGGTGGGCAGCCACACCCTGCCGCGGCAAGAATGGAAGCTGTACAAAGGCGTCGTGGCCGCCTTGCCCGCAGGCTTCCGGGCCCTCGCCTTCGGCGACTACGCCATCGCCTCCGCCGACATTCCCGGAGGCGACATGCGGCTGCTCAAGCCCTCGGCCACCATTCGCTACACGGTCACGGACGGCTGGTTCATCACCAAGGGCAACAATGTCCGCGACAACGGCTTCGACCAGTACCGGGGCCAGTGCGCGACCGTGATGTCGTCAGGCCATATGGCGGCGACGGGCTACTCGGCCGGCAGTGACTACATCCGTGACTGCCACGCCAAGACGAAAAGCACGGGCAATCTGACGACCTGGCGATGGGTGGGCACCAATCACCACGTCACGCGGGTCGTGGACGATCTCGCCAGTTTCCACGGTCCTTGAGGGTCCGGCGAACGAGGTCGGCCAGCTTTGTCTTGGGATAGCGAGCCACCAGCTCGGCGTAGAGGATCGCCCGCGGGGCCCGTAGGAGACGGGCGTCGCAATCATGGCGTTCGAGAATGGCGCGGACCTCATCGCGCCAGAGTAACCGCGCCACGGTCATCGGATCCGTCGAGCGATTGGTGCGCTCTGCACGAAGACGCCGGAAAACGACAGCGCCATTCGCCGCCCGGCGCGCCGAGACGACACCCCACCAGTCCGGGAGCAACGACATCGCGACAGGGAGGTGACGCTCATCGGCGATGAGCGTCGCTCGATCGACGACCCGGCCGTAAGCCTCCACCTGTCTCGGCAGCCTGTCGAGGCTATCGGCCTCTGCCTTGATCTCGACGCCGCGGATGTGACCATTGATGACCGCGATATCCACGCGCGCGGCCCCATGGGCCAAGCCGAGCTCGTTGACGATGAGCGTGTCTGGCGCGGCGACCGCATGAGCCAGCAGACGGCCCATCGCCGCCGTGCGCAAATCCGCGTCCTTCAATCTAGGTCTCATTTCGATGTCATGCCGGAGCCGCCGGTCCGGCGCAATCGACATCCGAGGCGAGCGCGGGAGGTTTATCAGATTGCGTTTTTGCACACCTGGACGACGCAAACCGGCCCGTTCGTAAACCGAAAGTCGTCACGAGCCGACCGCCGTAAGCGAATAGCGGCCTGCCTTGTCGGCAGAGACCAAAAGAATGTCCTCGACTCTGCGCCCGTCTGAGGTGCGGGCGATATGGACGATCACGTCGATCGCCTGAGCGATGGTGCGGCGGGGGATGGCCGGTCCAACCTCGGCGACCAGATCCTCGATCCGCGACACGGCTTCCCGTGCGGAGTTCGCGTGGATCGTCGAGAGTCCCCCGGGATGACCGGTGTTCCACGCCTTGAGGGTCTCGAGCGCCGCGGCCCCCTCGCGCATTTCCCCGACGACAATCCGGTCGGGGCGCATGCGGAGCGCGTCCCGGACCAGATCGACCACGCCGATCTGAACAGGGTGCCGCCGTGTCAGCGTGGCGACGAGATCCCAGGCCGAGCACTGAAGTTCGGGCGTATCCTCGATGAGGAAGACGCGATCGTTCGCGAACGCCCGTTCCGCAAGAAGCGCATTGGCGAGCGTCGTCTTGCCGGACCCGGTGCCGCCGGAGATCAACAGGTTCTTGCGTGTCCGGACGGCTTCTCGCAGACGCTCGGCCTGAACCTCGGTCATCACGCCGTCGCGAACGTAGTCGTCGAGCGACCAGATGACGGCCGGCCGCTTGCGGATGGAGAACGCCGGGGCGGCGGTGACGGGGGGAAGGAAGCCTTGAAACCTCTCTCCGGTGACCGGCAGCACGCCGGCCAGCCGGGGGTTCTCTCGCGTGACCGGGTCTCCGACATAATCCGCCACCAGCCTGACGACGCGCTCCCTCGCCTCGGTCTCAAGGAAGACGCCGGTGTCCTTTCGCCCGGATTTCACGCGATCCACCACGAGACGGCCATCCGGATTGGCGAGGATCTCCACGATCTCTGGATCCGTCAGAGCGGCCAGGACGTCCGGCCCGAGGGCGTGGCGAAGCGCCTCGAGCTTTCGTTCGCCGACAATGGGATGGACCGTCATTCCGCCGCCCCTGCTGATGGTCCCTGCGGGCTCGCGCGCGGCGATCTGGCGCTCGAGATCAATCGAGCGGCTGTATCGTCCAGGAGCCGTTCGATCCGTTTATCCACCGCAGCCCGAGCGACGGGGTCCTGATCCGTGACGGCGTCGGGCAGCCGCATGAAGAAGGCGCGCGCGACTTCGATGACGAGTTCCTGGATAATCTGGACGTCGCGCGCCGTGGACCGCATGTGATCCCGGAGCGCCCGATCCAGCTGAAGCAGCCTGTCGTCCGGATCCGCCGGAAGGCTTCTGGCCAACCCCTTGGCGAGAGATCGGCCGGCCGCCTGGCTGATGGGGATATTGGCCGAACGCGCCTCGCGCTGCAGCGCCGCCACGACCCGAGGGTCCGTCACATAGACCTGAATCCGCGTGGCCGTCGTTTCACGCGCGCCCATCGGAATCTCCCTGCAAGCCGTCGAGCACGGCCTGTTCAGCCGCGAAGGCCGTCGAGATCCTCTCGTAGGTCTCGGCCGCCTTCGCCGCGACGCGGCGGTCATGGATGGCCGCCTCCACCTCCTTGAACAGCGGCAGCGCGGCCTCCGGATCCTCTCCCAGACTGCGACGCCCCGCCCACGGCTGGACCGGCGCGCCCGGTGTATCGATGCCCACCGCCTGATCGGGTGGCGGCACATCGGCGCGCCCGCGAAACGGCCTCTCCTTGTCGTAGCGAACCTTCCGGGTGCGTAGCGGCCGATGGCCGGCCGCGAACGTCAGCTGCACATCGTCAGGGAGAGCGCGCACCTCGCCGGGCTCGAGGAGTGGGCGTTCGACCTCCGACCGCGAGACCGAGTTCCGTCCCGCGCCCAGGCTGGCAGGCCCGCTCCGGCTGACTTTCCTCTCGAGCACGGTGCCGGTGAGCTTGGAGACCTTGTCCTGGGTCAGCGGGTCGAGCGCGCTGAAGGCGGTGTAGACGTGGCAGTTGTCCAAGATGGTGTTGTTGGCGCCATAGGTCTCGACGATGTCGTTCAGGGATTGCGCCACGAACATCGTCTTGATGCCGTAGCCGCTCATCAGCCGCAGCGATTTTTCGAAGAAGGCGAGCCGCCCCAGCAGGGGGAACTCATCCATCAACATCAGGAGATGGCGGCGCTTCTCTCGCCCTGCGTCGTCGGCGCGCTCGTCGGTCGTGAGGGCCTGGGCCGCCGCGTAGAAGAGGAGCCGGATCACCGGCCGCAGGGCGATGGCGTCCGCGGGTGCGACCTGGACATAGAGGGAGACCGGCGCTTCGGCGCACATCAGGTCCCCCAGTGCGAAGTCCGAAGCGGACAGCGCTCGCACAAGATCGTCCCCGGCCAGCCATTTGAGATAGCTGCGCGCAGTCCCCTGCACCGAGGTCCGGAAGCGATCATGCATCGCCGCGTAGCCCTTCACCGCGGTCGAGATGAAGGGATGGACCTCCGGAGCGCCATCGGGACCGTGACGGTGAAGCGTCCGCACCATGATGTCGGCCGCGGCGTCGAGATCGGCCAGCAAGGTGCGCACGGTCAGAAGCGTCTTGTCCGCGTCCGGCGCCGTGTAGAGCACGTGCAGGATCACCGCCTCGAGGATTTCCGAAGCGGCCTTGTCCCAGATCGCCTCGTCGTCCCGCGCGCCCCCGGGATCGCTCAGAATGGCGACCAGCCGCTGGACCTGGGCGAGCTCCTGTGGTCCCGGCCGGATCTCCGCCAGGGGATTGAAGCGGGCGGACAACGGGTCTCGGGGATTGAAGTAGAGCGCGTGGCTGTGTCCGGCTCGCCAACCGGCCGTCACCCGCCAGAGTTCACCCTTGGGATCGTGGACGAGAACGCTGTCCGTCCAGCTCAACAGCGTAGGGACGACATGGCCCCGCCCCTTCCCGGCCCGTGTCCCGCCCGTCACGAGCGTCGGACGAAGATCCGTGGTCGCCAGCAAACGCCCCTGCAAACGCCCCAGCACGCATCCGGCGTCGTGCCTCAGCCCGGCCCGGCTGGCCTCCGCGAGACCGCCCCATCCGCGCGTCCGTCGAACCGCGCCGCCGTCGAACAACAGCATTGTTCCCGCGCCGGCGGCCATCACGAGCATGAAGACCGAGAGCGGCAGGGCGAAGGCGTCCGCTTCCGCCTCGCCGAACCGCTGTCGCCAGACAAGGATCATCCAGGGCCAGTAGACGCCTGTCTCGTCCAGCCGCAGCGCCGACCCCAAACCCGGGTGGTAGCGGTAGAGCCAGGCGAAGGTCTGGGTGGCCGCCTGGAGCGCGACGAGAAAGGCTGCGGCAAGACTGGCGAGGCGCGCCTGTGGCATGGACAGCATCCTTTCGAAGACCATCGAGCCTTCGAGGGAGGGCGCTGTTTGAGGCGACTTTCTGGCAGGGCCACGGCCCGACGAGCGCCCGCGAGACGGATATAGAGGGCGCCCTCCGGATGAGCGGTTCAGACCTGTTCAGATCGCCCGAAATATATTCTCGTGCGACGGGTCGCCGATGACGCGCGAGCGGTCAGTTACCGCCTTCGCGGATCCCGGCGGCTCGCATGAGGTCGCCGATGCGCCGGCCGTTCAAGCGGCAGGTCGCGATCACCCGATCATAGACGATCACTCTCCCGCTGCGGCCACGCGTCGCCACGCAGTCCAGGCGCCGCCCCATCACCAGACGCCGGAGTTGGTCCAGCGCGGCGCGACCGCCCGTTGCGTTGAGCTCGGGCGCGTTGAAGTCGGCGAGGCGGACCTCGATCCAGGTGGAGGGGTCGGCACGGTCGCCGACGCATAGCCCATCCCCGTCGCCGACATAGCGAACGACTCCAGAGAAGGGCTGCCCCGCCTGGTTCGGCAGTCGTCCCTCGCAGGGATCGGCATGCGCGGTCGCCGGTACGGCGAGGATCGGAAGGAAGAGCCACCATTTCATGCGCTCAGGGTGAGCCGATCCGGCTTGATCGGAAAGAACGGCCAGGAAGAAAGGAAGGGCGGCCGGGAATGCTCCGATTGGGAGCTTGCTGGAGACCGCCATGCGCCCGCTACCTGACCTCGGACCCGCATTCGACCCAACGGCCCGTTCACCCGACGCAAGCGCGCTCGCCAACCTCGATGACCGCGCTCTCTTGGGCCTCCTCCTCGGCCGCAATCTGAGACAGGCGCCCGGTGCATCGGTTGACGCGCTGTTCGACCACTTCGGTGACCTGGCGACGATCGCCTCCGCCGATGTGCCGGAGCTGGCCCGCGCCGGCGGGTTGGGACCGATGGCGCTGACCGATCTGAAGCTGTTCCGCATTCTGAGCGAACGGCTCGCCCGGGCCGAAGCTTCACGGCGGCCGGTCATCACCACCTGGTCAGCGCTTCTGGCCTATGTTCGCGTGGCTCTGGCCGGGGAGCCCAGGGAGCAATTCCGCGCCCTGTTCCTCGACAAACGTAACCGGCTCCTGCGCGACGAACTCGTCGCGTACGGCACGATCGACCACGCCCCTGTCTACCCCCGGGAGGTCGTTCGCCGGGCGCTGGAGGTGTCGGCCGCCTCCATCATTCTCGTGCACAATCATCCGTCGGGAGACCCCGAGCCCTCGCGTGCGGACATCGAGATGACGCGCAAGGTCGTGGAGGCCGCCAAGGTCTTCGACATTCAGGTCCACGACCATCTCGTCGTCGGGCGAGACGGCACCGCCAGCCTGCGCTCGCTCGGACATTTCCGGTGAGCCTGCGTCAGATCGTGGCGGTCCTTGGGGGCGACGTCTACCAGAACGGGCTGCGCGCAAACGTTCCGGCGCCGGGGCATGGGAAGGCTGACCGGTCCGTCTCGCTTCTCCTGAGCGACGGCCGGGTGGTGATCCACACGTTCGGCGCGGCGGAATGGCCGGAGGTCCGGGACGACCTTCGGCGTCGGGGGCTGATCGACCGCGATGGACGGCTTGTCGGCGCCGGCGCCGCGCCGGCCGAGGCGGTCGTCGACCACCCCCGACGACGGGCCGTCGCACGCTCGCTCTGGCACGCCGGCATACGGCCCTCCCGGAACGGCGTGGTTGGACGGCACCTGCACCTCCGGGACGTGACATGGCGGCCCGACCTGGACGATCTGCTCGAGCACCCTTGCGCGCCCTTCTCGGTCTATCGGCCGGGCCGAGCAGGCCGGGCGATGATGGCCGGGATCCGCGCCCCATCCGGGGAACTCACGGCCGTCGAACTCACCTACCTCTCGACCAACGGACAGATCGCATCGGGTCTCAGGGTTTCGCGCAAGACCGTGGGCCAGGTTCCGCCTGGGTCCGCCGTCCGCCTGCGCCCCGCCTCGGCGAGAATGCTGGTGGCCGAGGGCGTGGTCACCACCCTGTCCGCCATGGTCCGCTTCGCCCTGCCGGGCTGGGCTTTGATGTCGGCGGGCAACCTGTCGCGGTGGCGCGCGCCCGATGACGTCGGCGCCGTCCTCATCGCAGGGGACCGCGGATCGGCGGGTGAAGCCGCCGCGCTGAGACTGGCGAGGCGACTGCGGAGCGAGGGCGTCGAGGCGATGCTCGCCTTCCCGCCCGCACCGTTCGGCGACTGGAACGAGGCCGCCCAAGGTCATGAGGAAGGCGGAAAGGAAGGGAGCGGCCGGGCGCCGGAAAGGCGGGGATGGGCCTCGCCGCCGGCGGGAGAGCCCTCATGACCCGTTCCACCGCCGACGCCATCGTCGCAACCCCTTTCCAGGTCGCCTCGACACGCAACCGCCCGCTGGTCCACTTGCGCGACCTCGACATCGCGCCGGAGAACCTGCGTTTCGGCGAGCCGCCCGATGATGACATTCCGCTGCTGGCCGAGACCCTGTTCGCCGCCGGCCAGCTTCAGCCGCTGACCGTACGGCCCGGTCGGAAGAAGGAGGCGGCCAACATGGCGCTCGACGGACGTCGGCGCCTGCTGGCCTTGCGACTGCTGGTCGAACAGGGCCGTATCGACGACGGCTTCCTCGTTGACGTCTTCGTCGAGTCGGATCCGGCCCGCCAGGCCGCGGCCGTCCTGCTGACGAATACCGCCGTCCCCGTGCATGTCGCCGACGTCATCGCCGCCATCGGACGGATGCTGAAGGGCAAGCTGGGCGTGCCGACCATCGCCAAGGCGCTCGGCTATGCGGAGCTCGACGTGAAGCGACTGGCGGCGCTCTCCTCGCTTCCTGACGTCGCGCTTCAGGCCCTGCGGCTTGGCCGGTTGAACCTGAGACAGGCGCGCCTGCTCGCCCGTCTGAACGACGCGGAGGAACAGGCGGAGCTCGCCAGGATGACTCTCGACGGTCACGGCTTCCAGGACTGGCGCGTGACGGAGAAGCTTGACGAGGGTCGCGTGACCGCCCGCGACGCCCGTTGCGCGTTGGTCGGCGCGGATCGCTACGCCCAGGCCGGGGGACGCACCGAGAGCGACCTCTTCGGCGAGCTACCGCCGGTGCTGCTCGACCCATCCATCCTCACCGAGGTCTGGACGAAGCGCGCCCGCGAAATCGCCCTGGTCCATGAAGCCGAAGGCCTCACGGTTCACGTCACGGCGGGTAACATGCCCGACCTGCCCGAGGACCTGGAACCGGCCGGCTATGTTTACGGCGGCATGCTTCCCGCAGCCGAGATGGCGGACTATCGCGACAAGCGGGACGCCTTCAACGCCGCCGCCGAGGCGGTCACCGAGCTGCTCACCGAGACCACCGACGCCGAGCCGGTCGACAGGGCCATCGACGCCATGATCCGGGCGCGACTGGCGATGGACCAGGCCGGCTGGGGTGGACGCGCGGCGACGACCGTCGTGTTGCGGCCGGCGGCGCGCACGGGGATCGAGATCCAGTGCTTCACTCCCGAGGAACCGGAGGAGGACGAAGAGACAGGCGAGCAGGATGTGGAAGCGGCCTCGCGCGTGCCGCCGGCGCCGGCCTATCAACCGCCTTCGGTCGAGACCCCCGAGCCCGAGACGGAAGGCGTGAACCACGCGCTCCACGCCGTGCGGACGGACGTGGCCACGCGCGGCCTCATCCGCGCCCTGGCTGACGATCCCGGCGCCGCCTTCACCGCCCTGATCGCACGACTGTTCAACCAGCTGGCGATCCGGACCTACGGTCAGCGTTCCGAGGCGGCGCTCGCCTTGACGGCTTCGGCCTTCAAGCCAGCAGGCGGGCGGGTGATCGACAGCCTGGATGGAGATGTGTGGCGCCGGATCGAGGATCGGCAAACCGCGTGGGAGGCTTCGGGTCAGACCGTGATCGGCTGGATCCACGCCCTCGCCCACGGCGACAAGATGGCCCTGCTAGCCGAACTGACCGCTCTCACCCTTGATCTGCGCGAGGAGCGGACGACCTTGATCCGCCGCGACGCCAGGGCCGAAGCGGCCGAACTCGCCGAACTTTGCGGAGCGGACATCGCACTGCATTGGACGCCCGATGCGGAGTTCCTGAAGTCCCACTCCAAGCCCCTCCTTCTGAAAATGCTGGAAGAGATGGACCGCGCGGACGTTCGGGCGGCGCTTCTGAAGAAGTCGGACCTCATTCCTTGGGTCGAGGAGAACGCCGCCGAGAAGGTTTGGGCGCCGGCTAGCCTGTCCTGGACCACCCCGCCCGAGGCGGACGCGGCGTCTGAGACCGGCGACCAGAATGACGATGCGGACCAGGCCCCACCGGACGATGGCGCCGGCGCGTTCGAGGTAACGCCGCTGGGCGAGGAAGCGCTCGGCGCTGCTGCCTGATCGGGCGGACCAGGAGCACGAGGCCCGTCGCGACATCGTCGCGGCGGGCCTTCGTCTTGGGGTGGGAGGAAGGGCGGCCGAGGCGAGCCTTGGAGGACTGGAGGGATGAGCCCGCCGCTCCAGGCGATCGGAGCCTCAGCCATGACCGACGCCTCATCAGCCAATCTCTCCCTGTTCGCCGTAGCGCGCGCCGGCGATCGCGCCGCCAATCTTCTGGCAGCCGCCCGGGCGCTCGCGGCACAGTTGGCTCGATCTCGTCCGCTGGACCGCAAACTGGTCTCCAGCGTCATGACCACCGGCTTCGGCGGGTCCGACGCCGAGGGCCTGTGGAACTGGCGGGACGCCTATGAGGCGATCGAGGCGGCGACCGTGCTGCAGATTCGTCGGCTGGCGCCACAGGTCGCTCGCCTTGAGGACGCACCGGCGGGCATCGCCGCTCTTCTGGCGACGGTCGGCGCGCTGGGCCTGACCCACAGCCGTCGCAGCGAAGACCAAGTCGCGCTCGACCAGTTCTCGACCCCGCCGGAGCTGGCGGCCCTTGTGGTGCTGGCTGCGCAGGTCAGACCCGGCGACCGCGTGCTGGAGCCGTCGGCTGGCACAGGCCTGATCGCCGCCGTGGCCGAGGCCTGCGGCGGCGAGCTGACGCTGAACGAGCTCGCCGACGGTCGCGCCGACCTGCTCGACGGCCTGTTCGTCTCGGCGACGCGGTCGCGGGTTGATGGCCGCCATGTGCAGGATCTGCTGCCCGGCGCAGGCGGGTTCGACGTCGCGGTCTGCAACCCGCCCTTCACCGATCTGGAGACACATCTGGTCGCCGCCCTTTCGGCTCTGGCGGATGGCGGGCGGGTGGCGGCGGTCGTGCCCATGACGGCCCTGACCGATGACGCCCTCATGCGCCGGCTGGGAGCCAAGGGCCGCGTCATCGCCCGCATCGGCTTCCCGCCGCGCGCATTTGCCCGACACGGCACAACCGTCGAGACCGGCCTGCTGGTCATGGACCGGCTGGACGGTGAGGCTGAGACCGCCCCCTTGGTCAAAGGCGAGGACCTCGCGGCCTGCGCCGTCCTGGCCTCGACCGTGACGGAGCGCACCGCCGCCAAACCCCGCGTCAGGCTGGAGGTCGCCGCCCACGCCTTGCTGGCGCCGAGGGACCGGTCTTTGGCCCTGCCGTCCGGCCGTCTCGGCTTCCTCGCGGGCGCTTCGCCCATCGCCTATGACACCCGAGCGTGGACGGGCGAGGGGCGGGATGTCGGCCTCTATCAGGCGCATCGGCTGGCGCGGATCGCTTTGGCCGAAGAGAAGCCCCACCCCTCGCCTCTGGTGGAGTCCGGCCCCATGGCCTCGGTCGCCCCGCCGGCGCCGACCTATCGGCCGGTGCTGCCGCCGTCGGTCCGGGAGGACGGCCGGATTTCCGACGCCCAGCTGGAGACGGTGATCTACGCCGGAGAGGCTCACGCCGGCATGCTGCCCGCCTGGTGGACGCCGGGAGAGGCGGCTCATCAACTCCGGCTGTCGCGGGAGGAGGACGAGGGTTCCGTCCAGCTCCGGCGAGGCTTCTTCCTTGGCGACGGCACCGGCTGCGGCAAGGGCCGGGAGATCGCCGCCGTCATCGCCGACAACATGGCCCAGGGACGAACCAAGGCCCTTTGGTTGTCCAAAACCGACGCCCTTCTCGACGACGCCCGGCGCGACTGGGGCGCCATCGGCGGCGGAGCCCACGACATCGTGCCGCTCAACAGTTGGAAGCTGGGCGAAGGCGTGCGGCTCGATCGCGGCATCGTCTTCACCACCTACGCGACCCTGCGCCAGCCGGCGCGCGGCCAGAAGATGTCGCGGCTCGATCAGATCGTCGCCTGGCTGGGCGAGGACTCCGACGGGGTCATCGCCTTCGACGAGGCGCACGCCATGGCCAATGCCGCAGGCGGCGGCAAGGGCGCGCGGGGGATGAAGAAGGCGTCCCTGCAGGGCATGGCCGGTCTGGCTCTGCAGAACCGGTTGCCCAATGCGCGGGTTCTCTATGTCTCGGCGACGGGAGCAACCACGGCGGAGAACTTGGCCTATGCGGCCCGTCTAGGTCTCTGGGGCGGGCCGGAGGCGCCCTTCGTGACACGGGACGACTTCTTGGACGCAATGGACAAGGGCGGGGTCGCCGCCATGGAGCTCGTCGCGCGCGAGCTCAAGGCGCTCGGCCTCTATGTGGCGCGGTCGTTGTCGTTCGAGGGCGTCGAGTACGAGCCGCTCTTCCACCCCCTGACCGAGGACGACATCAGCATCTGGGACGCCTGGGCCGACGCCTTCCAGCTGATCCACGCCAATCTGGGCGAGGCGCTGAAAGCGACCGGCTTCAATGATGAGGAAGGCAAGGCCAGGAGCGGCCTGGCCGCCTCAGCCGTCCATTCCGCGTTCGAAGGCGCCAAGCTGCGCTTCTTCGGTCACCTGCTGGCGGGGTTGAAGGCGCCGACGCTTGCGGCGTCGATCCGGGCGGACCTGACCGAAGGGCGTTCCGCCGTGGTCCAGATCGTTTCGACGAACGAGGCGGTGATGGAGCGAAGATTGGCGTCCATACCGCCCGAGGAGTGGAACAACCTCTCCATCGACCTGACACCGCGCGAATATGTCCTCGACTATCTGCGCGAGGCTTTCCCGGTGAATCTTATGGAGGCGATCGAGGGTGACGACGGCGCGGTGACGCTGGTCCCGGTCATGGTCGACGGCCGGCCCGCCGTGAGCCAGGAGGCGTTGCGCCGGCGCGAAGACCTGATCGAAAGAATGGCGCTCCTGCCGGCCGTGCCCGGCGTCCTCGACGCCCTTCTGGATACCTTCGGCACGGAGGCCGTCGCAGAGATCACGGGACGGTCGCGTCGCGTGATCTCGCGTGACGGACGCCGGCTCGTCGAGCGGCGCGGCGCCTCGGCCGCGCGGTCGGAGACCGACGCCTTCATGTCCGGGCGGAAACGCATCCTGGTCTTCTCGGACGCGGGCGGCACGGGACGCAGCTATCACGCCGACCTCTCGGCGTCGAACCAGCAGCGCCGCTCGCACTACCTGGTCGAACCGGGCTGGCGGGCGGATACCGCCATACAGGGTCTGGGGCGCAGTCATCGAACTCACCAAGCCTGTCCGCCGCTGTTCCGCCCGGTCACCACCGACATCCACGGCGAGAAGCGGTTCACCTCGACCATCGCCCGACGGCTGGATTCGCTGGGGGCCCTGACGCGCGGCGAACGCCGCACGGCGGGCGCCGGTCTGTTCCGGGCCGAGGACAATCTGGAAAGCCCGTGGGCGCGCCGCGCCTTGCTGGTCTTCTACGGCGCGCTCGGCTTCAGCGAACTGTCGTCCATGACCCTGGAGGACTTCGAGACCAAGACCGGCCTGAAGCTGCGGGATGCCGACGGCGGTCTCAAGCCGTCCGACGATCTGCCGCCGATCCATACCTTCCTGAACCGGCTGCTGGCCCTGCGTATCGCCGACCAGAACGCTCTGTTCGCCGACTTCGATGGCATCCTATCCGGCATCCTTGAGCGCGCCGCCGCCTCCGGCGATCTGGATCGTGGGCTGGAGGACATCGAGGCCGAGGAGCTTGACGTCGTCGAGGAGGAGACCATCCGTACTGACGTCTCGACGGGGGCGGAGACGGCCCTCGTCACCTTCGAACTGAAGGTGCGGCGCGAGATCATAACCTCGGGCGCGGCGCTCGACGGTGCGGAGGGGTCCGCGTTCCGCCTCGTGGTCAACGAACGCTCGGGCCGCGCCGCCCTGGCCGAGCTCGGTCTGACCACGACTACCGACGACGACCGGCTCGTCCCGGCCGTGCGGCTGCTGCGGCCTGACCAGCATCAGGTCATGCCGGAGAAGGCGTTTGAGGAATCGGCCTGGACCCACACCGATGAGGCAGCGTGGCGCGCGGTCTGGGACGCCGAAGTTGCCACGACCGATCCGTGGCGAACGCGCCGCCTGAGCCTGGCGACCGGCCTGCTGTTGCCGATCTGGGGAAAGCTGCCGTCTAAGGGCTGCTCGGTGCGACGCGTGCGCGCGCCGGACGGGCGGCGATGGCTGGGTCGGGTGCTGGACGAGGTTCAAGCCGTCAGTCTGAAGAAGGCGCTGGGCCTGACCGAGGTCGGCGACGCCTGGGCCGACGGCCGCAGGACGGCTGCGGCCGTACTCGACCGCAATGTGCAGCTCGCCCTCTCAGGCGGCCTATGGCTCAAGCGATCGCGGGTTATGGACCGCTGGCGGCTTGAAGTGGTCGGCGGCCGCACCGACCGTGACGCCCTCGTCGCGCTCGGCTGCTTCGTCGAGATTATCGCCTACGCGCCGCGGGTGTTTGTCGCGGTGGACCGGCCGGACGTGGTCGAAGCCGTCCTGCGCCGCCACCCCGTTCAGTCAGTGCTTGAGGGCTTCGCCGCCTGACCCGCTCGGCGTTGGACGGTCTTCATTAGGGCGGCATCAAGCTTGGGCCGGTCCCATGTCCGACCGCCTGGTATGGCGCCGAGAACCTCCGGAAAGCTTAGGTAGGTGAAAACGCGATCGACGACCTCGATCATCAGGGTCTTCATCTCTTCATCAGAGATGCGGCTCAGGTCGTTCCATGGAATCTCGCCGTCCGGCGTGACGACCCGCACATCGGAGTAGTCCCCGGCGCGGGATTGCGGATATCGACCGGCATGGAAATCCTCGAGCACGGTGTTTCGAACGCAAAGCTCGACCATCGACTTCGCCAGTTCCTCCAACTGGAGACGCTCCTGTGCTGACGGTTCCATACGTCCTCCGAAGATTCGCGGGTCAACGTCCAAGGCGTACATCGGTCTTCGCATCGAAGCGCAAGCAGGCCTTGAAAGACACGTCGACGGAGCGTCGTCAGAGATGGTCTTGTCGCTCCGAGCAGAGGACGAGGACTCGGAATTTTTGGAGCGGGCGTCAGACCAGAAGGCGAACTTTCAAATGTCAGAGAAGGGTGGGTCGCGGAAGTCGACCCAGTCTCAGCTCAGGAAGAGCCAGAGAACCGCAATACCTGCGACCGCTCCGATCGCTACGATACCCATGACGCCCGTTACGGTGAAGATTTTTCGGATGTAAGTCCGAAAATGCCTATTTGCGTCCATGCTGTCCCTCGCGCGTCGGAGCGGCGCTGATGTCTCGTACAAACAGGCCTGGCTCACCTTCCTCCACGGCGACGATGTCCGCAATAGATCGTGAGCCGCTATCGGTCAGGCTCCCAAGGCTTACATCGAAAAAGTTCTCCAAAGCGCACTGGATCGGTCGAGATCAGATCAGCCAGTGAAACGCGATCTCCGTCTCGCCGGCGACCGCGCCCGTCGCATCGAACCGCCGTTCCCAGATGCGGCCGCGTCCGGCCCGATCCACCGCGACGACCGTGCTGCATCGCGTGCCGTAAAGGTCATTGAGGAGAAAGATCGGTCGATCCACATCGGCTGATCGACCCTCAACTCGGTCGTCGAGAGGGCCGAGCAGTCCTTCGGGGCGTAACGGGTTCATCTCGAGCCAGGCTTGTGCGGCGGCGGTCAGCCGCTCCTTTCGATCCCAGGGCGCATCCAGAAGTCCGTTCGAAAGGGCGTGCCAACCTCGAGCAAGCGACCGGTCGAGCGGTTCGGGGCGATTGGTGCGCTCACGCGCCTGATCCTCGGCGACGATGATCAGATTGAAGGGGTTGTAGCGGGCGGCCTGCCCCGTCGCGAAAGGGGTCCGGCTGACCAGAGCGTCGTGCACGAGCCCGCCCCGGCTCAGCATATCTGGATCGGGCGCGCCCTGCCCGGTGACATTGGTGACGACGGCGAAGCGTGCGTGGGTCTCCGACACGCCCAGCCACATCCCGCCCGACAGAAGATCACGACCACCGACGACGCCGGAACCATCGGACCAGCGCGCCAGGGGCGCGGAGGGACGCGCATGGGCTTCGTCGCGGTTGCCCGCAGCGATCAGCAGCCAGTCCGGATGGACATCCCAGGCGAGGGTGAGAACGCACATGCCCTAGCATCGCGCGAAACACGATTGATGGCGACACTTGGGACCGTGACGCCCGGGCGAAAGCGCCCGGCCTGAAGCTGAGGAGGAAGGGAGGTCTCGGATGAAGCGGGATTGGGGAGATCGGCTCCCCGGCGGCTTCGGATCAACAGGAGACTGACATGCAGACCATGGTGTTCACGGGCCGCCTCGCGGCCGACCCCCAGATCAGCGACGACTTCGGCAAGGCGGTCTTCCGCCTGCTCGAGCAACGCGGAACCGACAACGCCGGCAAGCCCCGGCTGGTCGGTGTCAACTGCGTCAGCTGGTCGAAGGGCCTGAACGAGAAGGTCATCGCGCGCGGCCTGACCCAGGGATGCGAGGCCGTCGTGATCGGCGCCTTCATCGACACCGCCTACACCGCCCGCGACGGCTCGGAACGGACGGCCAAGGAGCTGGTCATTAACCGGCTCACCGTCCTCGACTGGGCCGAAGATCGCCGGAGCGACGTCGGCTCCGATGCGGCTGACGACCGCGTCGCAGCCTGACCCCCGCCCCCTCATCCAATCTGATTTTCAGGAGACTGACCATGCAAACCCTCACCCTCGAAGGCTATCTGGCCGCCGATCCGTCAATCCTGTCGGCGCAAGGGTCCGGCAAGAAACGGGCGAGCTTCCGCGTCGTGGAGACCACCCGCTTCCGTCGCGCCAACGGCGAACCGGGCGAGCGCACCACCGGCTTCAACTGCATCTGCTTCAACGAGGCGACGGCGGAGAACTACATCCAGCCCTATGCCAAGAAGGGCAGCCGCGTCGTGATCCAGGGCCATGTCGAAAACGACACCTGGACCGGCAAGGACGGGGTCGAGCACTACGACCTGCGTCTCGTCGTCAGCGACATCCGGTTGAAGAACCGGCGCGCCGGGAACGAACCGTCGGACGACCGCTCCGGTGTCGCCGACCGCAGCGTCGAGGCGGGCGGCGGCTACGACCTCAACGACGACATCCCGTTCTGATCCGAAGGGGAGATTTAAAGGGCTCGGGCGCGCTGCGCCTCGGGCCCTTCTTCGTGCTGCCGACGGGAAGGCCGGAGGAAGGACGCGGTCGGGCGAGCCATCGAGGCTCGACGAAGGAGACCGCCATGTCCGCCTGGACCCAAGACCGTATCAATCAGCTGAAGCGCTTGTGGCCCGAAGGGCGAAGCGCGGAGGTCATCGCCCGCGAGCTGGGCGGCGGCCTGTCCCGAAACGCCGTCCTCTCCAAGGTCGCCCGCCTGGGCCTGTCCGGGCGCCGCCCTGCCGGTCATGCACGACCGGGGGCGCAGGATCACGCCACGTTGACGCCGCCTCCGGATGGGGTCGCCACCATACTCTCGGTAAGGCGCCTGGACTGCCGATGGCCGTATGGCGATCCCGGCGACGCCGACTTCAGCCTGTGCGGTCGTCCCTCGGAGCGCGGCGCCTTCTGCGCCGCCCATGCTGCCATCGCCTATCGCCCGACCCCGGTGTCGGTGGAGAGCCTGATGCATTTGGCCGGCGTTTCCACGTGACGTTGGTTCACTGACCCGGGATGCGCCGCCGGCCCGCCGGCGTCGACCGACAGGAAGATCGATGCCTCATCTTCCGTATCGGCGCGAGGGCGCCGAATGGGGTCGTCGTCGCGAAGGGCGACGACGACTTGCCCCCACACAACGCCCTCCGACTTTGTCACGGCACCCCGGAAGTCAACGGCTGCGCCGTTCCCCTCCACGGAGGGCAAGCGGCCCTCCGCTCCGGTGACTGCCGGGGACCCCGCCGTGGCCAAAGCCGGGGTCGTTGCGCATGGGGCGCTTCGACATTCCCTTCTTCAAAAGGAATGGTTCGATGACCCACTTCAACACCGCCTTCTCCGCTTCCTCGAAGTCGGACTCCGCCTTCGACGACCTGACCGCGTCCCTGAGGGATGCGCGTCCGCACCCGACCGAGGACGCCCTGATCCAGCTGGGGCGCGCGCTCATGACCGAGCTCGTGGACGTGATCTCCGACACCGCTCTGGAGGACTTTCAGACGATCCTCGGTGAAGCCCTTATCGGCGCCTTCCACTCGGCCGCGGGACGGATCGAACGGGACGCCGACCGCGCCCGCGACGCGATGCGCGGCCTGGACCGGGACTTCGATGGATCGGAAGCGGCCGATGTCGAGCTTCAGGACGCAACGGCTAAAGCGAGATCCGGAGATGCGGCGACGCAGGCCTGCGAACTGATCCGGGATGCGGCGTCCGAAACCTGGACGATCGCGACCGGGGAGGTCTGGACCGCCTGGCGCGGATCACGGCGCGGCACCCATCTGACGGCGGCGCAGCTGGAGGCGAAACAGGCGATCCGGGCGATCCGAAATCGGCGGTCCGGAGACGCCGATCCGGGCGGTCCGGTGATCGCCTTCCGGGGCGCGCCGACGGCGGACACGGCCGAGGACGCCGGGCGGATCTTCGACGCCCTCAACTGGGCGAAGGGGGAGTGGCCGGACATGGCTCTGGCGACGACCGGAGCGAAAGGCTCCGAGAAGCTGGCGATCAAATGGGCTCAGCAGAAAGGGGTGAAGCTGATCCTCGCGCGAGCGGATTTCGACACCCACGGCAAGGCCGCTCCCTTCCGGGCGAACGACGAGTTGATCGCCCTCGAGCCGGAGGTCTGCCTGACCCTGGTCCATTCGCTGGCCGGTGTGCGGGAGGATCAGCGGCCGTTCGGACCCGCGCTCAACCTCGGGCAGAAGGCGATGGAGAACGGGCTGCGGCACGTGCCCATCAAGGCCCGGGCCGCCTGAGAGATTGCACCCTCGATCAACGACCCGCTCGGCTTCGGCCGGGCGGGCTTTTCTTTGTCGACCGGGGGATTTTTCACAGTCTTGTCGGGTGTTGATCGGTCGTGTCTTATGTTGGCTAAGGTGGGCGGGAATCGTCAGATTGAGGGCTTAGGGCAAGATAAAAGAGGGGTTTTGGCCTTCTGTTTTTCCCAGTCCCGGCAGACACTTGTGACAACCGCGGAGACGGTCGGCGACTTGCGTTGAGTTGGCGTCTGTTTCCGCGCCTGGAGCATGGTCATGCAGGTCCGCACCGCCATCGAAGTGCGCCTCGCCGAGGCGACCAAGGGCGACGTATCCACTCTCCGAGTGCGCCTTCCCCAGAGGCTGAAGTCGGACAAGACCAGCGTCCGCATCGCCATGTTCCAGCGCCTCGCGGCCTCGCGTCTGTTCGCCTATGGCGATCGCGCGGGATGTCTGCGCGCGGCCCAGAACCGCTCGGGTCGGCCCTTCCGTCTCGACGTCCGGCAGCGTGTGACGGTGAAGGCTCTGGTGTCGCGTCACATGGGCAAGGGGTTCGCCCGAGGCGCGGCGCTCGGCGCCCACATCGCCTACCTCGGACGCATGGGCGCCGGAGAGGATGGGGAGCAGGCCGTCTTCTTCGGACCGGTCCGCGAAGGTGTCGATGCGGCTGGCGCGACGGAGGGCTGGGCGAAAGACCGGCACCACTTCCGCTTCATAATTTCACCGGAGCATGGCGAGCGGATTTCGGATCTTCAGGGGTACACCAGGGAGGTGATGTCGAGGGTCGCCGACGACCTCGGAGAGCCGGGGCTGAACTGGATCGCCGTCTGTCATTTCGACACCGATCAACCCCACGCCCATGTGCTCGTGCGCGGTCGAAGAAGCGACGGCCGGGACCTCGTGATACCGCGCGACTACATCGGCTACGGCTTCCGCGCGCGGGCCCAGGAGGTGGCCCAGGAACGGTTGGGAGACCTCAGCCGTCAGGACGCCGAACGTCGCGTCTGGCGCGAGACCGAGGCCGACCGGTTCACGGCCTTCGACCGCCGCCTTCTGGCGGCCGCGGACGCGAACGGCTGCGTCGACGACGGGATCGGCGGAACGGATGCCTGGACCGCTCTGACGCGAGGTCGGCTGCGCCATCTGGAAACCTTGGGGCTCGCCGTACGGACAGGGCGGCGCTTCCGACTGTCCCAGGATATGGAAGCCCGACTTCGGCGACTCCAGCTTTCGAAGGACGTCATTCGCACCCTCAACCAACGGCGTCTCGAAGGCGCGCGATCGGCCGAACAGCTGGGCAAGGCTCCGGTTCAGGGCAAGGTGGTCAAAACCGGCTTCCACGACGAACTGGGCGGCTCCGCCTATGTGGTGGTGCGCGCGTCGGACGGCTCCGAACACTACGGCCGGCTGGGCGTCGGCAAGACCCCGCCGACGATGGGAAAGTCGGTCACCCTCTCTCTGGACTCGCGCGGCTTCGCCCAAATCCTCGGCGGCAAGCAACTTGGGCAGGACCTCGGGCGGTGACGGCTCGCCGGGCCTATGCCGCTTCGGGAAAGACCTTCTCGACCGACAAGCTGCCTTCGGGCAGGGCGTGCAGAAGCTCGGTCTCGGGCTTGCGCAGGTCCAGCCAGTCCAGGGCCGCCTCGGGCTTCAGCAGGACGATCTGACGATCGTGGTAGGGTTTGATGTCCGGCCCCGGCTCGGTGGTCAGCATGGCGAAGGCTTCGTCGCGGACCAGGCCGGCGATCCAGAAGATCGGCGCGCCTTTCATGGCGAAGCGCCACTTGGTCTTGCGCTTCTGACCCGGCTCCGCCTCCGTGAACTCGAAGAAGCCGTCCGCGGGAATGAGGCATCGGGTCGTCCCGGCGAAGGATCGACCGTCAGATCGGAAGTTGAAGACGGGTCGTCCCTGCGGCGATTTCCAGGCCCAGGGCGAGACGATCAGCTGCGCCCCGTCCGGACCTCGCGTGATGATGGGCGCCCGGTCGCCGATGCGAATCGACGCCATCGGTCCAAAGTTGGGCATGCCGCCCGGGAAGACGAGACGGTCGCCGGTCCTGTTGAACATCTCGATCACCTCATCGAACGGCAGGATGAGCTGGTACTCGTTGCACATGCGGGCCTCCGTTTCGGATTTCCATTGATCGCCGACTTCCCGAGAAAAGCCAGCACCGACCGTCTCCAGAGGGGTTTGAGCGGCCATCGCCGGCTCGTGCGAGCGGGGATAAGGGTTTGGCGAAGGTTGACTCCGCGCCCCATCAAGACCGAGAACATTACAAGAACATTCAACAGCCTTGGAACAGGAGGCCTCCAATGCATGCCCGCCTGCCTGCCGGGCTCGACGGCCTGCGCGATCGGATTCGCGCCCTGGAGCACGGGACGCGAGGCGTCCCCGGCGTTCTGCCGTTCGGAGTATGCGATCTGGACCGGCATCTGCCGGGCGGAGGCCTTCCGCTTGGAGCTCTCCATGAAGTCGCCGGCGGAGGAGAGGAAGCCGTGGACGGAGCCGCCGCCGCCCTCTTCGCCGCCGGGATCGCGGCCCGGCGGGAGGGCCAGGTGCTCTGGTGCGTCACCCGACCCGACCTGTTCGCTCCTGCCCTGCGTCAGTCGGGTCTCGGGCCGGATCGGGTCATCTATGTCGAGGCCGGGGACGAGTCCTCCCTCCTCGCCTGTTTCGAGGAAGGGCTTCGCCATCCGGGTCTGGCCGCCGTCGTGGCCGAGACCGCCCGCTTGAATCTCGTCGCCTCGCGGAGGCTGCAGCTGGCCGCAGAAGGCTCGGGAGGCCTGGGACTGGCGGTGAGACGATGGCGACGCGCGACCGACGCCGCCGAGTTCGGCCAGCACACCGCCTCCGCCACTCGATGGCGCATCAGCCCGGCATCCTCCTCGCCCCTTCCCGTTCCCGGCGTGGGGCGGGCGCGCTGGTTCATCGAACTCCTTCGCTGTCGCGGCGCCGAAGCCGCGGATTTCACCTTGGAAGCCTGCGATGAGACGGGTCGTCTCGCTCTACCTGCCGAACTGGCCCGTCGATCGTCTCCTGCGAGGGTTGGGCGAGGCCGCGCCGCCGCCTGACCTACCCCTGATCCTCGCCGGTCGGTCCGGCCGCCGACGCGTCGTGCTCGCCGCCAACCAGTCGGCTCTAACCCAGGGAACGCGCATCGGCATGGCCGCGACACAGGCCCAAGCCCTGATCCCCGGTCTGGATGTTCGTGATGCCGACCCGGCAGGAGATGATGCCGCGCTCGGCCGTCTCGCCATCTGGGCGATGCGCCGGTACGCCCCCGTTTGCCAACCTGATCCGCCTGACGGCCTCGCCATCGACGCCACCGGCGCCGCCCACCTCAAGGGGGGAGAGGCAGCCATGCTTGCGGACATGATCGAACGGCTCGAAGCCGAAGGCGTTCGCGCCGACGCAGCGATCGGACCGACTTACGGGGCGGCCCACGCGGTGGTCCGCTTCCGGGGCGTTTGCCGGGTCGTCGGGGATAACGCCGTCGACGCCGCGATCGGCGGCCTGCCCTTGGCGGCCCTACGCCTGCCGATGGAGCTGATCGCAAATCTGAACCGGATGGGCTTCGAGCGCATCGCGGACGTGGCGCATCGACCGCGCGCTCCCCTGACGCTTCGGTTCGGCCACGAGCTCGGCCGCCGGATCGACCAAGCCTATGGTCGTCTCGAAGAGCCGCTCATCCCCGTCGAGGCTCTCGAGGTCCCGTCGGTCGCGCGGGTCTTCGGCGAGCCGATCGGCGCCCCGGAGACCCTGGCCCGGCATATCGCGGCCCTAGTCGCCGACCTCTGCGGGGCGCTTGAGGCAGCGGGACTTGGAGTCCGGCGACTGGATTGGCTGTGCTTTCGGGTCGACAACCGGATCGAAGCCCAGAGGGTCAGCCTCGCCCGACCGACGAGGGATGCGCCCAGACTCACTCGCCTGTTGTTCGACCGGATCGACAAGGTCGATCCCGGGTTCGGCATCGAGCGCATGACCCTGTCCGCCGTGCAGGCCGAACCCCTCCATTGGCGGCCGGGGGAGAGCGCGCTCGGCGAGGCCGGGACGCCGGATCTTTCGGACCTTGTCGACATCCTGTCCAACCGTATCGGCCCTCAGCGGCTGTATCGACTGATCCCCATCGAGAACGACGTGCCCGAGCGCTCGGTCCGCAAGGCTCCGCCCCTGTCCGTCGCGCCGGCTCTGGACTGGTCGCCGGACTGGCCGCGTCCGGCGCGGCTGCTGAAGCGGCCCGAGCCCGTCGAGACAATGGCGCTCTTGCCTGACAATCCGCCGACCCACTTCACCTGGCGAGGCGTGCGACGCCGGGTGGTGCGGGCGGACGGCCCCGAGCGGATCTTCGGAGAATGGCGGCGGCGCGACGCCGAAGTCTGGGCCGTCCGTGACTACTTCCAGGTCGAGGACGAAGCCGGTCGGCGGTTCTGGCTGTTCCGGGCGGGCGATGGCGAGGATGGCCGCACGGGGTCGCAGGCCTGGTTCATCCACGGGCTGTTCGGATGATCGGTTGCCGCGTCACTCCGGGGCGACCTCGTTGGGCGCATCGGGATCGGTCTCGTCGGCCAACCAGTGCGAGGGGATTAGGAAATCAGCCTCGCCACGCCAGTTGGCCACCTGCATGACGCCCTCGATGTCGCCCCATGCGTGATGGTCCGCATGATCCAGTACGATGATCTGCAGACTGGAGTTAAACGACCTGTGGGCCCGGGCGAGGCTCGCGAAAATCTTGCGCGTACTCTCCAGATCGCCGAGCCGGCCTTTGCGCCGGCGAGCGGCGCCAATCGACTCTCCAGGTTCGTCAAGAGCGGCTTCGCCGCTGACAATCTGTTCGAAGGTGTCACTCGGGAAATAGACTTGGCTCGGCTGATCGATGACGAGAAAGGTCGGCACCGGATTGTTCTGGAGACGATTGAGGAAGACCCCGTGAAGCGCGAGCAGGGCGGCGAGATGGTAGGCCATCCAGTTCTCGCCGCTGCCGATTTCCCAGAGGAAATCCGCGCCCTTGGCGCCCTCGCGTTCGAACCGGAGATTCAGCTCGCGCTCGTCGAGCATGGGCCGACCTTCGGCGCCTTCGATCCCGAGATGCTCGATGAAGCGGACGATGTAGCTTGAGATACGGGCATGGACGTCCGAGGCGCGGCGGCGGCGTTCTTCGTCGTTGCCCTGCCGCTCGATATCCCGGATGTCGCCGCGAAGTTTGGCGACCTGGGCTTCTAGACCCTCGTCGCCCTGGATATCCCCGAGCATACGCAAGGCCTGTTCGGTCGATCCGATAAATCTGAAGATGTTCTCCAGGCTCTGCGACTGGCCGCGTTCCTTGTCGACCTGCGCCTCGAACTCGCGTCGGGTGCGTTGCAGCGCCTGAAGATCGTTTTCCGCCTGAAGCAGGGAGCTCTGAACAGCGATAAGGTCGCGGTCAACCATAGGCCGAGCGGTCGTCGCGCCAGTCGAGAGGCTCTGCAGCTCAGCGATCGGGTCGTTCAGTTCCTCCAGGGCGTCCCTTGCCGCTTCGGTGTCCGATCCGCACAGAACGCAAGACTCTGCGGCGACATGGGCCTTGAACCAGCCGACACCTTTCACGCTCGCCGACTGCTCGGCCAGCACGTCGGCATAGTCGACCACCGCTCGGGACAGGCTGCGCAGCTTGCGTAGGCGGCGCCGTTCGGCGCCGATCTTCTGGTCAAGCGCCTGCTCCTGGCGACGAATGTCGTCCAGCCGGGTCACCGCAGCGGTGACCCGGCCAGGAGCGGCGACAGATTGACCGCCGGCAGTTACCACCTCGGCGAGCACCGAGAGCAGTCCGCGCAGGTCTCCGGGCGGCTCTCCGGGCGGCACGAGACTGAGTTCCTGGGCGCGGAAGAAGGCGCCGCGGGCGTTTGCGCTCCAGTTGTCGATGGCGTTGCGCCGGGTCCGCAGCTCCGTCTCGACCTTGCGTAATTCGTCACGCAGCAGCCGGAGGCGATGGAGCCTTACCAGATCCTCATTGGTCACAATTCCCAGGGCGAGGGGCAGCACGTGGCGCAGGGTCTCGCGATGCTCCGAAGAGTCCGCCTTGAAGAAGAGCGTGTAGGGATTGGCCACGACATGTTGCGGCAGAAGGTTGAAAGCCGCCAGATCGCGGAAACTCGCCCGCCCGCCGAAGCCTTTGTCCTTCTCCGGATCGAGCGCCAGGTTGGACAGCCCGGAATAGATGTCGAGCAGCGCTTTGAGGCGCGCGACGTTGGAGTTGGCAGCCGGGCGCATGGGCAGAGCCTGCTCCACCTCAGGCCCCTGCTGCAGCCATATCTCCTCGGACACCTGACGCGCCGCCGGCTTAGGGCAGGCGATCCTCATAAGGCCGGCGTCGGTTTCGATGGTCAGTCCGAACCATGAAACCGCGTTGCGGATCACACCGACAGCGATCGAGCAGGAGCCCGACCCGAGCACATAGTCGATGATGTTGACGATCGAGGATTTGCCGGTGCCGCTCCATCCGGTCACCACCGACACCGCGCCAGGATCGAAGGTCAGCGTCCGGGGTTCGAAGCGAACGTCTTCCGGCCAGATGATGATTTCGCGGATGAAGAGCTTCATGGGTCAGAACTCGATGTTCAGCTGTCGCTGGGCGGCTTCAAAGCCGTCCATGGCGAACCAGGTCCCGAGCCGCTTGGCGGCGCTCAGGACGTGAGAGACCGGAGGGTCGAGATCCCGGATGGCTTGCGGAAGATCGGCGCCGCTCATCGCCCGGAAGCGAGGAAAGCCTTCTCCCCCTTCGCGGATCAGGAGGCCCGAGGCCACACCGACCTGCAGCGCCTTGAGCGCGGTATCGGCATGCGCCTCCACGCGGCGTTGCAGGCCAGCGAGCAAGTCGGGCCGCTCCACAACGGCTTTGAGGAAGCCACTGTCGAAATTCATGCCGTGGACCTTGTCCACCGTCGCGCGGTGAAGAAGCAGGGCGGCGCTGACCACAAATATGGGCAGGATGGGTGGCGCGCCGTGGGCCTTGCCGGCGTGGCGCTGGGCGACATGCCAGAAGGCGCTGGCCATCAGAGCCGGGTTCCTGGCCAGCAGTTCCTCGTGATCAATCTTCACCGGAGGGCTCCGGCGAATAGCTAGGGTCCCACCATACCTGGTTCTCGTCTGCAAGACGGTGGTAGTGGCCCGACGTCATGTAGAGCTCGCCGCAGGGCTGACCATCCAGCGGTTCCTGATGATCGTATGTGGCGTCGGCGAGCACCGTCTGTCCGATCTCCCACGACGGCCTGGGCTTCATCTCCCGGGTTCGCCGCCGCATCAAATTCTGCCATCGGGTGCGCAGGCGGTCACCCCGATCACGCCACTCCCCGTCGGCGACCTCACCCTCGATGACGAGCCGGTGCTTTTCGGCATTGAACTTCAGGAAATGATCGACGGCGTCGAAAACATCCTCGTCCTGGGCTTCGATCCGGCCGAGGTGCTCGACGAACGTCCGCGACAAGGCGCCGGCACGATCGGCGTCGGACACCCGCACATCCGAGGCCGCCCTCGGAAGAAGGCGGCTCCGCGCCTGGCGGGCCTGGAGCGCATCCTTCTGGAGTAGAACCGCGGCACGCGACACCATGCCGGGGCGCCCCGCATTCCATTCCTCACGCACCAGCCGCGTCAGCCATCCGAGCAGGCCGTCCAGAATGTCCTCTGCATTCGCCCTGGGACTCAAACCGAGGCCGTTCGCCATGGCGGCGCGATCCTCTGCCGGGTCGCCGGCCTCGACGATCTCGATGCGTCCAATCAGGTCGAGCAGGTCGTCGTCAGAGCGTTGGAGCACCCGGTCGATCAAGGCCTGCGCCTGCGTGACCTTGGTCGTCTTTTTGGACGGCGCGGTGCCTTCGGCTCGCAGGGCGACCAACGCCTCCGCCGCGCTCGCCTCGCCAAGCTTGCGCTTCTTCAAGAGGGTGGAAATGGCCGTCTCCACCGGCCGATTGACGAAGAAGAGATATCGCTCGCAGACGATCGCCTCAGGCGCCTCCTGCTGGAGCAACCAGATTTCCAGCGTGCGCCAGATCGCCTTGCTGCGGTCAGAGAGCAATCTGGCGCTGGGCGTCGCCGTGCTCTTGTCCTGTTCCTGAACGACGGCTTTACCGTCCTTGAGGACGACCACATCGTCCAGATGTTCCACGGCGATCACGGCGCCCACACCGGCATGGGCCAGATGGTGAAGCGCCCTTTCGAGTTGAAGGATATAGCCGGCCGCCTGCGGCGCCGCCGTGTTGTTTATCGCCGCCAACCCCCGACCCTAACTTCAACGGCGCTCTGCTTCGCCGGACATCGGTTAGTTGTACGGATTCCTGCAAGAACGCCAATAGCTGGCTGGAACGACGCCCTGAAATCCAGGCCGCCTCGACAGTTGGGATAGCGTCGGTCTGCGTTTCGCGTCTAGATTGCGGATCGGGCCGGATGGGAGGGAGGGACATGGAGCAATACACCAGCCGAGTGCGCGACAGCATCCTGCCCCTGTCCGTCGCGAAAACCTTGCCGGCGGCGTTCCGGGAATGGCGGTTCACCGAGCGGACCGAGGACCACGGCGCGCCGGTCGAGACCTGCCGCCTCTGCGGTCAGGAAGGGCTCCGCTATCATTTCGAGATCGGCAACGAGCGGACCGACGAGACCCTTTGGGTCGGGTCACACTGCATCCTGAAGTTCGACGTCGCCATCGTCCAGGAAGGACGCCGACTGACGCCACAGGAGGCCAAGCGCCGTCTGAACGACCTGACCCATGAGATGCAGCTTAAGTCCTGCATCGCGGCGCTGGAGAAGCTGGCTGCTGCGGAGAACAACGCGATCCTCGAAGGCGCGTTGGATTACTACAAGCGGCACGGGACATTGACGCCGAGATACGCAAACGTGGTCTTCTGGCGTCTGAAGACCAATGGGATCGACCACCAGCCCAGCTTCTTCAAGGTCGAGCTCAAACGTCAGCAGCACATCGAGGATCTACAGGCGATGCCCACGCGGCGCGTCCACAGGTTCTGGGCCGCGCTTAGTCCCGCCCAGCGAAAGAAGGCCATCGCGCTCGGTCACACGCCACCGCCACCTGAATAAGAAAGTGATCTCGCTTCCCTGGGGGCGACCAATGTGAACATAACGGGAACGAACCTCCCGTGAGCCCATGTCCTACGTCGAACTCCAATGCGCGTCCCACTTCTCCTTTTTGAGAGGGGCGAGTTCTTGCGAGGAGCTCTTTTCACAAGCGGCCGTGTGCGGACTGGAAGCGCTGGCGGTGACGGACCGCAACAGTCTGGCCGGGATCGTCCGGGCCCATGTGGCGGCCAAGGTGACGGGCGTTCGCCTGATCGTCGGTTGCCGTCTGGTTTTGGAAGATGGGGCGGAGGTGCTGGTCTATCCGCGCGATCGACCGGCCTACTCGCGCCTCTGCCGGCTCCTTACCCTCGGCAAGCGACGCGGCGGCAAGGGCGCCTGTAGGCTCGGATGGGAAGACGTCGCCGCCCACGCCGAAGGGCTGATCGCCGTGTTGATCCCCGAGCGGGTGGATGCAGCGCTGAGACGGCGTCTGGGCTTGATGGCCGATACGTTTGGTCGGGAGGCCCATCTGGCGCTGACCCTGTTCCGGCGACCCCGCGACCAGTTGCGGCTTCACCAGCTCTGGGAGATGGCGGCCGAGGCGGGTGTGACCACCGTGGTCACCAACGACGTCCTGTTCCACCATCCGGATCGGCGCATCCTGCAGGACGTGGTCACCTGCATCCGGGAAGGTTGCACCATCGACGAGGTGGGCTTTCGCCGAAGCCGGACGGCGGACCGGCATCTGAAGCCGGTCGAGGAGATGCACCGGCTGTTCGCTCGCTACCCGGAGGCTCTGGCGCGGACGGTGGAGATCGCCGGGCGCTGCCGCTTCAGTCTGGACGAGCTGGCCTATCAGTATCCGCGCGAGGCGGCCGCGGGACAGACGCCCCAGGAGGCTCTGGAGGCGCTGACCTGGGCGGGCGCGGCGGAGCGTTACCCCGAAGGCCTGCCGGATACGGTGCGGGCGTCGTTGAAACACGAGCTCGGCCTGATCGAGACCCTGGGCTATGCGCCCTATTTCCTGACCGTCCACTCCATCGTCCACTTCGCCCGCAGCCGGGACATCCTGTGCCAGGGGCGCGGCTCGGCGGCCAACTCCGCTGTCTGCTATGTCCTGGGCATCACCTCTATCGATCCGGGCCGCAACGACCTCCTGTTCGAGCGCTTCGTCAGTCAGGAGCGGAAGGAGCCGCCCGACATCGACGTCGACTTCGAGCATGAGCGCCGCGAGGAGGTGATCCAGTGGATCTATGACACCTACGGCCGGGACCGCTCCGCCCTGTGCGCCACCGTCATCCGCTACCGGTCGCGCGGTGCCCTGCGCGATGTGGGAAAGGCGCTCGGCCTTACCGAAGACCTGATCAAGACCCTGTCGTCCCAGGTCTGGAGCTATTCCAGCGAGGGCGTCGAGGATCGTCATGTCGAGGAACTGAACCTGAACCTCCAGGACCGTCGCCTTCGGCTGGCGCTCGACCTGTCCCGCCAACTGATCGGCTTTCCCCGGCACCTGAGCCAGCACCCGGGCGGCTTCGTCCTGACAGACGACCGGCTGGTCGATCTCGTCCCCATCGAGCCTGCGGCGATGAAAGATCGCCAGGTCATCGAATGGGACAAGGACGACATCGACGCCCTGAAGTTCATGAAGGTCGATGTGCTCGCGCTCGGCATGCTGAGCTGCATGCGGCGGGGTCTGGATCTGCTGCGCCAGCACAAGGCCGTGGACCTCGACCTGGCCTCGATCCCGGCGGAGGATCCGAAGACCTACGCGATGATCAGGAAGGCCGACACGCTCGGCGTCTTCCAGATCGAGAGCCGCGCGCAGATGGCCATGCTGCCGCGCATCAAGCCGCGCACCTTCTACGACCTGGTGATCGAGGTCGCGATCGTTCGACCGGGTCCCATTCAGGGCGACATGGTCCATCCCTACCTGCGCCGCCGCGAGGGGAAGGAGCCTGTCGTCTTTCCCAAGCCGGAACTGGAACGGGTTCTGGGCAAGACGCTCGGCGTGCCCCTGTTTCAGGAACAGGCGATGCGAGTGGCAATCGAGTGTGCAGGGTTCACGGCGTCGGAGGCGGATCAGCTGCGCCGGGCCATGGCCACCTTCAAGTTTACGGGCGGGGTCAGCCACTTCAAGGACAAGCTCGTCGGGGGAATGGTCGAGCGGGGCTATACGGCCGAGTTCGCCGAGAAGACCTTTAGTCAGCTTGAAGGCTTCGGGTCCTACGGCTTTCCCGAGAGCCACGCGGCCTCGTTCGCCCTGATCGCCTATGCGTCGTCCTGGCTCAAATGCCATCACCCGGACGTCTTCTGCGCCGCCCTGCTGAACGCCCAGCCGATGGGTTTCTACGCACCGGCCCAGATCGTGCGCGACGCGCGAGAGCACGGGATCGAGGTCCGGCCGGTCTGCGTCAACGCCTCGCGGTGGGACTGCACCCTGGAGCCGACGGGTCGGGAGGATCGGTTCGCGGTGCGTTTGGGCCTGCGCATGGTGCGGGGGCTGGCCAACGGCGACGCCGCCCGGTTGGTGACGAACCGGGGCGGCACGCCCTACGCCGGCGTCGACGATCTCTGGCGTCGGGCGGCGACGCCGGTGGGCGCCCTGACCCGGCTGGCCGAGGCCGACGCCTTTCTCGGCGGTCTGGGTCTGGCTCGACGGGAGGCGCTCTGGGCGATCAAGGCGCTGCGCGACGATCCCCTGCCGCTGTTCGCGGCGGCTTCAACGGACGCCGGTGAGATCGTGCCCGAGGTGAACGAGCCCGGCGCAGATTTGCCGGCCATGCCCGCCGGCCAGGAGGTGGTAGAGGACTACACCCATGTGGGCGTGACGCTCCGGGATCACCCGCTGGCCTTCCTCCGCGATGAGCTGCAGAGCCGCCACGTGATGACCTGCGCCGACGGGACGGCCATGCGCGATCGACGGCTGACCCGGGTCGCGGGTCTCGTCCTGGTCCGTCAGAAGCCGGGATCGGCCAAGGGCGTGATGTTCATCACCATCGAGGACGAGACCGGGGTGGCCAATCTGGTCATCTGGCCGAGCCTCTACGAGCAGCAGCGGCGCGTCGTCCTGGGCGCCAGCCTGCTCGTGATCGACGGCAAGGTGCAGCGCGAGGGGGAGGTCGTGCACATCGTCGCCCAGCGCTTGCACGACGGCTCGGACCTGCTGGCGTCCCTGAGCCGGCGCGGGGCGTTTCGCTTGCCGCATGGCCGGGGCGACGAGGTCTATCACGGCAGCGCTCCGGATGCCCGTACTCCCAAGGCGAGGGACATCTACATCCCCGATCTGTCGCTTGAGAGCATCCGGGTCAGGACGCGGGACTTCCGATGAGCAGACAGGTCATATCGGGGTTTCCGGCTACGTCGGCTCAACTCATTTCGGATCGCGGCATGGGCGGCGGGGGCGGCGTCATATCGAGGCTGTAGATCATGATGTCGATCTCGGCATGAACGACATCCAGGTCCGGTCCCTGAAACATTTGGCCGGCGGCTTCACGCCAAGCCGCGCGGAGGAGCTCGCGGGCGCTGTCAGGCGCTAGATCCTCAAGATAGTGCAGGCCAAGCTCCGCGAGCAGGCGTTGAGCGACGATGCCCGCGCGGATCGCGATGTCTTGGGATGGAGGCGGCGTGACCGAGGGGCTTGGCTTTCCTGCTTTTACTCGTCTTTGCACGCTACACCTGACCATTCTCGGGTTCGTCCGCCGCGGCGTTGTGGGTTTGCTTCGCCTTTTCAACCGCCGCTTCGAAAGCTGCCTGAAGGTCTCGAACGGACTGTGGGTCGAAACCGAGGATGGGTCCCAGAGCATCAAGGTCCTCGTCTCCCTTAGTGTACTCAAGCGTGGAAGCGACCAATGTGCCCGTCACCTGGAACAGCTCAGGCCGCACATCCGCGCGATGAAGCATGAGGTTCGTCTGCGGAGCTGTGCGGAGATGGCGCAGCAGGCCCTCAGGCGTTGGAGTATCGCCGCGCCACTGATCGTAGATCGCGATGCGGTGCATCACCTCCAGTTTCGGGGAAATCCGATGGTGGTGGAGACGCTTGAAGTAGCGGTCCTCGAAGAAGCGGGTCAGGCCAGACCAGTCCGAAATCAGGACACCGTCGCGACCGTCCGGCTCGGAGAAGGGCTGGCTGAAGAGAATGCAGGGCACGATCTCGTACTCATCGAGCGATATGCCGCCGGCCAGCTCGACGAGCTCCGGGTGGGCCTTAATCCCCTCGACCTGGCGCTGGGTCTGATCGACGAACTCGTCGATCTGCCGGGCGAAGTAGAAGCCCGCCTCGGGATGGTTGTCCGACAAGCCTCGATTCTTGCACTCGATGACGAAGAGAAAACGTCCCCAAGGAACAAGGACGTCCAACTGGTAGGTCTCACTCCCGCGCTTTGCGTCGATCGTGAACGGTTTCAGACCTTGGCTCTCGAAAAGGTCCATCACGGCGCGTTCAAACACCGTGCCCTTATCCTTCGGCGCGACTTCCAGGCTGTTGAGGCGCGAAAGCGTGAGCTGACCTGGATCGGCGTTCAGGGCCGCCATTCCGATCAACAAAAACTCACCGTCGGGCAGCTGCAGAAGAGGCGTGTCGAACAGGTCTCCGCTCCGGCGATGGACGCTTGCATGACGGATGAACGCCTCCGCTGCTTCGACGCCGAGCCCCGCGCCAGTCAAATGAGCCTCAAGCTCGCCCTTCCGAAAATGCAGCAGATGGCGATCCAGCGTCGTTTCGCCTGCTGCTGCCGCTCGATCCGCCAACAGGCCTAGCAGAGCGTATCCACGAAGCCACTCCACCAACCGTAGGCCAGCGAAGCGACGGTCATCGTCGAAGATGTCCTGCCCGAGAACCGTGACGAGGTAGCCGGCGCCGTTCAGCTCATGGTCCCGAACCGCCGCCACCGGCAACAGGTCCACCGGCCCATCAGAAATGTCCTTGATCGGCGGCATCCCCTGCTTCAGCAGAAGCGCCTTCGCGAAACTCTGGATCGCGACCTCCTTGCTGCGCTCGAACGCCGCCCAGTCGAGCAACTCTGCCTCTCCGGGCAGATACTCAAGGACATCAAGTCCGTCGGGAGACGGACCGGGTCGCGCAGCAACCAACTCAGCAGGCGCGGGCTGACGGGTCCATTCGCCAGCCCAAAACCGACGACGGCGTTCGAACCTTGCCCAGCGGCGCCAGATCGCGGCCAACGCCTCGCAGCCGGCCGCAGCCTCCGGCATAGCCAAGCTGAGGCCATCGACGCCAGGAGCGACGATCACATCGTCGGTGGCAAACCATGAACCTTCATAAGCGAGCATCGAAAGGTGAATGCGAAAGCCTTCGAGGAAGGCGCCCGACACGCCGTCGATCGAAAACTCCGCGCCGTCGTCATCGACGCTGCGGATTTCGTTGCCCAGATTAAGTCGGCCTTGGCGCTCCATCGCGCGCTGCGCGTGCACGAACATCTGCTCGGAACGGTCCGCGAGCCTCGCAAGCAGAACCTCGAGCTCCGCCTGCGGCGCAAGCTTGCGCAGCGGTTGCTGAGCCAGCACCGACCCAATCGCATGGTAGGACGCTTCGACCGTTCGATGGACTTCGAATGCCGCCTCAACAGCTGCGGCGACATCCACGCCATACCGGGACCCAATCTCGGACAAGACTTCCACGACGAAAGCGTCGCGGCGGGTTTGCCGCGAGGGGTTAGGCATCTGCGAGACGAGGTCATTCGACCTCAAGAGGATGCCGACCAGCTTATCCACCTCCGCCTGCGAAAGACCGCCGGTAGGAAGAGCAGCAAGAAACCGGGACGCCGACAGCGCCTTCAGGGCTGGTGTCAGTGTGGCTTGCGATACACCAGCTGAGCTCGCCGGCATGTCTTCTAGCTTCATTCCGGTCGTCCCAATGTCCATAGCCCTATTCTTAGGAAACTGCGGAGGCGAGCGCATCAGGATACCCGCAGCACACGCTGACTACCTGCAAACTGCCCTGAAGACCCGAGCCAAGGCGTGACGCTGGGTACGTGTCATCACAAGGGCGTGAGAAAGCAGAGGAGACCGACCCAATAGAAACCGAGCGGAACGGATCGGACAAGGCGGCGATAATTTCCTCAATAATCTCTGAATGTTCGTCGGTTGCAGTTCATTCCCGCCAGTGCTTGCTTGATTACAGTTCTGGTTCAGACGGAAAGGAGCGCCACATGGCCGGTCTACATCTTCACGGAACTGAGGAAATGCTGCTGACCCGTAAGGAAGCTTCCACCGAGCTTCTACGAATGGGCATCCGCCGGTCGCCATCGACACTGGCGAAGGTGTTCTGCACCCGGTCCGACGGACCACCCTGCACCCATCTCGGGCGAACCCCCTATTACCCCAAGAGCCTGCTGCACGAGTGGGCGCGCAGCCAGCTCTCGGGCCTTAGGTCCTCTTCGAGCCAGCCACGCCAGGCTGGACATTGGGGCGAGGCCGCTCAAGAGGGCGCTTAGCCACCAGTCCATCGCAGTGTTCGGCCGCCCGGTGCCCCCGCCGGGCGGCCCTTTTCAGTGGGCCGTCTGTCCTTGTTCAACCGACCAGCCCGCGAGAGAGGCGGCGACGCTCTCGCTGATCCTGTCGGCGGCCGCACGGACCGGGTCGTCCGCCAGGTGGGCGTATCGACTGGTGGTGCTGACGTGACTGTGGCCGAGCAGCTTGCCGATGAGCTGGAGCCCTTCACCGCCGGCAAGCCCCGCGCTCGCGAAGCTATGCCGAAGATCATGGATCCGCAGGTCTTCCATACCGGCGCGTTTGCGGATGCCGACCCAGGCCCAGTCCAGATTGGCGATCGGACGCTTTGGATCCCGCCGATCCGGGAAAACGTAGATGCTTCCGTTGGCGAGCAGGTCTTCGATCAGCTTCAACGCCGCGCTACCGAGGCGGATGACCTTGGCTCCCGTCTTGGAGTCCTCCAGCCGCAGCATCCCCATGGTGCGGTCGATCTCTGACCATTTGAGTCTGGCGATCTCGTTCTTGCGGGCGCCGGTCAGCAACAGAAGGCGGATGATGTTGATGTGGCGCGGGTCGCCGCCGTGCTTTTCGAGTTCCGCCAGGACGTCACCGAGCCGGGCCAGTTCAGCCGGCGAGAGGAAGCGATCCCGGCGGTTGTCCTTGTAGCGCTTCACGCCCCGCGTGGGGTTAGTCTTCAAGAACTCCCGCTCAACGGCGAAGGTGAAGATCCCGCCCAGCAGACCAACGGTGCGCGAGGCCGCATGAATGCCGCCGCGCGTGTGCGGCGTCGCCTCTCCACGAATACGACCCGATCCGACGTCGACCATCAGCCGCTCGATGTCCGCTCGGCCGATGTCGGTGACCTTCATCCTGCCCAGGCGAGGTTTGATGTGGCGGGCGATGCGGATGCGGTCGATCCGCAGGGTCGTCGCCTTCTTCATCGTCACGCCCTCCTTCATGTAGAGGTCGCAGAGCTCCGACATCGTCAGTTCTTCGCGTCGTTCGACTTTGGTCCCCTGAGGGTCACCACCTGACGCGACTTCGGCCAGTACAGCGGCCGCTCGTTCACGGGCTTCCTCGGCGGTCACGACGCCATGGCGAGCGATGTGAAGGAGGCGGTCAGCGCCGCCGATCGTCCTGTATCGGACGACGTAGGTTTTGGTGTCGCTGACGGCTACGCGCACCCCGAAACCCTTGAGCTGCGTGTCCCAGAGGGTGAAGCGCACCTCTTCGGACGTCAGCGCGTCGACGAGGCGTTTGGTGATCTTTCCGGACCTCGGGTTCTGAACCATTCGATCTCTCCTCGGGCCCACGAGGGGTCCCGTTTCTGGTCCCGGTTTTGGTCACCACATGGTCACCAGCCGGGAGGATTTCGGAGGATAATCGAGAAATCAGCGGTAAAAGAACGAACCCTGAACCTGCCCACCACAAGGGTGTTTGAGCCATTTCGAGCAACTGAAAAGAACCCTAAGGTTCGAGCTCTATGTCCCAATACAGGTAGTCAAGCCAGCTCTGGTGCAGGAAGTGGGGCGGAAAGCGCCGTCCCGCCTGCTGCAGCTGCCAGGCGCTGGGTTGGTGGGCGGTGCGGCGCAGGGGCATGTGCGCCTGACCGGGCGTACGGCCGCCCTTGCGCAGGTTGCAGGGACCGCAAGCGGCGACGATGTTCTGCCACGTCGTGCGCCCGCCGCGCGAGCGGGGGATGACGTGGTCGAAGGTCAGATCCTGGGACGTGCCGGGCGCGCCGCAATACTGGCAGGCGAAACCGTCGCGCAGGAAGACGTTGAAACGGGTGAAGGCCGGCTTGCGGTCCTGATCCACATAGGACTTCAGACAGACCACGCTGGGCAGCTGCATCTCCAGCGAGGGGCTGCGGACGACCTTGTCATAGGTGGCGACCACGTCGACGCGGTCCTGCCACACGGCCTTGACCACTTCCTCCCACGGCCACAGCGACAGAGGAAAATAGGACAAGGGCCTGAAATCGGCGTTCAGCACCAGGGCCGGAAAGCCGGACGGCGGGCGGGACAGGACCTGCATCAGGCCCTCCCGCTCATACGGGGGGTTATCGACGCGACAGGACTGAAGACACGTCTCCTTCCTTGGTCTGATGGCGAAACCCTACGCCTGATTCTCCCGCATCGCCATGACAGATACGGCGCGTTTTCGTGACGCGCCCCTAGAAGACCTCGACCAGTTCGAAGCGTTCGCAGACCACCTTCATGCCCGGCGCCCAGGTGCCTTCGCGGCGGTAATAGGCCTCATGGGCGTCGCGCCACCATTCGTAGGTCAGGTCGCCCTCCCCCTCGGCGCGGGCGAAGTCATCGCTGACCTGCTCGAAGGGCATGATCTCGACCTCGGTCGTGCGGATCGCGCAGCGAGGAACGCCGGCGCCGTCCAGAATGACGCTGACCTCGCCCACGGTCGGCATGATGTCGGCCTCGCATGACGCCAGCGACGAACAGGTCGCACGCTTGCCGCCGGCCAGCACCAGGGCCAGCAATTCATCAGCCAGTTCGGGGCTGTCGCCAAAGGGCCAACGGGGCGCGGCCGCATAGGCGGCGGGAAGGTCGTGCATCTGCGTTCTCGTCAGTTGGGTTCAATATCGCGAAGCGGCGGTCGGGAAGGCGGGCAGGCTCCAGCCCCACTTCAGGGCGCCGGCCCGCACGCCGAACCCGGCCACGACAGCCACCGCCACAGCGGGCCATGTGGGAAGGCTCACGGCCTTCAGTCCGACGAACAGGGCCGCCGAAACCAGGGCGGCGGTGATGTTCAGTTCGCGCCTCAGCAGGATGGAGGGCTGGTGCGCCAGCACGTCGCGCACGATGCCGCCGAAGCAGGCCGTCAGCACGCCCATGACGATGCAGATCAGCGGCGTCACGCCATAGGACGCCGCCTTGGCCGCCCCCATGACGCCATAGGCCGCCAGCCCCACCGCATCCAGCCACAGCAGGGCGCGGAAACGCCACGACCGCGACCCCAGCATCCAGAAGCCGACCGCCGCCACCATGCAGACAGCGACATAGCGCCAGTCCTGCACCCAGAAGACCGGCGCCCCGATCAACAGGTCGCGCAGGGTGCCGCCGCCCATGCCGGTCACGGCGGCGAAGAAGGCGAAGGTCAGGACGTCATGCTTCTCGCGCGCGGCGGCCAGGGCGCCGGTGGCGGCGAACACGGCCACCCCCGCAAAATCCAGCAGCGGCAGCACCGCAGCCGGGCGAACCAGGTCTGCGCCCGCGATCGGCTCCAACATCGTCATCATCCCCAGGGCGCCGCGCGGCGCCGTCTTCGGGGTCGCCCCCAGCCTTCATGAAATGCCGAAGGCTAGACGCCTTCGTCCAGCGCGATCTCGCCGCGCCGAACGCCACCATACCATCCCCAGAGCAAATGCGCCGCCACCCCGCGATGCGGCCGCCAGATCTCGGCGCGGGCATAGGCCTGTTTCTCGTTCGGACGGGCCTCGGCGCGGTCGGCCCAGCGCATGGCTTCCTGCAAGGCCACGTCTCCACCGGGGAAAACGTCCAGCCGCCCCTCGCAGAACATCAGAAAGGTCTCGGCCGTCCACTTGCCCACGCCCTTGATGGCGACCAGGGCGGCGATGGCCTCGACGTCGTCCAGCCGCTCCAGATGGTCGAAGTCGATATGGCCGTCGGCATGGGCGCGGGCGATCTCATGGCCGTATTTCGCCTTCTGCCCCGACAGGCCGAAGGTGCGCAGCGTCTCGACATCGCGCGCCAGCACGGCGTCCGGCGTCACCTGACCGTCCAGCCCCTCGACCACTCGCTTCCAGATCGAAGCCGCGGCGGCGACCGAGACCTGCTGCTCCACGATCATGCGGAACAGGCCCTCATAGCCGCCGGGCCGTAGCCGCCATTCGAACACGGGCGTCGAGGCGTGCGCCTTGGCCAGCGCCGGATCGGCGGCGGCCAGAGCCTCACGGGCTGCGGCGACGGAAGCAGGTGACGGAGCAAGGGCCATGCCGCCATGCTAGGCTGGTGCCCCGCCTCTCGAAAAGAGCCGTTCGCCGCTAGGTTCTGACCACGGCCGGAAACCGCTAGTCTGTTCTCATGTTCGCCACCCGCTTCGCCCCCTCGCCCACCGGCCACCTGCACAAGGGACACGCCTTTTCGGCTCTAACGGCGTCGCAGGCGGCGAAGGCGGCGGGCGGGCGCTTCGTGCTGCGGATCGAGGACATCGACCCGACGCGGTGCAGGCCCGAGTTCGAGGACGCGATCTACGAAGACCTCACCTGGCTGGGGCTGGACTGGGAGATGCCGGTGCGGCGCCAGTCCGATCACCTGGCCGACTACGCCGCCGTGGTCGCGGCGCTGGAGGGACGCGGCCTGCTCTATCGCTGCTTCCGCACGCGCAAGGAGATATTGGACGCCATCGGCGACGCGCCTCACGGCCCTGCCGAGGCGGCCCGCCCCGGCCCACACCCGCTGGAGGAAGAGGCCCGCTTTCTGGCCGAAGAACGCCCCTTCGCCTGGCGGCTGTCGCTGGATCGGGCGAAGGAGGCGCTGGGCGGCGCGGCGTGGGAGCGCTTAAGCTTCATCGAGGAAGGCTCAGGCCCCGATGGCGAGACCGGCGTGGTCAAGGCGCGCCCCGAGACGGCGGGAGACGTAGTGCTGGCGCGCAAGGACGCCGGGACCGCCTATCATCTGGCCGTGACGCACGACGACGCCCTGCAGGGGATCAGCCATGTCATCCGGGGCCAGGATCTGTTCGAGGCGACGCATATCCAGCGGCTGGTCCAGGCGTTGATGGACTGGCCTGCGCCCGTCTATCGCCACCACCGCCTGCTGGCCGGGCCGGACGGCCGTCGCTACGCCAAGCGCGACCGCTCGGTCACGCTGGCTGAACTGAGAGAGGGCGGACTGACGCCCGAGGCGCTGAGGGCGGAACTGGGGTTCTGAGACTAAACCGCCGTCAAATCGGCATCCGCATGATTTCCTGATAGGCCGAAATCACCTGATCGCGGACGGCCATGACCGTCTCCAGCGAAGCCTCGGCCGAAGAAATCGCCGTGACGACGTCGATCAGATTGCCCTGCCCCTGCACCGACTGAGCCATCTGGGTCTCGGCGGCGCGGGTCTGTTGCGTCGTCTGAGTCATGACGTTCTGCAGCAGATCAGCGAAGCCCCCGGCCGCGTCCGGGCCGGTGCTTGCAGCCGCATTGGCCGAGGTGGCGACATTGACGCCGCCCCCGCCCTGAACGGAGGCGTAGGCGCGGGCGGCCATGATGGGGTTCATGCCCTAGACCCTCTTACTTCTTGATGATGTCGAGGGTGCGGGAGTCCATGTTCCGCGCCGTCTCGATGACGTTCAGGTTGGCCTCATAGGCGCGCTGCGCCTCGCGCATGTCCATCGCCTCGACCAGGGTGTCGACGTTGGGCCGCTGGACATAGCCTTCCGCGTTCGCCGCCGGGTGCGAGGGGTCGTAGTCCATGCGGAAGTCGCTCTGGTCCGGCCGCACCTCGGCCAGGACCACGCCGGTCGCGCCGTCGACATTGCGGGCCTGGAACACCGGGGTCTGGCGGCGATAGGGTTGGCCGCCCGCGACGTTGGCCGTGGATTCCGCGTTGGCGATGTTCTCGGCGATGATGCGCATCCGCGACTGCTGCGCCTTCAGCGCGCTGGAGGCGACGGCCATGGCGGTGTTGCGCGGAGTGACGGGGCGACCGTTGATCGGATCAGGCATGGTTCAGTCTCCCTCAGGCCGCGGGCTTCTTGGCCGCCAGGCGGATCATCTGCATCGACTTCTGGTAGAAGCCGATGGCGGCGTCATAGGCCATGCGGCTCTCGGCCATCTTGAGCATCTGCTCCTCGACCACGACCGAGTTGCCGTCCAGCGTGGTCTCGGAATCCGGGGCGCGGGTCGCCTCGAACCGCGCGGCCTGGCCGGGCGGCGAGATGTGCCGGGCGTTGGTCGCCGTCATGCGCAAGGCCCCGCCCGTCCGCATCGCCTCGGCGAAATCGGTCGGCGTCTTCAGGTCGCGGGCGACATAGCCGGGGGTGTCGGAGTTGGCGACGTTCTGGGCGATCACGCGCTGGCGGTCGTCCAGCCAGCCCAGGCGGCCCTTGATCTGGTTCAGCAGCGGCAGGTCGGTGACGGACACGCGAATCCCTCGGACGGTGATCGGCAGAATTTGCCGCCTGCATGGTTAATATCTCGTATCCCTAAACGCGCCGTTAACCACGTCCGTTGAAACATGCCCCCGAAGCGCCGCGTCCGCGCGCCGCCGCCGTATGCGTCTGGGGCTGCATCCGCATGAACTTCCTCGATCTGTTCCGGGCGATCTTCGGCCTGGCCATCACCCTGGGCATCATCGGCCTGGCCGCCTGGGCGGCGCGGCGCTATGCGCCCGAAATCCTGGCCCGCTTCCAGGGACCGCAGGGCCAGGTGCGGCGCATGAAGGTGGTCGAGACCCTGGTGCTGGACCCGTCGCGCCGCCTGGTGCTGATCCGCGTCGATGACGAAGAACGGCTGATCCTGCTGGGCGAAGGCCGCGAACTGATCGAGCCCCGCCAGCCGGGAGGCGTGAAATGAAACGCCCCGCCCTGTTCGGCATGCCGACCCGCGACGAGCTGAAGCGCGCGGCCCTGCTGTCGCTGATCACCACCGCCCTGTGCCTGATCTGGCCGCTGGGCGCTCTGGCGCAGGAGGCGGCGCAGGGCGGATCGGCCATCAACATCGACCTGGGCAGCGGCGCCGGCCTGACGCAGCGCGTGGTGCAGTTGGTCGGGCTGATGACGGTGCTATCGCTGGCGCCGTCCATCGTCATCATGACCACCAGCTTCGTACGAATCGTCGTGGTGCTGTCCCTGCTGCGCACGGCGCTGGGGATGCAGCAGTCGCCGCCGAACGCCGTCCTGGTGTCGCTGGCCCTGTTCCTGAGCGCCATCGTCATGGGTCCGACGTGGCAGGACGCCTATGATTCGGGCATCCGCCCCCTCATGGATCAGCAGATGGAGCTGCCTCAGGCCTTCGATGCGGCGTCCGAACCGGTAAAAACCTTCATGCTGGCCCAGGTGAAGCCGGACGACCTGGCGTTGTTCACTCGCCTGTCGCGTGTGGAGGCCCCGGCGGACGTGCAGGATCTGCCCCTGCGGGTGGTCACGCCGGCCTTCATGATCAGCGAGTTGAAGACCGCCTTCACTATCGGATTTCTTCTTTTCGTTCCGTTCCTTGTGATCGATCTGGTGGTCGCCAGCGTGCTCATGTCCATGGGTATGATGATGCTGCCGCCGGTGGTGGTCAGCCTGCCGTTCAAACTGATCTTCTTCGTGCTGGTGGACGGGTGGCGGCTGGTCGCCGGAAGCCTGGTCGAGAGCTTCCAGAGAGCCTCCGGAACCGGATAAATCCCCAGCCTGCAAGGCCTGCGCGCTGATGCGGGCTTGCCAAGCTCCCCAAAACCGTCGTTGATCCCCCGGTCCTCGTCCGGCGCTTCTTTCCGGGCGACCACCATCGGGAAAATACCCTCATGACCACTCAAGCTGAACTGATCGCCGCCGTCGCCAAAGACGCGGGCGTGTCGCAAGCTGACGCCGGCAAGGTGCTGACCGCCATTGTCGAGAACATCCACAAGGCCCTGAAGGGCGGCGACGACGTTCGCATCTCGAACCTGGGCGTGTTCGACACGGCCGAGCGCGCCGAGCGCGAAGGCCGCAACCCGGCCACGGGCGCGACGATCAAGATCCCGGCCTCGAAGGCCGTGCGCTTCCGCGTGTCGAAGCCTCTGAAGGACGCCGTCAACGGCTAAGCCTTTCAGGCGCGTTCGATCCCCCTCGCGGGGATAGACGCAAAAGACCCCTCTCCCGTCGGGAGGGGGGTTTTTTATTGGGCGGCGCCGCTCTTGACCCGGAACTCGGCCTTGGTCTGGGCGATCCAGCCGGCATAGGCGTCGGCCCCGGCGCTGAGGGCGGCGAAGTCCTGCGGGCGGCCCGAGCCGTCGGCGCCGTCCAGTCCCGCCAAAGCCACCCGAATCGCGCCGGGCGAACGCGCCCCCTCGGCGAAGCGGGCGTAGTTCTTCGACAGTCGGTTCAGCGCGGCCGCGTCGCGCGCCAGGGAATAGCCCGCGCCTGCACGGATCAGGCGCGTCTCCTCGACCTCGCTGAGCGGCACGGCCGTCTCCTTCCAGCGGTCGCCCAGACGCTGTTCATAGAGGGCGGCGGCCGCCCCCCACTGTTGCTGCTTCCACAGGATGTCGGCGCGCACGTCCCGCGCGGCGGGCGAGGCGTCCTTGCCCAGCACCTCCAGCGCGTGATCGTAGCGACCCAGCTCCATCAGGGCGCGAGCCTCCAGCGCGCGGCGCTCCAGGTTCATCGCCGTCGGCAGCAGGGTCGTGCGCGACGACCACAGGGCCTTCAGCGCCTCTTCCGGTTGGCGGTTCATCAGATAGACGGCGGCCAGATTGGTCGAGACCTGGGCCTTGGCCACCCCGTCCAGTCGGTTCTCGGCCTGATACTTCAGCAGCTCAGCCGCCTGATCCAGCAGGTCGACGTCGATCAGGCGTCGGGCCAGGCGCCGCACCATCTCGTCGCCGTCGGCGCCCACAGGCGTCAGTTCGCGGAAGTCGAAGAACAGGGCCAGGGCCTGCACCGGCTGCAGGCCGTCGGCCGCGCCTTCGAGGAACAGGGCGCGGAAGGCGTTGTCGAGATCGGCCTGAAGCCGGTCGCCGCCC
>DJDA01000102.1 GCA_002430835.1 Brevundimonas sp. UBA5936
GGGGACGGACGGGACGCGAGCCGGGGGCGGGCGACCTGTAGGCCGCGCACTTCCTGGGCCCGGCGGGCGCGGCCAAGCTGCTGGAGGCGGTGCAGTCGCGGCCGCAGACCAGCGCGGTCGCCCTGTTCCCCGAAGCGGCCTCGGCCAACCGTTCGATCTTCTATCGCAACGGCCGAGCGGCGACGGCGGCCGAGGTGCACGCCAATCTGCAGCGCACGGCGGGCGAGGCCTTCCCGGCGGTCGGCGCCGGCAGCGGCGGCGCGGCCAAGGCGGCGCCGGAACTAAGCGAAAAGGACCGGATGCTGGCCGCGCGCATGGATCGGCTGAAGCAGGATCAGAGCCTGCTGGCGCTGTTGCTGGGCCAGGACGGGCAGGGATCGGGCGGCGGTTTCGGGGGCGCATTCGCTCCGCCGCCGGACAAGGTGGCGTGACCACGCTTCCGCCTTATTCCTAAGAGAGCGTTAACTATGTAACGCTAGGGGTGACGATTGATTCCTCGCCAACCCCGAGCCTCCAAGCCATGACCGCCTACCGCGTCAGACTGACGGAAAGCGACATCCGGCGCCTGATCAAGTCTGATCTGGAGGACGAGCGCGCGGCCGCCGCTCACAAACTGTGCCGCAGTCTCGACCGCATGTCGCTGGACGACGTGGAGCGCGAGGCGGCGCAGAAGATTCTGAACGTGCTGGCGGCGGATGCGGCCGAACTGGTGCGCCGGGCCGTGGCGGTGACGCTGAAAGCCTCGGACATCATGCCGCGCGAGGCGGCGCGCCGACTGGCCGGCGACGTGGACAGCGTGGCCCTGCCCATCATCAACAGTTGCCCGGCCTTCACTGACGACGACCTGATCGAGATCGTGCGCGCCGGGACGGCGCTGCGTCAGGTGGCGGTGGCGTCGCGCCCGCGCGTGCCGCGCGATGTGGCGACGGTTCTGGCCGCCGAAGGCAAGCAGGAGGCGGTGGCCGCCCTGGCCGCAAACGACAACGCCGATCTGTCCGAGGCTGCGCTGGGCGTCGCCCTGGATCGCTTCAGCAATGCGCCAGAGGTGATTGCGGCTCTGGCCTACCGTCAGGTTCTGCCGCTGTCCGTGACGGAGCGGCTGGTGGTGCTGGCCAGCGAGGCGGTGCGCGAGCACCTGATCACCCGCCACGCCCTGGCGCCCGAGACCGCCATCCAGTTCGCCGATTTCGCGCGTGAGCGGGCCACGATCGACCTGGTGGATCAGGCGCGGGCGACGGACGACCTGCCGGCCTTTGTGGCGGGGCTGAACAGCCGCCGGGTGCTGACGCCGTCGCTGCTGTTGCGCTCCTTGGCGCGGGGGCAGATCGGCCTGTTCGAGCACGCCCTGGCGGAGTTGGCGGGCACCCCGCATCATCGCGCCTGGCTGATGGTGCATGACGCCGGGCCGCTCGGGCTCAAGGCCATTTACGATCGTGCGGGGATGCCGCCGCGCCTGTTCCAGGCGTTCCGCGCCGGGGTCGACACCTGGCGGGCGCTGCAGGCCGAGGGCGGGGACACCGGCAGCGCCGCCTTCCGCCAACGGATGCTGGAGCGGTTCCTGAGCCAGCGTCCTGACGCTGCCCGTGAAGACCTGGCCTATCTGCTGGAGCGGTTGGACCGTCCGGCTGACGACGGCTGGCGCGGCGCCGTCAGCGCGGCCTGAGCCGCGCCCAATCCATCAACCGACTTTAGCCCAGGTGCTCCGCCGTACGGGCTTCCAGGGTTTCAACCAGATCGCGCCCGACGGGATGGTCGTCGGTCTGGATCTTGTCGCGGACCACAGCCTTGATGGCGTCGATGTGGGCGTCGACCACGGCCAATGGGGCCTGCATCCGCTTGTCGGCGTCATCCAGCATCCGGCAAAGCGAGGCGGCGATGCGCGTGACCAGCGGATATTCGTAGGTGGTCCCCAGTCCCTTGAGGTCATGGGCGCGGAAATAGAGGGCCTCGGCCGTTTCGGGCGTGTAGCCCTGGCTGCGGATATCGGCCTGAGCCTTGTCCAGCTTGACCACCTCGTCGTTCAGCCACTGGCCGAACTGCGCCGACATGGCCTTCAGCGCCTCCTCGGCCCGCGCGATGGCGTTGGCGTCGATGCCGCCGAAGCCGCCGCCGACCTTGGCGCGCAGGGGGTTGGGCGGACGGATGACTTGGTTGGTCACGGGGCGGCTCCTCAACAACAGCGGTCATTTTGTCGCGCAGAGGCTTAAAATCCGGTGACGGCGCCTCGATTATTTTACAGTTCAGGCAGAGAACTGCTCGGCCATGACGCGCTCTTCATAGGAGCGGCCGGAATCGAACAGCATGGTCAGGGTGATGTCGCGACGCTCCCGCACCTCGACACGCGAGACGCGCCGCACCTCGAAATTGTCGGCGGTGGCGCTGACCGGCCGCTTGTCGGGCTCCAGTACGTCGAAGCGCACGCGCGCGGTGTGCGACAGCAGGGCGCCGCGCCAGCGACGCGGCCGGAAGGCGCTGATCGGCGTCAGCGCCAGGCTGGGCGCATCCAGGGGAATGATCGGCCCGTGCGCCGACAGATTATAGGCGGTCGACCCGGCCGGCGTCGCCACCAGGCAGCCGTCGCAGGTCAGCTCTTCCAGCCGCACCTTGTCGTTGATGCTGATGCGCAGCTTGGCGCTCTGTCGCGTCTGGCGCAGCAGGGAGACCTCGTTGATGGCCAGGCCGCTGTGCACCTGTCCGCTTTCGACCCAGGCGTCCATCTGTAACGGATGCAGCACCGTGCGGTCGGCCTGGGCCAGCCGATCCAGCAGGTCGTCTTCTTCATAGTCGTTCATCAGGAAGCCGACCGAGCCGCGATTCATTCCATAGACGGGCGTGCGTAGCTGAAGATTGTTGTGCAGCGTCTCCAGCATGAAGCCGTCGCCGCCCAGGGCCACGATCACCTGGGCCTCGGCGGCGGGAACGGAGCCGTAGCGTTCGCTCAGCCGTATGCGGGCGGCCTCGGCCTCGGGCCGGTCGCTGGCGACAAAGGTGATGGCGGTGGGCTGGAACGGTTGAGTCACGGCTATACGCAAGCGGAGCGGAGGCGCGCTGTCAAACCGTCGAGCCGCCTTCGGGCGCCATCAGCAGACGAAATTCATAGGCCGCCTGCGTCGCCGAGCGTTGGGCCGGGCGCCAGGCCTCGCCATCGGGATCATGCGGCAGGCCGTGGTTCAACTGGCGAACCTCGCGCAGCAGGGCGGGGAAAGCGGCGCGATCCAGCCCTGCTGCGGTGCAGGCCAGGAACAACGGCCGGGCGGTGTCGCCGCGCAGGGCGCGCCGCAAGGCCTCGGTTTCGAGCCGGCTCAGCAGGGCCAGGGCGTGGATGAACAGGTCCAGCTTCCTTTCCCGCACGGCCCGCATCAGGGTGGCGGGGCGCAACTGGTCCGCCGCATGCAGCTTGGCGGCCAGATTGGCGGCGGCTTGATCGGGCGTGGTCTCGGCCGCTTGCTGGGCCGCTGCGGCGACCGCCGTCGCCAGGGCGGCGCCGTCCAGGCTGAAGCGCTGGGAGATGGCCTGCTTCAAGGCGTCGCCCACCCATTGATAGAGACGCAGGGCTTGATCTTCGCTCAGCCGGGGGTGTCGCGTCAGCGGCGCGCGCAGGGCGGCGATGGAGCGCGCCTGGTCCACCAGTCGGGCCATGTCGGTTGAATCCAGCCGCGCCGTTCGGTTGACGGCCAGGGCGGTCATGACGGCGGGCTCGCCGCGATCCAGAATGGCGCGGGCGGGCAGGGGGCCGAGGTCGGGGCGCAGGGCCACCTGGACTTGGTGGTCCAGCGAGGCCTCTTCCAGCAGCGCCAGAAGGTCGGCGTCCAACAGCAGGGGGCTGGCGGCGATCACCGGACGGGCGACTTCTATGGCGTCGGCGGCCAGCAGGCGCACCAGATCCGCGGGCGCCCAGGCGGCGTCGGCCAGACGTTCAGCCAGGACGCGCCGGATGTCCTGTTCGGCGACGCGGACCATGGCCACGAAGACTTCGGTCAGGGCGGCGGGCGCGCCGGTCTGGCCGCCGACCGAGCAGTAGAGTTCGGCGACGCCCAGAAGAAGGCGCTCCTGCTCATGCGGCGGCCGTCCGGCGGCCAGATCTATCAGTTGGTGAAGGCTGGCTAGCGGCAGGGGCTCGCCACGCGGCGAGGACGCGAACGCCTCGATTGAGTCCACGGAACATCCCCCCGACGATGCGGCCGCGCCGCCAGCGGGCAGTGTTCGCTCGTGTCGATGAAAACAGGGTTAATGAAGTCTTCCTTTTTGGCCCTTTCGGCCGCGTTCGGCGACTTGACGGCGAGCCGGGGCGGAGAGAGGCTCACCTGAACGCTGATAAGGGGAAGGCCAATGACGGACGCGGCGCAGTCGCTCCAATCCCAGGTTTCCGAGGCGGAGTGGAAGGCGCGGGTCGAACTGGCCGCGCTGTACCGCCTGGTGGCGCTGAACGGGTGGGACGACATGATCTTCACCCATATCTCGGCCCGCGTGCCGGGACCGGAGCATCACTTCCTCATCAATCCCTACGGCTGGTATTTCGATGAAATTACAGCCTCTTCCCTGGTGAAGGTCGATCTTGACGGCAATGTCGTCCAGGACACGACCAGCTTCATCAACCCGGCCGGATTCACCATCCACTCGGCGGTCCATGCTGCGCGCGAAGAGGCGCATTTCGTCATCCATCTGCACACGGTGAACGGCGTGGGCGTGGCGGCGCAGAAGGAGGGCCTTCTGCCGATCAGCCAGAACGCCTGCCTGTTGCAGCATCAGGTCGCCTATCATGGCTATGAAGGCCTGGCGCTGAACCACGACGAGCGTGAGCGGCTGGTGGCCGATCTGGGCGACAAGCCGCTGATGCTGCTGCGTAATCACGGCACCCTGGCGGTCGGGAGCACGGCGGCGGAGGCCTGGGTCGGGATCTTCTTCCTGGAACGCGCCTGCGCCCAGCAGGTCGCGGCCCTGTCGGCGGGACGCGACAATGTCCTGATCGCGCCTGACGCCGCCCAGGCGGAAACGAAGGAGCAGGGTCGGGGGATCGGCTTCATCTCGTCCCTGGCCTGGCCCGGGGCCCTGCGCCAGTTGCAGCGGAAGTCGCCCGGTTACGACATCTAGAAAAAGGCGGGGGCCGTGCGGGGGAAGGGAAGCATCGGCCTCTGGGCCGGACTGGGGCTGCTGTCCGGCGCGGGGGCGGCTCACGCCGGCGCCTGGAACCTGCCGAAGGGGCAGGGCGAGATCATCGTCAAATACGAGAACATCCGCGCCGAGGACTATTTCGCCTCCGACGGCGGACGGGTCGACCTGCCCGGAGGGCGGCGCGACATCGTGGCCAGCGTGTACGTCGAGTACGGGCTCAGCGACCGCTTCACCCTTCAGGGTAAGGGCGAATGGCAGGACGGCCGTGACGAGTTCCTCGACTATCAGGGGCTGGGACCGATCGAGATGGGCGTGCGCTGGCAGGCCTATCGCGACGACCGCAATGTCGCCGCCGTCTATGTCGGCTATGCCGAGGGCGGGGCGGGGCGCAACGCCGGCTACGCCCCGCCGGGCGCCGGTGACAGCGACGTCGAGGTGCGGCTTCTGGCGGGGCGGTCCTTTGATCGCGGGTTTATTGATCTTCAGGTAGCGCGACGCTGGCGCGACGGCCTGCCGGACGAGACGCGCGCGGATGTGACGGCCGGGGCGCACCTCAACCATGACTGGATGGTGATGGGCCAGGCTTTCGGCGGGGCGGCGGATGGCGACGGCGCCGCGCGTTGGCTGTCGCTGGAGGCTTCGGTGGTGCGTCGGCTTGGCGACTGGCGGGTGCAGGCCGGATGGCGAAAGGCCGTTTCGGGTCGTGAAATTCCTGCGGGCAGAGGGCCTGTCATCGGAATCTGGCGTCGATTTTAGTCCCGATTTCCGCGACGGAATCCGAGGTTCGTCGCGTTACAGATACGTTATTTGCGTAACGGCGGTGACCCGTTAAGCGGGGGGCGCTTGTTGTCGGGGAGACTGCGTCGCGTGTTCAAACGCCATTTTTTCATTATCGGCGCAGCCTGCATACTGGGGCTCATGGTCGTGGCGGCGATTATCAAGATCGCCTTCAGCGGCGGCGATGCGGCTCAGCAGCACGGTCCGGGGGGACCGGGTGCGGGGCGGGGCCAGATCGTCGCCGAGGTCGTGGCGGCGCGTCGCGAGTTCGCTGACCAGATCCGCGTGCTGGGCGTCGCCCGCAGCCGCCGCTCGGTCAACATCACCTCGAACACGACCGAACTGGTGACCAAGGTCATGTTCACCGACGGCCAGGCCGTGGCGGCGGGGGCGCCCCTGGTCGAGCTGCAGGCGCGCGAGGAAGACGCCGATCTGATCCGCGCGCGCGCCCAGCTGGAGAACGCCCAGCGCGAGTATGATCGTTACCGCATCCTGGCCGAGCGCGGCGTGGCGCCGCGCGTCATGGCCGAGACGGCGGAAACGGCGCTGAAGACGGCTCAGGCGGCCATGGCGGCGTCGGAAGCGCGCCGTGGCGACCGCATCCTGCGCGCGCCTTTCGCCGGCGTTCTGGGCCTGACGACGGTCACGCCGGGCACCCTGATCTCGCCGGGCGCGGTCATCACTACCCTGGATGACACCAGCGGCGTTCGCGTCGACTTCCCCATGCCGGAACGCTACCTGGGCGTTCTGCCGGTGGGCGCGCCGATCACGGCGACCACGGACGCCTTCCCCGGCGAAGAGTTCAACGGCCGCATCGCCTTGCTGGACACGCGGGTCAATGAACAGACCCGCGCCGTCATCGCTCGCGCCGAGTTCCCCAACCCCGGAAACCGCATTCGTCCCGGCATGATGATGCGCGTCGCCGTTCACCAGGGCCGCCGCCAGAGCCTGGCCGTGCCTGAGGCGGCCGTGCAGTATGAAGGCCAGGGCGCCTTCGTCTATCGCATCGCGCGCGGCGAGACGGGCACGACCGCCCAGCGCGTTGAGGTCCAGACCGGCGCCGTCGAGAGCGGCTTTGTCGAGATCGTTTCGGGCCTGGGCAACAACGACCGCATCGTCGCGTCCGGCTTGAACCGCATCCAACCGGGCGCCCCCGTGACCGTTGAAGGCGCCGAAGGCCAGCAGCGCGGCGCTCCAGCCAAGGGCGGCGCCCGCGCGCCGCAGGCGGCCCGCCCATGATGCTGTCTGATGTTTCGGTCCGGCGCCCCGTCTTTGCGGCGGTGGCGGCTATCGTCCTGTGCGTCATCGGCTTTGCGGCCTTCTTCTTCCTGCCCGTGCGCGAGCTGCCGGACGTGGACCCGCCTGTCGTCTCGGTCAGCACCAACTACGCCGGCGCCTCGGCCGAGGTGATCGAAAGCCGGATCACCGAGCCGATCGAGCAGCAGATCGCCGGCATCCAGGGCGTCGAGCGCATTAACTCGACCAGCCGCGACGGTCGCTCCAACGTGAACATCGAGTTCTCGCTGGACCGCAATATCGACGACGCGGCCAACGACGTGCGCGACCGTATCTCGCGCGTGCTGGGCCGTCTGCCGGACCAGGCGGATCCGCCGGAAGTGGCCAAGGCCGATTCCGACAGCCAGCCGATCATGATCATGTTCCTGCGCTCCACCACCATGGATCGCCTGGAGCTGACCGACTACGCCCGCCGCTACTTGGTGGACCGCTTCGCCACCGTGCCGGGCGTGGCCCAGGTCAACATCTTCGGCGAGCAGCGCTACGCTATGCGTATCTGGCTGGACGCCGGGGCGATGGCGGCGCGGGGGCTGACCGTCACCGACGTCGAGACCGCCCTGAACAATCAGAACGTCGAACTGCCCGCCGGCGCGCTGGAGTCGGCGCAGAAGGACTACACCGTCCGCGTGGCGCGCAACTACGCTGATCCGGCGGACTTCGCCCAACTGCCCATCGGCACGCGCGGCTCGGCCTCGACCGCCACGGGCGCGCAGGCGTCGGGCACTCTGGGCGCGGCCTCGGCGGCCATGACCAACGGCGTCACCGGCGCCCTGATCGGCAACGCCGCCTACGTCACCCGCCTGGGCGACATCGCCCGGATCGAGGAGGCGCCCGCCGAAGCGCGCCGCCTGTTCCGCGGCAACGGCATCGATCAGATCGGCCTGGCCATCACCCGTCAGGCCCAGTCGAACGATCTGCAGATCTCCGAAGGCGCGCGCAAGCTGATGGAGGAGGTCGCCCACAGCCTGCCGCCCGGCACCACGCTGGAGGTCGGCTCTGACAACTCGGTCTTCACCTCGCACGCCATCGACGAGGTGTGGATCACCATCGGCATCTCCATGGCGCTGGTGGCTCTGGTCAACTTCATCTTCCTGGGCAGCCTGCGGGCGGCGATCATCCCTTCGGTGGTGGCGCCCATCTGTCTGCTGGCGACCTTCATCGTCCTGGCGCCGCTGGGCTTCTCGCTGAATCTGCTGACCCTGCTGGCCCTGGTGCTGGCCATCGGCCTGGTCGTCGACGACGCCATCGTCGTGGTCGAGAACATCCAGCGTCGCCTGGATCACGGCGAGCCGCCGCTGGTGGCGGCCGAACGCGGGGCGCGTCAGGTCTTCTTCGCCGTCGTGGCGACGACGGTGGTCCTGCTGTCGGTGTTCGCGCCGCTGCTGTTCCTGCCGGGCTACGTCGGCCGTCTGTTCGTGGAGCTGGCCGCCGCCATCGCGGCGGCCGTGGCCTTCTCCGCCTTCCTGGCGCTCAGCCTGTCGCCCATGCTGGCGTCCAAGATCCTGAAGCCGGCGCACACCGGCGGCTGGGTGGCGCGGCGCGTGGATGCGGGCATGGATGCGCTGAAGCGGTCCTACGCCGCGTCGCTCGACGCCTTGCTGGGCCGCCGCATTGCGATCGGCGGCGTCATTGCGGTCATCGTCCTGGTCGCGGCGGGCGCTACCGGCATCTTCCTGCACCTGCCGAACGAGTTGGTGCCGAACGAGGACCGCGGTCGCGTCACCCTGCGTATCGCCGGGCCTGAGGGCACGGGCTTCGACTACACCCGCGAGATCATGCTGGGTCTGGAGCCGTTGCTGGCCGAGTATCGCGAGAACGGCGAGGCGGCCAACTATCTGGTGTCCTCGCCCGGTTTCGGCGGCTCGGGCTTCAGTTCGGGCAGCGCCATCCTGAACCTGTCCGACTGGTCCGCACGCGACCGCTCGGCCGACCAGATCGCCCAGGAGCTGAACGGCAAGCTGCGCAATCAGACCGGCGCCCAGGTCAACGCCTCGACGCCGGGCGCTTTCCAGCGCGGCGGCGGCAACTCCAACTCGGTCGAGATGGTCGTCACGGGGTCGGAATACGCCGCCATCTATAACTGGCTGCAGCCCATCCTGGCGGCGGCGCAGGAGAACCCCGGCTTCTCGCGTCCGCGCCTGAACTATGAGCCGAACGCGCCGCGCCTGCTGGTTGACGTCGATCCGCAGAAGGCGGCCGCCCTGGGCGTCTCCTCGCAACAGATCGGCCGCACGCTGGAAACCATGTTCGGCTCGCGTCGCGCGACGACCTACATCAAGGGCGGTCAGGAGTACGACGTCATCCTGCAGACCGAGCGCGACAACCGCCGCGAAGTGACGGACCTGGAGTCGCTCTATGTCTCGACCGGCACGGCGCAACTGGTGCCGCTGTCGGCCGTGGTCACGACCAAGACCTCGGGCGATACGCCGGATCGTCGTCGCCTGGATCGCCAGCGAGCCATCACCCTGGCGGCCGACCTCAACCCCGGCACGACCATTGACGACGCGGTGCAGTTCCTGAACGCCGAAGTCGCCAAGCAGCCGCAGGGCGTGACCAACATCCGCTGGGGCGGCGCCGCCCGCGACCAGCAGGAGGCGGGCAGCGCCGTGGGCTGGGCCTTCGCCCTGGCCCTGCTGCTGGTCTTCCTGGTGCTGGCGGCCCAGTTCGAGAGCTGGATCACGCCGGCGGTCATCATGCTGACGGTGCCGCTGGCGGCGGCGGGCGGGCTGTTCGGTCTGTTGATGGCGGGCTCCAGCCTGAACATCTACAGCCAGATCGGCCTGATCATCCTCATCGGCGTCGCGGCCAAGAACGGCATCCTGATTGTCGAGTTCGCCAACCAACTGCGCGATCAGGGGCGGAGCATCCGCGAGGCCATCATCGAGTCCTCGTCGCTGCGTCTGCGTCCGATCATCATGACCTCGATCGCCACCGCCTTCGGCGCCCTGCCGCTGGTGCTGTGGCAAGGGGCGGGGGCGGGCAGCCGTCAGACCATCGGCGTGGTGATCTTCACCGGCGCCATGTTCGCGACGGTGCTGACCCTGTTCGTGGTGCCGGTGATCTATGGCGTGCTGGCGCGCTTCACCAAGTCGCCGGAATACACCGCCCGCAAGATCGAGGAGTGGGAAGCGCAGGAGAAGCGCGACGGCCTCGAACCGGACATGAGCCCGGCGGAATAGACCGCCGGACAGGCCTGTGACATGCGAAGGGCGGCGGACCACGGTCCGCCGCCCTTTTGCTTTCGGTCGTGCTCCGCCGCTATTCGCCGGTCGGCTTGAAACCCGTCTCGACCTTCAGGAAGGCGATCACGTCACGGCGGTCCGTGGCGTCGGGCAGGCCGGCGAAGCTCATCTTGTTACCGGGCAGGAAGGTGCGCGGGTTCTGCAGCCAGTGGTCCAGGGTTTCGGCGTCCCAGGTGAAGCCTGACGTCCGCATGGCGTGGGAATAGCTGTATTTATCGCGCGCGCCCGCCTTGCTGCCGAAGACGCCATAGAGGTTGGGCCCTGTCATGTTCGGACCGCCCGGCGTGATGGTGTGGCACGAACGGCAGCGGGCGAAGGCGCGGCGGCCGTTCTCCAGGTCCGCCTGGTCGTAAGGGGCGGGCAGGGAGGCCAGCAAGGCGGCTTTCTCGGCCTCGGTCGGCGCGGGGGGCTTGGGGGCTTCGGCCGCGCTGGTCCCTGAACTTTCGGCGCCCTGGCCGCAGGCCGCGAGGCCCAGAGAGACTGTTAGCGCGACAGCCAACGCGGCGGCCGGGCCGGACGTGCGGCGGATCGTGGGGAAGGACGAAAGACGGAACATGACGCACTCCTTGGCCGAGGGTCATGCTTTAGCCCATGAGGGCGCCGTCGCAATGGACAGCTTGTCCAAGCCAGGGGTCAGCGCCCAGTGGTCAGCTTCACCACGATGTGGGCGGTGGTGTCGATGATGGCTTCCGGCGTATCGGCGCGCCGCATCAGCTCGAAGCCCGCCGCGACGGATTCCACCAGGTTCGCCGTCTCATAGGAGGTCAGGCGGGGATTGAGGCCTTCCGGATGCAAGCCGCTGGCGTGGGCCTGGGCGATGCGGCGCTCCAGCGCCAGGTGCAGGCGACGCAGGCGGCGGATGCGGCTCTCGGCGAAGGCGGGCTCGCCCATGTCGGCCAGCATGTGCTCGACCCGCAGAACCGGGCCGTGATCGCTCCAAAGGCCCAGAACCTCCAGCACATAGGCGCGCGCCGCCTCAAAGGCGCGCTCGCCCGACCAGTCGGCGTGGATGTGGGCGGCCAGTCGCTGAAAGTCTTCGCCCGCTTCTTCGCACAGCAGCAGCAGGCCTTCCTCGACCGAGGCGAAGTAGGTGTAGAAGGTCGGCGCTGATACGCCCGCCGCCGCCGCCACATCGGCTGGACGAATTTCGCCCAGGTGCTTGCTGTTCAGCAGATTGCGCAGGGCGTCCAGCAGGGCGCGCCGGGTGCGGGCGCCCCGTGTTCGGATCCTGTGACCCAGCTTGTTGGTCGTCTCGGACATGTGGGAGGCGGCCGAAGTTGCGATGGAGACGGGCCGGAAAGGGGAGAAGGCGAAGGCCTAGCGGCTTCCGCCCTCTGCGACAAGCGCGACCCAAGCAGGAGCGCCGCCTACAGGGTGGTGCAGACCTCGACCTCGTCGCCGAAGAAGCCGCCCGTGGGCACGAAGCCCAGGCGGCGATAGAAGCCCTCGGGGCTGCCTTCGCCCAGGCCGTAGCTGGTGTAGAGGGTGGCGTAGCCGCGACGACGCAGGCGCTGCTTCACCATCTCGACGACCCGGCGGCCGACGCCCGCGCCCTGGTGCGGGCCTGCGATCATCAGGCGCCACAGATAGGGGCCGTCGCAGTCGATGCCGTCGTCCCACTCGTCGCCGTCGTTGACCATGACGAAGCCGACCAGGGTCTCGTCGAGATAGACCGCGCGAAACCAGGCGGCGTCTGAACAGAAGCCTTCGGCGATGGACACGCCGTTGTCGGCCACCACGGCGCGTTGCGTCGGGGACAGGGTTTCGCTGAGTTCGCAGACTTCGCTGACGTTTGCCGAGGTGATGCGACGGAAGGTGATTTCGTTTTCAGGGGGCATGGACGGCATATTGCAAAGCTTCTCCATGCTTCGCTCTGCGGCGGATAGACGCCGGACGTCTGAGGCAGCGAAAAGGGGAGGCGACCGTCCGCCTCCCCGCCGGGCGCAGCTCAGCGTTCCGTTAGTTCAGGGCGCGGCATCTGGTGGTGGTGTTGTTCATGACCGGATCGTCGATCATGCAGATGACGTATCGGTCGCCGTTCGTGAGAATGAAAGAGAACGACTCTATATTGGGATTGGAGTTGAACACCTCGGTCTGATAGTGGGCGTGCGAGATGATCTTCCAGCCTGTATTCAGCAATTCGGTCATCGATTGAGAAAGCGGAATCCAATCGGTCGCGCGGTGCTGGGGATCGGGATCCGGAACCCTCTGCCGCCGTCCCTGGGCCTCGACCACAGTCGGAACCATCACGAGCAGAGCGAGCAGCAGGGTGAATTTTCGCATTCTTCGTCCTCCAGGGCGGCAAGATCGGGGGCGGGAGACCGCAGGCCTCGCGCGCTGACGGAGGAGGGTAGCGTGAGGAATCGCGATCCGTCGATACGGAGAACGGCGTCGCATCTCGCGATGCGCGGGCCTGACCATTCCCATTCTGATCGGGAGAGGGTGGTGCCGGTTGCAGGAATCGAACCCGCGACCTTCGGTTTACAAAACCGCTGCTCTACCAGCTGAGCTAAACCGGCGTGGCCCGCCTTATGCTGGCGGAATCTGTTTGACGCAAGCACAGTGATCGAATGCCCTCGCTGCCCTATCTCGCGCCCATCGTCATGCTGGCGCTGTCCAATGTCTTCATGACCTTCGCCTGGTATGGGCACCTGAAATTCGGGGCCAAGCCGCTGTGGATCGTGGTCCTGATCAGCTGGGGGATCGCCTTCTTCGAGTACTGGCTGGCCGTGCCCGCCAATCGCATCGGCCATCAGGTCTATTCGGCGGCCGAGCTGAAGACCATGCAGGAGGTGATCACCCTGCTGGTCTTCGCGATCTTCTCGGTGATGTATCTGGGCGAGAAGCTGACGGTGAACCACCTGATCGGCTTCGCCCTGATCGCCGGTGGCGCCTTCTTCATCTTCAAGGGGCCGCTGTAGGCGGTCAGTCCAGCGCGGCGGCGATCTTCTGGGCCAGGGTTTTCAGATGCTCGGCGTCAGCCATGGGGGCGTGACCGTGGCCCTTCATCGGACGGTCCGCCCAGCGGGGCACGATGTGGAAATGCAGGTGGAAGACCGTCTGGCCGCCGGCGTCGCCGTTGAACTGCATCAGGCTGAGGCCCTCGGGCTTCAACGCCTTCTCGACCGCGCGGGCGGTGCGCTGGACGGCGGCGGTCAGCTTGGCCAGGGTCTCGGGCTCGATCTCCAGGATGTTGCGGGCGGTCGAGGTCTTGGACACGACCAGGACGTGGCCCTCGGACTGGGGAAACACGTCCATGAAGGCCAGGACGTCGTCGTCCTCCCACACCTTCACGCTGGGCATGTCGCCGCGCAGGATCTTGGCGAAGATGTTGTCCGGATCGTAGGCGCCGTGAAGGCTCATGAGGGTCTCCTTCGGGGTAGGGCGATCAGCCTAGCAGGCGAACTTGCCCGACGCACGGAGCCGAACGCCGCGATATGCGCTTATATGGTCAAGGTTCTTCGGTTGGAGGCGTCATGCTGGGTTTCATCGTTCAGGCCGTGGTCACGGCGATCGGCCTGTGGGCCTCGGCCAAGCTGGTGCCGGGGGTGGAGTTCACCTCGACCGGCTCGCTGATTGCGGCGGCGGTCATCCTGGGCGTGGTCAACGCCTTCGTGAGGCCGCTGATGGTGATCCTGACCCTGCCGCTGACCATCGTCACCTTCGGCCTGTTCCTGCTGGTGGTGAACGCCGCCATGATCGGGCTGACGGCCATGTTCCTGGGCGGCTTCGTCGTCGATGGTCTGTGGGCCGGGATCGGCGCCGCCATCGTCACCGGCGTGGTCAGCTGGATCGCCGGCACCCTGTTCGGCGGCATGGACGAGCGGCGCTCATAAACTATCCGGGTAATATTGACGCGATAATATCGTCCGGGTAATTTCGTCTTCAACAAAGCGAGGACGGATTATGCCCCTATGCACGGCCTTTAGCGGCCACACGATGATCGCGACCGGGCCGCTGGTCCAAATCGCAGAAGCGGTGAAGGCCGCCCACGAGGCCGGGCGAGCGGTTCTGGTCTTTCTAGACGAGGATGCCCGGCCGGTGGAGCTGGATCTGCGCGGCGATCTGGCGGCGGTGCTGGCGCGTCTGCCGCAGGACAAGCCGCAACCGGAGCCGGAGAAGCGCGGGCCGGGGCGGCCGAAGCTGGGCGTGACTGCGCGTGAAGTCACCTTGCTGCCGCGCCATTGGGACTGGCTGGCGTCACAGCCGGGCGGGGCTTCGGTGGCCCTGCGCAAGCTGGTCGAAGCCGCTCTGCGCGAAGCCGAGGCGCCCGACCGGATGCGTCGCAGCCGCGAGGCGGCCTATCGCTTCATGACCGCTGTGGCGGGCGACTTGCCGGACTATGAAGAGGCCGTGCGGATGCTGTTCGCGGGCGACTGGACGGCGTTCGACGCCCGCACGGAGGCCTGGCCGGCGGACGTGCGTGATTACGCCCGTCGCCTGGCCGAGCCTGGATGGCGTAACGGCCAAGGACGCTGAGAAATCAGGGACGCTGAATCAGCTGGGGCGGATCACCATGCAGGTGACGCGGCGCTCGGACAGGGCTTCGCACGCGGATTCGGCCGACTGCTGGGTCATGCCGGTGAAGCGCGAGCGATACCAGCCGTTCGCCGTCTGCACGTCGCGCTGGGCGCTCGAGAACTGGGTGCGGAAACGACGGCTGACGTCGTTCAGCCAGTCGCGGGCCACGGCTTCCTCGCGGAAGGCGCCGACCTGGACGGTCCAGCGGCCGGCCGGAGCCGGAGCCGGGGCGGCGGCGCGCGTCGGCGTGTTG
>DJDA01000082.1 GCA_002430835.1 Brevundimonas sp. UBA5936
CCCGGCGGACGCCGGGATCCAGCCCTTTGGCTTCAACCTCTGCGCCTGAAAGCTCGGCGGCAGACTTCAGAAGACCGAGCGCGTCGCTCTCGCTGGATCCCGGCGTCCGCCGGGATGAACGGGTTAGAGGGGCAGCGCCCTAACGGCTGGCGGTCTCAGCCAGCACCGCCTTCACCGCCTCAATATCCAGCGCCTCGACCGCCACCGATTTGCCGTCGATCACCGAGGTCGTCGTCTGCGCCTTCAGCAGGGAGTTGAGGATGGCCTCCTCCGTCGCCTCGGCGACCGCGACGAACAGGGGCGACATCAGGTCGTTCGGCCAGTCCGCGACCATCGCCGGCCCCGCCCGGCGCTCGGGCGTCCGCCGCACGTCTTCCGCCGTCGAAAACGCGATCGCATAGTCTCCCGACCCGTTCGAGAAGGCCGCCCCCGTCCGTGCCAGACCAGCGAAGGCCCGGTTCGCCAGCCGCTCCAGATTGCGGTCCGACAGCGGCGCGTCCGTCGCCACCACGATCATGATGGAGCCGTCGGCGCGCTCATTCTCCACCTCTTCGCGAAGGTAGTAGCGGCCCAGCCGCACCCCGACCGGCGCTCCGTCGATGCTCAACACGCCGCCATAGTTCGACTGGACCAACACCCCCACGGTGAAGCCGCCCAGACTATCCGGCAGCTTGCGCGAACTGGTGCCGATCCCGCCCTTGAAGCCAAACGCAATGGTGCCCGTCCCGGCGCCGACCGCGCCCTGCTCGACCGGCCCCGGCGTCGCCGTCTCGATGGCCCGCACCACGTCGGCGGCCGTGACCACGCGCGCGCGGATGTCGTTCAGCCCGCCGTCGTTGGTCTCGCCCACCACGGCGTTGACCGAGCGGACGTCCTCATGCCCCGGCTGTTTCAGCGTCCAGTCCAGAACGCCGTCAATTCCCCGCGCCACCGACAGGGTGTTGGTCAGGACGATGGGCGTCTCGATCTCGCCCAGCTCCATGATCTGGGTCGCGCCCGCCAGCTTGCCGAAGCCGTTGGCCACCGACAGCCCGGCCGGAACCTTGTCGCGGAATAGGGAGCCGCCGTGCGGCACGATGGCGGTGACGCCGGTGCGGACGCTGTCGCCCGAACGCAGCGTCACCTGCCCCACCTTCACCCCGGCCACATCGGTGATGGCGTTCAGCGGCCCCGGCGACAGTATGCCCGGCGCCCGGCCCAGATCGCGGATGGTCGGGCGCTCGGCCGCACGGTCCTGAGCGATGGCGCCGGGCGCGGCGGCCAGGACAGCAGCGGAAACGGCGGCGGCCAGGATGTCGGCGGGCGAGCGGGACATGGAACATCCGAAATTGTGAACGACAAGCGGCCAGATGACGGCGATTCGGCTCTCGTCCCGCACAAGCTTCACGCTATGATGGCGGCATGAGCACCCAGCCCCCCTCTTCCGTCTCCAGCGAGGCCTGCCTTCACTACGGCGACGGCGAGTTCGCGGTCCTGTCCGCCGGGGCCTATGTGCGGTGCGCCGTCAGCGGCGCGGCCATTCCCCTGACCGCCCTGCGCTACTGGTCGGTAGAAAAGCAGGAGGCCTACGCCGGACCGCACGAGTATCTGGCCGCCGCCGGGCGCTGAGCCCTATTTCTGATGTTGTCGCTGGATCGCATCCGGCCTCCCTGTTCGTCGGTGCCCCGAGATGCAGTCCGCCCTGAGTTCGATCCACGTCCTGCTGGTCGACGACAATCCCAATATGCGCGCCATCGTCGCCGCCATGCTGAAGTCCGTCGGCGTGGGCCGCCTGACCGAGGCGGAGGACGGGGCGGCGGCGCTGGACCTGTTGCGTCAGGAGGCGGTCGACATCGCCATCGTCGACTTCCGCATGAAGCCGATGGACGGCGCCGCCTTCACCCGTGCGGTCCGCAACGAGGGCGACAGCCCCAACCCCTATCTGCCGGTCATCATGATGACGGGCCATTCCGAGAAGAGCCGCGTCACCGAGGCCCGTGACGCGGGGGTGACCGAATTCGTCGCCAAGCCGGTGAAGGCCCAGACCCTGCTGACGCGGATCGAGGCGGTGATCCTGCGCCCCCGCCCCTTCGTGCGTTCGCCCAGCTATTTCGGACCGGATCGCCGCCGCACAGGGACGACAAGCTTCGCCGGTCCCTTCCGCCGGGCCGACGACGGCGTACTGGATTAGGCGTCCGACGCCCGCAGCGCCTCATAGACCTGAGGCGGCCAGCGCTTGTGGACCCAAAACCAGTCGACCGGATGCTCGCGCACCCGATCCTCGACGAAACGGTTCGCCGCCTGCACGCCCGCCAGCACATCGGCGGCCTTGTCGCCCGTGTCGGGCACGGCGATCGGCTCGTGCGCCATGACGCGGAACCGCACGCCGGGCAGGCGCACCACCGACAGCGGCTGCATCACCGTGCCGAACTTCAGCGCCATGCGCGCCGCGCCGGGCGAGGCGTTGACCGGTTGACCGAAGAACTCGACCTCCGGCCCCTGGCTGTATTTCTGATCGACCAGCAGGGCGATGGATTCGCCGCGCTTCATCCCCGCCATCAGTTCGCGCGTACCGTCGCCCTTGGGCGCGAACAGCTTGATGCCGTAACGCTCGCGGCTCTGACGGATCAGGGCGTCGACATAGGGGTTGTTGGCCGCACGATAGGTCACCTGACACGGCACGCCCGCCGCCATGATGACCGCCGCCATGACCTCGAAATTGGCCAGATGGCCCGAGATCAGAACCACCGGCTTGCCGCTGTCGCGCACCGCATGCAGCCGCTCCAGCCCGACGATGTCGATCCGCCCGCTTTCCGGCGTCAGTCGATCCATGACGGCCAGTTCGGCGAAGGTGCGCCCCGTCTGCTCCCACTGATCCACGGCCAGACGGTCGCGTTCGGCGGCGTCCATGTCGGGGAAGGCGATGCGCAGGTTTCGCGTCACCGTCTTGTGCGTGCCGGTCAGCGGCCCCAGAGTCCGCAGCAGCTTGCCGCCGAAGCCCGAGGCCCGCTCGACGCCCAGCAGACGCAGGAAGCCGAACAGCCCCAGGAACGCCGCCGCCTCCAACCGCCAGACTAATTCCTGGCCCAGTTTAGCGGCGCTATCGCCCTTCGGGCTGCTTGGGCGCGATTTGTTGTTCTCACCAGGCAATCGTCAGTCCGCCGTCCACCACCAGGGTCTGGCCGGTCACATAGGCCGACGCAGGGCTGCACAGATAGACCGCCGTGCCCGCAATTTCATCCGGCTGGCCGATCCTTTTCAGCGGCGCCGGTTCGGTGACGGTCTTCAGCAGTTCCGGGTTCTCCCACAGGTATTTGGCGAAATCGGTCTGGACCAGGCCCGGCGCGATGCAGTTCACCCGCACGTTCGACGGCCCGAATTCCACCGCCAGATTGCGCGCCAGCTGCATGTCCGCCGCCTTGGAGATGTTGTAGGCGCCGATCAGGGCGTTACCGCGCAGGCCCCCGATGGAGGAGATCAGCAGGATCGCCCCGTCCTTCCGCTCCAGCATCTCGGGCGCGACCATGCCGATCAGCCAGTGGTTGGAGATGACGTTGTTCTGAAGGATCTTTTCGAACTGTTCGTCGGCGATGCCGGCCATCGGCCCGGCGTAGGGATTGCTCGCCGCATTGCACACCAGAATGTCGATCTGGCCGAAGGCGGTACGGGTGTCGTCCACCAGCCGTTGCAGGTCTTCCTTGGAGGCGATGTTGGCGGGAATGGCGATGGCGCGGCCCTCGCCGTGCTTCTCATTGATGGCGACGGCGACCTCTTCGCACGGCCCGGCCTTGCGCGAGGAGATGACGACGCGGGCGCCGTGCTCGGCCAGACGCTCGGCGATGGCCTTGCCGATGCCCTTGGAGGAGCCGGTGATGACGGCGACCTTGCCGCTCAGATCGAACAATTCCATGCGTTAACCTCCTTTTACCGCCCGTTTATCCGCGCGGACCCTAGCCGTTAGCCTTCGTTAACGTGATACTTGATCGATTCTATAGGGAAAGGCGGTTCTGACCGGCCCCATGCGAAAGATCACCGGCGGCTTCCTGTTCTTCGGCTACCTGTTCCTCGCCCTGACCATCGGGGCGGCGATCTGGCGCGCCGGTCTGGGCGGCGGCGCGGGCGCGGCCGGGGTGCTGGGCGCGCTGGGGATCATGGCCGGCGTTCACGCCCTCGTCGCGGGCATGGCCGACCGCCGCGCCCTGCGTCTGGAAATCGCCAAGGTGCGCGAGGCCCACCGTCTGCTGGCCGATGCGATGGAGTCGACCCAAGGCGCCCTGACCGAACTGGCGCAGGCCATCGAGACCGGCGCCCTGTCGCGCACCGACGCCCTGACCGGCGAGGTGCGGATGCTGGAAGGTCTGGTCCAGCAGATGAGCGAATCCATCGAGGAACGGCTGGCCGCTTCCCCCCTGACCGCCGACACCTTCGAGGGCCGCCGCCAGGTCCAGTCGAACACCCTGCTGAAGACCGTCCACGACGCCCTCAGCGAGAACCGCGTCGACCTGTATCTGCAGCCGGTCGTGACCCTGCCCCAGCGGCGGACGGTCTTCTACGAAAGCTTCACCCGCCTGCGCGACCCATCGAACCGGGTGATGATGCCGGCCGAATACCTGTCGGTGGCCGAGGGCGAGGGCCTGCTGCCCGCCATCGACAATCTGCTGCTGTTCCGCTGCGCCCAGATCGTGCGCCGTCTGGCCGGGCAGGACCGCAAGGTCGGCGTCTTCTGCAACATCTCCCTCGCCTCGCTGGGCGACGAGACCTTCTTCCCCCAGTTCCTCGACTTCCTGAGCCAGAACCGCGACCTGAAGGACGCCCTGATCTTCGAGCTGGGTCAGGCGACGTTTGACGCGCGCGGCGCCATCGAGGCGCGCAACATGGCCAAGCTGGCCGATCTGGGCTTCCGCTTCTCCATCGACAAGGTGCAGACGCTGGACCTGGACTTCGCCGACCTGCAACGCTCGGACGTGCGCTTTATCAAGGTGGCGGCCGACCTGCTGATCGAGCAACTGCTGGATCTGGACGGCGCCGCCCCCCTGCCCAGCCAGCCGGACATCCGCGCCGGGGACTTCGCCCCCCTGACCCGCCGCCACGGCCTGGAACTGATCGCCGAAAAGGTCGAGAGCGAGAAGCAGGTCGTCGACATCCTCGAACTGGATATCGCCATGGGTCAGGGCCACCTGTTCGGCGAGCCGCGCGCCATCAAGGAAGCCGTCCTGGCCGAAACCGACCCGCCCGCCGACTTCGTCCGCTCGACGCTGAAATCGGCCGAGCAGAGGGTGCGGTTCTAGGCCCACGGCCGAAAGCCGCCAGACAGCCGGGCCGCCGCGCGCTCTGATGGCGGCATGACCGACGCCTCCCTCGACTGGCCCCGCATCACCGCCGTCCTGAACGCTCAGGGCTGGGCCATGACCGGCCCCCTGCTGACGCCCGCGACCTGCGAGGCCCTTCAGACCCTCTACGACCAGCCCGAGCGGTTCCGCAGCCGCATCGTCATGCAGCGCCACGGCTTCGGTCAGGGCGAGTATCAGTATTTCGCCGATCCCCTGCCCGATCCCCTGCCGCGACTGCGGGCGCATCTCTACGAAGGTCTGGCGCCGATCGCTGGCGACTGGGCGAGGCGGATGGGGCGACCGGGCTTTCCGGCGCAACTGGATGAACTGACCGCCCGCTGCCGCGCGGCAGGGCAGACGCGTCCGACCTCGCTGATGCTGCGCTACGGTCCCGGCGACTACAATCGGCTGCATCAGGATCTGTACGGCGAACTGGTTTTCCCGCTGCAGGCCGCCATCTTGCTGAGCGATCCGTCCGAGTTCGAAGGCGGCGAGTTCGTTCTGGTCGAGCAGAAGCCCCGGTCGCAGTCACAGGCCCATGTCGCGCCGCTGAAACAGGGACAGGCCGTCATCTTCGCCGTGCGCGAACGCCCGGTCGCCGGCACGCGCGGCGACTACCGCGTCCAGATGCGCCACGGCGTCAGCACGGTGCGCGCGGGCAAGCGGATGACGCTGGGCCTGATCTTCCACGACGCCGCCTGATCCTTCTCCCCTTGTGGGAGAAGGTGGGCGCCGGAGGCGCTCGGATGAGGGGTGACGGCGCGCCGTTTGACGTTCTGGCGGTTCGGGCGCCGTGGCAGCCGTTCAAGCGAAGGCGACACACCCCTCATCCGTCAGGCTCCGCCTGCCACCTTCTCCCACAGGGGGAGAAGGAAGAAAAAGGCCCCTCCGCCGGAGCGGAGGGGCCTGATCCTTTAGGCTTTCTGCGCGTCCAGCCAGCGCACGGCGTCGGCGTCACGGGCCGACAGGTCGGAATAGTCGGCGTCGGAGCCGACGTCCGGCACCCGGCGCCAGGAGCGGGCGCATTTAGGATAGTCGGCGGTCTTCACCTCAACCGTCACCGCCTCGCCGCCGACCTTGAGCTCGGCGCCCGAGGTGCGGAACACCTCGGCGGCGTCCAGCCCCTCGAACGGCGCCAACAGTTCGGCCGGGGCCGTCACTACCGGCCAGGCGTCCAGCGCCCCGCCGATGACCTTGTCGCGACGCGCGGCCTCCAGCGCCTCGTTGACGACCTCCAGCACCGTCTCGACATTGGTCCAGCGTTCGGCCTCGGCCGTGTTGCGCCACTGGCCCGGCGTCTCGGGGATCACCCGCGCGCAGTTGGTGCCGGCCTCGGGGAAGCGCGTCGTCCACGCCTCATCCATCGTGAAGGGCGTCAGCGGCGCCAGCCAGGCGGTCAGTCGGCTGAACACCTCGTCCATCACCGTGCGGACGGCGCGGCGCTTGATGCTGTCGGGACGGTCGCAATAGAGGCTGTCCTTGCGCACGTCGAAATAGAGCGCCGACAGATCGCCCGAGCAGAACTCCAGCACCGGCCGCACCACGTCCTGGAAGCGGTATTCAGCATAGGCCTGACGCACCTGCCCATCCAGCTCCCACAGGCGATGCAGGATGAACTTCTCCAGCGGCGGGAACTGCGAATAGTCGGTCAGGCGCTCGGCCTCGTCGAAGCCGTTCAGCGCGCCCAGCAGATAGCGGACAGTGTTGCGCAGCTTGCGATAGGCGTCGACCGTGGTCTGCAGGATCTGCTTGCCGATGCGCTGGTCGTCCGAATAGTCGACCAGGGCCACCCACAGGCGCAGGATGTCGGCGCCGGATTCCTTGATGATGGTCAGGGGGTCGGTGGTGTTGCCCCGCGACTTCGACATCTTCTCCCCGTTCTCGTCCAGGGTGAAGCCATGGGTCAGGACAGCGTTGAACGGCGCCCGGCCGCGCGTGCCGCAGCCTTCCAGCAGCGACGACTGGAACCAGCCGCGGTGCTGGTCCGAGCCTTCCAGGTAGAGGTCGGCGGGCCAGTGCGACGGGCGGTCGCCCGTGTAGCCGCTCGCCGCCGTGCGCGGGTCCAGGGTAAAGGCGTGGGTCGAGCCGCTGTCGAACCAGACGTCGAGGATGTCGGTGACCTTCTCGAACCGCTCGGGATCGTGCGCGCCCAGGAAGTCGGCGTCGGGCGCCGAGAACCAGACATCGGCGCCGCCCTCGGCCACGGCCTTGACGATGCGGGCGTCGACCTCGGGGTCGTGCAGGGGCTGGCCGGTCTGCTTGTCGACGAACATGGCCAGCGGCGTGCCCCAGGCGCGCTGACGGCTGATCAGCCAGTCGGGGCGGCCCTCGACCATGGAGCGGATGCGGTTCTTGCCCGCCGCCGGGTGGAAGGCGGTGGCGTCGATGGCGTTCAGGGCGCGGTCGCGCAGGGTCGCGCCGTCTTCCAGCTCTTCATCCATGCGGATGAACCACTGGGGCGTGTTGCGGAAGATGATCGGCGCCTTGGAGCGCCAGCTGTGCGGATAGGAGTGCTCCATCCGGCCGCGCGCCAGCAGGTTGCCCGCCTCGATCAGCTTGTCCATCACCGCGCCGTTGGCGGGACCGAACTTGCCGGTCTTCTTTCCCTCGGTCTCCAGCACCTTCAGCCCTGCGAACAGGGGCACGTGCTCATAATAGGCGCCGTCGGGATCGACCGTGTCGGGCACCTCGCGATGGCCGTGGGCCAGCCAGACATTGAAGTCGTCCGCGCCGTGGCCCGGCGCCGTGTGGACGAAGCCGGTGCCCGCATCGTCGGTGACGTGATCGCCCGCCAGCAGCGGGACCGAGAAGCCATAGCCGCTGTCCAGCGCGGCCAGCGGGTGGGCGCACTCCAGCCCCGACGGGTCGATGTCGTAGACGCGCGTCCAGGCGGCGATCTTGGCGGCCTTGAACACCTCTTCGGCCAGCTTGTCGGCGAGGATGAAGCGGTCGCCCGGCTTGGCCCAGGGCTCATAGTCCAGCCCTTCCTCAAGGGCCGTGACCTCATACAGGCCGTAGTTGATCTCGGGGCCGTAGCTGATCGCCCGGTTGGCCGGGATGGTCCACGGCGTGGTGGTCCAGATCACGATCGAGGGCGTCGCCGCGCGGAAGGTCAGCAGGTCGTCCGGGTGGCTGTCGGTCGCGCCGACCACCGGGAACTTGACCCAGATCGTCGGCGAAACGTGATCGTGATACTCGACCTCCGCATCGGCCAGGGCCGTGCGCTCGACCGGCGACCACATCACCGGCTTGGAGCCGCGATACAGCTGGCCCGAGTTCTTGAACTTGTGGAACTCCGCGACGATGGCCGCCTCGGACGTGAAATCCATAGTGGCGTAACGGTTGGCGAAGTCGCCGGTGATGCCCAGACGCAGGAACTGGTCGCGCTGCAGGTCGATGTATTTCCCGGCGTATTCGCGACAGGCGGTGCGGAACTCTTCCTTCGAGACCTCGTCCTTGCGGCGACCCTTGGCGCGGAACTGCTCTTCGATCTTCCACTCGATCGGCAGGCCGTGGCAGTCCCAGCCGGGAACATAGTCGACGTCGTAGCCCAGCAGGAAACGCGAGCGGACCACAAAGTCCTTCAGCGTCTTGTTCAGGGCGTGGCCGATGTGGATGTCGCCGTTGGCGTAGGGCGGGCCGTCGTGCAGCACATAGAGCGGCGCCTTCTGCGACTGACGCAGGGCGCGCAAGGTTCCGTACAGGTCGCCCCACTGGGCCAGGATTTCCGGCTCCTTCTTCGGCAGCCCGCCGCGCATCGGGAACGGCGTCTCGGGCAGGAAGACGGTGTCGCGATAGTCGCGGCCGGAAGGGGTCTGGGTGTCGGCGTCGGCCATGGAATGTCTTTTCGTCTTTGCGCGCGCGGCCGTTTGGAAACGGCGTCGAGCGTCAGTCTAGCGTGAAGGCGCCGGACGGCCCATGCCTTGATGGCTCAAGGCGGCGTCGTCTCGGCGAAATGTTTCGAGAAATCCCGACGTGCGCGGGGCCAGGCCCTGCAGCGCTACGCCGGGCGGCTAATCGAAATCGGGCGGATCACGCGAACGGTCATGATGGGAAAGCTCTAGCAGACCGTACGCCCCCTGCGCCATAGTCCAGGCGAACAGACGGGAGACGGATCGGATGCGACTTCAGGCCTTGGCGACGGCGGCGGTGCTGGCCCTGATGGCGGCGGCCTGCTCGGCGGAAAAGGAGGCGCCCGCTCCGGCTGAGGCCGCCGCGTCGGCCCTGACCGGCCGCGCCGCCGTCTATGCCGCGGGCGAAAAGGACGCCGAGGCCTTCGTGCGCGCCCTCTACGTCGCCCCGCCCACAGCCTCGCCGGACCCGGCGGCGGCCGCCGTCAGCCCCGGCCGCGACCCGCTCTATTCGCGCACCCTGAACGCCCTGATCGGCGTCGACTTCCGCGAGGCTCAGTCCCGCGACGAAGTCCCCTATCTGAACTACGACCCCATCTGCGCCTGCCAGGACATCGACGGCTTCGCCCTGAAGACGGTGACGATGACGCCCGACGGCCCCCAGGCCGCGACCGCCGAGGTCGTCTTCACCAACCACGGCCGCGAGCGCCGCCAGACGCTGAAGCTGGTAAAGGAAGGCCCGATGTGGCGCATCGCCGACATCATCGACGACAAGGGCAAGTCGCTGCACGACGACCTGATGGCCATCGCCGAGAAGGCGGAGAACTAAAGCCTCAAGCGAAGGCCCAGACGCCCGCCGGTCCGTCGGCGTCGCTGGAAGACGGCGGCGTCTTCGGCCGGATACGGCGCGCCCGATTTCTGAGTTTCAAGCGGCGCAACGGCTGCATGAGCGCCGTCACGCGCCGCGTCATCGCCGCCCTGACCGGCGCCAGCCGCGCCTGGGCGGTCATCAGGCTGACCGCCGTCAAGACTTCGAGATAGGCCAGCACGTCACCGGCGGCGAACAGGGCCAGTTCCAGGCCGACGGTCTGCCACAGCATCATCACGCCGATCATCACCAGAACGAGCCGCAACGCCGAGCCGGACAAGGCCCACGACAGCTTGCCTGTCGTCCAGCGCCGGGCGTCGGCGTTGACGCCGCAAATCAGCGCCACGGCTCCGATCAGCAGCGGCGCCGACGCGCCCGCTCCGCTGAACGCCGCCGCGACGGCCCACAGGGCGCAGACGCCCGCGATCGCTCGCCAGGCCATTGGATTATCACTCTGCATTCGCCCCTCCCATGAACGCCGTTTTTCATCTGGTCGCGCAGGGCGCGGCGCGCAAGCGGCCCGCTATGGCTTTGATCCATACCCGTGCGCGACCAAGAAGGCGTCCAGCCGCGCTTCGCCGTCGGCGCGGGCGACAGGATCGGGGTCGAAGTCGCTTTCCTGATTGTCGAGGTTGCGGGTCAGCAGATGCCCCAGGCTCGGATAGAGATGCAGGTCGCAAGCGCCATTCGCCTGGACCAGCGCAGCGCAGAAGGCCTGAGCGCCGCGCGCGGGGGTCAGAGTGTCGGCCGCGCCTTGCACGATGACGGCGGGCGGACCGCCTCGCGCCGCCAAGCTCAACGGCGAGATCTTCGCCGGGTCAGCTCCGCCCAGCAGCCGCCGCACCCAGCCGTCCTGGGCCAGGTCCAGCGCCGGCGACCAGAGCAGCAGCAGGTCCGGCCCCTTGATCCCTTCCGCACAGCCGCCCAGCCCGGCGGCGGCGGCCAGATGCCCGCCCGCGCTGACGCCGTAGCCGGCCACCCGCTGCGGATCGACGCCCAGCTCCGCCGCATGGGCGCGCACCCATGCGAAGGCGTCGCAGGCGTCGGACAAGGCGTCGGCGGGCGTCGCCGTCTCGCCGGACAGGCGATACTCGATGGGGATGGCGACCAGGCCCTGCGCCTGCATCCGCCGCGCGGCCGGATAGGTCCAGGCCGGTTCGCCCGCCACCCAGCCGCCGCCGTGGAACATCAGGATCGCCGGTCGTGGCTCGGCAGCGACATCGCTCGGCGCGAACAGATGGGCGGACAGAGCCTGCTCGCTCGCCATCTTATAGGTGACGAGCTTCGGCGCCTGGGCCGCCGCCGATCCGGCCGCGACGGCCAGGGCCGCCGCCAGAACTACACGCGAAAACCCCTGCCTCATGGCGAGCCTCTTCCGCTTTTGAACGCAGAGGCTAACTCAGGCCGAACGCCGTTCCGACTTACAAATGAGTCACGCCGCAGGGACGCCCAGGCCTCAGCCCAGAAGCGCGCGGGCGGCGGCGGCGTCGGCGTCGATCTGGACCTTGAGCGCGTCCAGGCCGTCGAACTTCATCTCGCCGCGCAGGAAGGCGATCAGCTCGGTCTCCAGCACCTGGCCGTAGAGGCTTTCGTCGAAGTCCAGCAGCCAGACTTCCAGCAGGGGCTCTTCGACCTCGAACATCGGACGCACGCCCAGATTGGCGACGCCCTTGATCACCCGCCCGTCCGGAAGCCGGGTGCGGGTCGCGTAGACCCCATAGGCCGGGCGCATATAGTCGCCCATGGCGATGTTGGCGGTCGGCACGCCGATGGTGCGGCCGCGCTTGTCGCCGTGGATCACCTCGCCCTGGATGGCGAAGGGGCGGCCCAGGATGGCGGCGGCGCGGTCCATGTCGCCGGCCTTCAGCGCCTCACGGACAGCCGAAGACGACAGCTTCAGGCCCGAGGCGTCGTCGATACGGTCGGTGACGGAGACGCTGAAGCCCAGCGTCTCGCCATAGGCTTGCAGCAGGGCCGGCGAGCCGGAGCGGCCCTTGCCGAAGGTGAAGTCGAAGCCGACGGCGGCGTGTCTGATCCCCAGGCCCTCGGACAGGACGCGACGGGCGAATTCCTCGTCCGACATGCCCGCCATCTCGCGATCGAACGGCAACAGATACAGGCGATCGACGCCCAGCGGCGCCAGGGCGCGGGCCATCTGGTCCGGCGTCATCAGACGAAAGGGCGCGGCCTCGGGCTGAAACAGGCGGCGCGGATGGGGGTCGAAGCTGACCACGGCCAGCGGAACGCCCAGGCGATCCGCCGCCTCGCGCGCCGAAGCGATGACCGCCTGATGGCCGCGATGCACGCCGTCGAAAGCGCCGACGGCCACGGCCGCCCCCTTCTGCGCGTCCGTCAGGCCGCGCCAGTCGCGAATGACCTCGACCACTTCAGGCGGCCTTCAGCGGGCCGAAGGCTTGCGGCGGCGCGGCACGCGCACGACGGCCACGCCGTCCATGATCAGCTTGTCCTCGACAAAGCCTTCGCAGCGCAGCTCGCCGCGCGCGCTGTCGTGGTCCAGGGCGATGACGGTGATGACGATCCGCACCGTGTCGCCGATCCGCACCGGGAAGTGGAAGGCCAGCGTCTGGGAAATGTAGATCGAGCCCGCGCCCGGCAGGATGGTCCCCACCACCGCCGAGCCGAAGGCCGCCGACAGCAGGCCGTGGGCGATGCGGCCGCGATAGGCCGTCTTGGCGGCGAAGGCTTCGTCCAGATGCACCGGATTGAAGTCGTCGGAGGCCTCGGCGAACAGACGAATCCGCTCTTCCGTGACGTGAACCGTCTTCTCGGCGGCCATGCCGACGTGGAGTTCGTCGAGGATATAACCGCCCGACGGGTGCGCTTGGACCAGATCAACCATGAGCGGCCCTTTAAGGCAGGTGCGACGAAATGGCGAGACTCACCATGCCAGTTCCAGCGCGGCGTAACGGGCGAAGGTCGTCTCGGCACGGAGCAGTTCGGCCGCGCGGGCGGGATCGAGCGTTCCGTCCGGCCCCTTGGCGGCGTCGCCGTGAATGCCCTGGGCGATGAACAGGCAGTCCAGCGCCTGCTCGGCGGCGCCCAGCACATCCGTAACCACGCCGTCGCCGATGCACAGGACACGCGAACGATCGACCGGCCGCCCCATCAGCCCCTCGGCCTCCTTCAGCGCCAGGGCGTAGATGGGCGCGAACGGCTTGCCCGCCATGACCACGCGGCCGCCCATCGACTCATAGAGGTCGGCGATGGCGCCGCCGCAGTAGATGATGGAATCGCCGCGCTGGACGATGCGGTCGGGGTTGGCGCAGATCAGCTCCAGCCCACGCTCGACAGCGGGCGTCAGGCGTTCGCGATAGTCCTCGGGCGTCTCGGTCGTGTCGTCGTAGGGGCCGGTGACGGAGATGAAGGCCGCGTCGCCCGCGTCGTGGGCGCTGGTCAGGTCCAGCCCTTCATAGAGGACGAAGTCGCGGTCCGGCCCGATGATCCAGGCCGGCCCCGGCGCGCGGCGCGCCAGTTCCATGCGGGTGGCGTCGCCCGAGGTGACGAAGGCCTTCCAGGCGCTGCGCGGCACGCCCAGGGCGTCCAACTGGGCCACCACGTCCGGCGAGGGGCGCGGCGAGTTGGAGATCAGGACGACATGGCCGCCCTTCTCGTTGAACTTGGTCAGGGCCTCGCAGGCCGCAGGCCAGCTTTCGCGCCCGTTGTGGATCACGCCCCAGACGTCGCAGAGCAGGATGTCGTAGTCGTCGGCGACGGCGGACAGGCGGGGCAGCGGATGAGGCAGGGTCATGCCCTGCTTATAGCGAGGGAAAACCGGGGGGAAAGGCCGTGCGGACGATCCGCGTCTCTTCGCTTTCCCTCTTCGCCGCCGAACGTCTTCCTGCTAACCCGCAGGACATGAAGATTTCCCGTCTCGCCCTGGGGGCCTATCTGATCGCCCTCGCCGTCATCGTGCTGGATCAGCTGACCAAGGCCTGGGTGCTGAGCGCCATCGGCGCCGAGCACATCACCCACATTCCCGACGGTTTCCGCATCGCCGAGGTGGCGCCGCCGGTGTTCAACCTGACCTATGTGCTGAACACCGGGGTCAGCTTCGGCCTGTTCGGCGGCGGCGCGGGGCGCTGGATCCTGAGCGTCTTCTCCGTCGTCGTGGCTGGGCTTCTGGCCTGGTGGGCGACGCGTGCGGACCGCCGTCTGCTGGTCGCGGCCATCGGCCTGGTCATGGGCGGCGCCATCGGCAACGTCATCGACCGCATTCGCTTCGGCGGCGTGGTCGACTTCCTCGACTTTTCCGGCACGGGCCTGTTCCCCTGGATCTTCAACATCGCCGACAGCGGCATCACCGTCGGCGTCGTCCTGCTGATCCTGGACAGCTTCCTGTCCGAGCGCCGTTCGACAGTTGGCGCGGCCCACGAAAAGTCGTAATCACACCCTCTTAACTTATCGACCCGAGCCTGCGCCCGTGCGGCGCGCCTCCCGGAGCCGAACGACCCATGCGTAACCGTCCTGTCCTGATCGTGACCCTGGCCGCCGGCGCGGCCCTCAGCCTGAGCGCCTGCGGATCGATGAAGCAGAGCGTCGGCCTGTCCAAGGTCGTGCCGGACGAATTCGTCACCGTGGCCAGCGCCCCGCTGGTGGTGCCGCCGGAATACGGCCTGACCCCGCCTTCGCCGGGCGCCCCGCGCCCGCAGGAGCTGGCCCCTGAAAGCGCCGCCCGCCAGATTCTGCTGGGTCAGCGCCAGGCCGTGACCCGCACGCCGGGCGAACAGGTTCTGGCCGCCGAGGCCGGCGCCGACCGCGCCGATCCGCTGGCCCGCTATGTCGTCGATGACGAATTCGGCAGCCTGGCGCACAAGGAAGAAAGCTGGGCCAACCGCATCATGTTCTGGCGCAAGGACGATCCCGCCAGCCAGGCCGCGACCGTCAGCCAGACGTCCGAAGGCGGCAAAACCATCGACGCCGCCAGCGAGCGCGCGCGTCTGGACGCCCTGACCGGCGGCCGCGAAGGCATCACCATCGCCGCCCGTCGCGACGGTCGTTTCAAGCTGCCGGGCCTCTAAGACCGGACAGGCTTTATCTTCAGCCAAAGGGCGCGTTCGTCACGGCGAGCGCGCCCTTTGCAATTGGCGCGCTTGCTTGACGCAACGGCCGCGCTTCAGGATCGTTGTTCACGGCTGGTTGCGGGGTTGAAGCGATGGCTAGGGCTTGGAACGGATGGCGTGTCGCCTTGGCTGCGGGCGTTCTGACGGCCTGCGCGACGCCCGCCCTGGCTCAGGCGCAAGCCGCCGAGACGCCGCGCACGCCCCTGACCTATGCCGAGGCCGAGGCGCGGCTGCGCACGACCTCCAGCCTGGGGCGCGCCGCCGGCTACGGGGTCGAGGCCGCCGAGGCCCAGGCCCAGGTCGCCGCCGGGCTGAACCGGCCCACGGTGTCGCTGGACGCCCAGCTGATCCGCTATCGCAAGACCTTCGACCTGTCGCTGTCGGACACGCTGGACCGCGCCCAGTCCGACCTCGGCGCCGCCATCCCCGGCCTGATCTCGGACCTGCCGGGCGTGCCGGGCGACGTGCTGAACGCGGTGGGCCAGCGGCTTGAGGCCGCCCTGCCGGAGATCTTCGCCGCCCTGCCCCACGACATCCGGCTGCAGGTGGACGACACGACCTTCCGCCCGACGGTCACGGCCCTGCAGCCGATCTACACCGGCGGGGCCATTCCCGCCCTGCGACGGGCGGCGGCGGCCAATGTCGACCTGGCCGAGGCTCGGCGGCAGGAGGCCCTGAACCTGGAGAGCGTCAACCTGGCCCGCGCCTATTTCGGCCAGGTGCTGGCGGCCGAGGCGCTGAAGATCGCGCTGGAGACCCGCGACGGCTTCGACCTGCACCTGCACAACGCCCGCCGCATGGAAGAGGAAGGGATGCTCAGCCGCGCCCAGACCCTTCAGGTCGAGGTCGCCCGCGACGCCGCCCAGCGCCAGGTCAACCGCGCCGAGCTGGAGCATGAGAACGCCGTCGCCTCCCTGGCCCGTGTCGCCGACGTCGAGGCGGGCGTGACCCCGACCACGCCTCTGTTCGTCAATCGCGATCCGATCGGCCCCGCCGCCGTCTTTCTGGACAGCGCGGGCCAGTCGAATTCGCGCCTCATCCAGGCTCAGGCCGGGCGCGATCTGGCCGAGGCCGGGGCGGACCTGGCGGCCTCGCGGATGAAGCCGTCAGTCTACGCCTTCGGCACCTACAACATGAACCCCGACGACTCCCTGCCGACCGAGCCGGACTGGGCCTTTGGATTGGGCGCCCGCTACACCCTGATGTCGTCGCTGGACCGGCGGCGGATGCTCGGCGCCGCCCGCGCCCAGGCCTCGGCCGCCG
>DJDA01000001.1 GCA_002430835.1 Brevundimonas sp. UBA5936
GCCCGCGCTGGCCGCCGCCGCTGCGCGCGTTCATGCGCTCCATGGCGGCGGGGTCCGGCTTGCCGAAGGCGGTCGAGAAGTTCAGGCCCCAGCGGATTTCCTGCTGCTCGGCCTTCTGGAAGTTCAGCGGCCGGGCGTCGATCGACAGCAGATTGCCGTCCAGGTCGCGCGTGAACCGCTCGGGCAGGGCGGCTTCCAGTTCGGGCGTGATGGTCGGGAAGGAGGCGATGGAGCCTTCCGTCTCGGTCCGTGTGTAGTTGGCCGTGAAGCGCAGATCCTTGTCCTTCAGCGGGGTCAGGTTGACGCCGAACTTCAGGACGCGCTTGGTCTCTTCGGACAGGTTGGGGTTGCCGCCCTCGATGCGGACGATGTTGACCGACTGGCCGGTGGCGAAGTCGTAGACGGGCACGTTCGGGGTCGAGATCGTCGGGTCGTTCAGTTGCGACATCGACGGGGCCTTCTGCTCGTCGGCCCAGCTGGCGGTGAAGTTGACCGGCTCCCACGGCGACCAGTTCAGCCCGACCGTATAGGCCGACAGGCCGCCGAAGTCGGACAGGTCTTCGTAGGCCAGGTTCAGGTTGGCCGACAGGTCGCCGAGCGCGCCCAGAACCTCGCGGTCGCGGCTGGCGATGGGCAGGTTGAAGTTGCCCGAGGCGCTGGTGCGATCGCGCGACAAGGAGCGTTCGGAGAAGACGCTGGCCTGCTGTTCCTCGGAGAAGCGCAGGTTCTCGGAGTCCAGCGACTGGCTGTCGAAGCCGACCTTGAAGGTCGAAGTCAGCGATCCGGCCGGGCCTTCCCAGGCCGTGCCGTTGATGACGCCCTCGACGCTGGTCTTGCTGGAGATGGAGCGCGCCGTGTCGAACGGATTGGTCGGCAGCTGGCCCAGGTCGCCGAACGGATCGATCGTTCCCGCCGTTACGCCCGCCTGAAGGGCGTCGTCGTTGAGGCCGCGGCCGGTGCGGGTCTTGGTCTCGGTGCGGTCGTAGCCGCCGTTCACCGTCCAGCGCCAGTCGCCCAGATAGCCGTCGACCAGGAAGCCCAGCTGGCCTGACATGGTGTCGGTCTGCCGTCCCAGCGCGCCGGGCGCATCGACATAGCGGTGCAGCAGCACGTCGCCGGCGAAGGGTGAATAGGGGCTGGCCGAGGGCAGGGCCAGGCTGAGGCCCGGCAGGCCCAGGTAGGAGAAGCTGGACGTATCCTCCAGTTCGCCGCTGAGCGTCAGCGACATGGTCTGGTTCAGATCGCGCACCAAGGAGCCGGAGATGGAGCTGTTCTCACGCTTGGGCGACAAGGTGCGATAGGCGGTCAGGTCGTCGGTGCGCGGCCCGACGCCGAAGTCGGACAGGGCGGCGCCGCCCGCCGCGCCCGCGCCGACCGAGGCGGTCGTGACGCTCTGGCCCAGCAGGGCCGACAGGGCGGGGTCGATCTCGCCGCCGCCCGGTGCGGTGACATTGCCCATCAGATCATAGGGCGTCCCGTCGCGGGTGATGTTGCGCTCGGTCTCGAACAGGGGCGTGTCGCGTTCGTATTCCAGGTCCAGCGTCCAGCGTTGCTTGCCCGAGATGCGCAGGATGTTGCTCTCCAGGTCGGTCATGGTGCGGCCGCCCTGGTCGGGACGGCGCGCAGTGGCCTGCATGGTCACGGAGCGGAAGTCGGCCTTCAGCACGAAGTTCACGACCCGCTGGTCGGCGCTGTAGCCATAGGAGAGGGCGGTTTCCTCGGGCAGGATCTCGGTGCGCTCGATAGCCTCGGGCGGGATGCCGCGAATCTCGCGGAAGCCCGAGATGCGCCGTCCGTTGACCAGGAAGACCGGCGAGCCGCCGCGCGAACTCCGCGTCACCGGCTCCAGGAGGGTCATCAGCTCCTCGATGCTGCTGGCGCCGTAGGCCTTGATCTGCTCCTCGTCGAGGGTCAGCTCGGGCTCATAGTCGCCCAGGGCCGCACCGCGCCGGGCGGTGGTGACGGCCGCGAGCGTGCCCAGGTCATAGGCGCCGTCGTCCAGCTCTTCCTGCGGGACCGGGGTCGCCGTCTGGGCGGGTGTGGACTGCGGCGGGGCGGCGGGCGCCGCCGTGTCGGCAGGGGACAGGGAGGCGAGGGCGAACAGCAAGGCGACTGGCGACATGTCGAGTCCTAAAGGCAACCGGGAAAACAGGCATGCTCGCGACCGACGCCCTGTCTCGTCGATCGCATCGACTCGATTAAAGAACGATGTGCGCCGAAAGGGGGCGCGATCGCTCTCCTGGATTAAACTCCTGTAATGCGGGGCTTAGTCCTGTCCGAACCGACAAGACTCCCACGGACGAAGGGGCGGAATCCGTCGGATCCCGCCCCTCGTTTTTTTGCAACGGCGAAGAAACCCTAGAAGCGGGCGCGCACGCCCACCGTCAAGTTGCGCCCGCGCAGGGGCGCCGTCTCGGCCAGGAAGGAGGCGTGGTTGAACGCCGTCTCGTCCAGCAGATTGGTCCCGCGCAGGAAGATCTGCGAGCGCACCGGCCCCAGGTCGACGTCATAGGCCACGGTGGCGTTGACCATGTCGTAGCCCGGCGTCTCGTGCTCGAAGGCGGCGATGTCGGTCTGCTTGAAGGTGCGGCTGTATTCGACGTCGCCGGACCACGGTCCCTGGAAGGCGGCCAGGCGCACGCCCGCCCGCGCCGCCGGGATGCGCGGCAGGTTCCCGCCGTCGCCCTTCAACTCGCCCTGGACGTAATCGCCGAACACCGTGCCCGACAGCCACGGGGTGAACTGTTGCGTCAGTTCCCCTTCGATGCCGGTAAAGGTGGCGTCGGCCTGGCTGTAACGGATCAGGCGGAAGTCTTCGTATTGATCCAGCGTCCGGGCGAAGATGTAGTCGTCATAGATGTAGTGGTAGGCGCTGACCGAGCCGGTCAGGGCGCCTTCGGTCTTGCGCAGGGTCAACTCGATCGAGTTGGCCGTCTCGACGTCCAGGCTGGAGTCGCCGATCTCATAGGTGTTGGTCGCCAGGTGGACGCCGTCGGCATAGAGCTCCTGGGCCGAGGGCGCGCGTTGCGAACGGGACAGCGACACGGCGCCGGACCAGCCGGGGGTGAAGTGCCACACCGCCGCGCCCGAGATGGAGAAGGGCTTGTGCTCGACATCGGGCAGGCCGATGGCCGAGGCTTCCTGCCATTCCTGACGCAGGGCGCCTTCCAGGTGCCACAGGCCGATCTCGTATTCCTCCATCACGAACAGGCCGGTGTTCTTGGTCGTGCTGGGGGCCAGGAAGCTTTCCTCGCCGACGGCGGCGAAGTCGCTCTTGCTCAGTTGCAGGCCGACCACGCCCTTGAAGCCGGCGATCTCGCGGTGCTGGGCCTCGATGCGGCCGTCATAGCCCTTGTTGGTGAAGGTGGTCGAGACGACGCCTTCCTCAAGCTCGCTGTGCTCATAGTCGGTGTAGCCGGCGCGCAGACGCACGTTCTCGATGCCCGGCAGCGGGTCGCGCAGTTCGCCGCGCAGATCGACGCGGCGGCTCTTCAGGCGGACCTCGGGGGCGGCGTGATCGTGATCGCCTTCATGCTCGTGCCCGTGATCGTCGTCGCCGTGGCCATGATCGTCGTCGTGACCGTGGTCGTGGCCGCCGCCGCAGTGCAGGTGGTCGCCGTGCGGGTGGCAGCCCTCATATTCATGGCTGTGACCGGCCAGGCCATAGCGGCTGGTCTGTTCCGTATAGGCCGCGCCCAGATAGCCGCGCGACCCGATCCATGAGGCGCCGAGCGTCGCCGTCGAGGTCTCGTTGTAGGAACCGTCCAGGCGCGGCTCGTCCCAGCCGGGAACCTTGTAGTCGTCCGACTTGCGCGCCGCCGCCTCGACGCGGAAGGCGAAGTTGCCGGCGCCGACCGTCAGGCCGACCACGCCGGCTTCCTCGTCATCGACCGAGCCGCGACGGTATTCGGCCACGCCCTCGCCGCCGTTCGCCGGGATGCGGGTCGGGATCTTCTTGTCCAGCAGGTTGACCGCGCCGCCGATGGCGCCGCCTCCGTAGAGCAGGGCCGCCGGGCCGCGCAGGATCTCGACGCCTTCCAACAGCAGGGGCTCGCCGCTGACCGCGTGGTCGGGCGAGACCTCGGAGGCGTCCATCAGGCCTGCGCCCTCGCTCAGCACCTTGACGCGCGGCGACGTCTGGCCGCGCACCACCGGGCGGCTGGCGCCGCCGCCGAAGGTGTCGGAGTTGACGCCGGGGATGCTGTTCAGGGTGTCGCCCAGGGTCGACTGGCGCCGATGGACCAGGTCGTCGCCGCTGAGCAGGGCGACGTGCGAGCCGACGTCGTCGCCTGCGCGGCCCAGGGGCAGGGCGCGCACCACGACTTCGTCCACCTCATAGGCCTCGGCGGCGCGGGGCGTGTGATCGTGCGGGTCGCCCTGGGACTGACGCTGGACGACGTCTTCGGCGAAAGCAGGCGCCGCGACGCCCAGGCTGGTCAGCGCCGCCGCCCCCGCGGCGGTCAGCAGGAAGGTCCGAAATCGCATGTCACGCATCCCCGTTACAATGATGGGAGACTTGATATGTTATAGTATATCATTACGCAACCGCTCCCCTGACGATTTCGTCCAAGCGGAGCCTTCACAAGCCCTCGACGTTGCAGCAGGGTCGCAGCAGCAAGGGGGCCGCCATGACCAGATCCGCTACGTTCCAGACCATCGCCGTGACCGCTGCGTTCGGGGTGCTGGCCGCCGGGTGTTCTCGGGAAAAGCCGGCTGAGCCGACCTCGCCGATCGAGGCACCGGCGGCTCAGAGCGTCGCCGCCGTCGGCTATGCCTGCGAAAGCGGCAAGACGATCGCCGTCGCCTATCCCGACGCCCAGACCGCCCGCGTGTCCTATGAAGGCAAGGATTATGTCCTGACCAACGTCGTCTCGGCCAGCGGCGCTCGATATGCGGGGCAGGGGCTGGAATGGCATACGGCCAGCCGGGGCGAACTGGAGAGCGGCATGCTCAGCCGCGCGGGTCAGGGCGATCAGGCCGGCGGCGTCGTCATCGAGCGTTGCAGCCGTCCGGTCGCCGCCGTGGCGCCGCCGCCGTCGGGCGCGCCGTGCGCCGCTGAAAACCTCCGCCTGACGGTCGAAGGCGGCGACGCGGGCATGGGCCATCGTCTCACCACCCTGGCGTTGCGGAACACCGGGCCTGACGCCTGCACCGTGACCGGCTATCCGTCCGTCAGCCTGCTGGACGGCGAGGGCAAGCTGATGACCGGCGTTCGCGCGGTTCAGGCGCCGAGAAGCTATCTCGCCGAGGGTCGCGCGCCGGCGCCGGTGGAAATCCGCCCGCAACAGGCTGCCTGGTTCGACCTAGCCTGGACCGTCATTCCGCATGAAGACAAGGGCGAGACGACCTGCCCCTCGGCCAAGACTGTGCGCGTGACGGCGCCGGGCGCGGCGACGGCGATCGCCCTGCCGCTGGCCTTTACGCCTTGCGGCGGGCAGGTTGAGGTCAGTCCCTTGCGGCCTGTCGCCGAGGCCTCGACTCAGCCGGCTTCGGCGCCCGCAAACTAGGGGTTCAAACCCGCCCGAATTCAGCGTAGCGGAACACGCATGACCCAAGATACGAACCTGGCCTTCTACGACCGCGTCTCCGCCGAACTGGCTGACATCCACGCCCAGGGGCTGACCAAGCCCGAGCGCGTCATCGCCTCGCGTCAGGGGCCGGTGATCTCGGTCAACGGCCGCGACGTGTTGAACTTCTGCGCCAACAACTATCTGGGGCTGGCGGGCGACGAGCGCGTCACCCAGGCCGGGATCAAGGCGCAGGAAAAATGGGGCGCGGGCACGGCCTCGGTCCGCTTCATCTGCGGCACGCTGGAGATCCACAAGGAGCTGGAGCGCGCCATCGCCGACTACCTCGGCTTTGAGGACGCCATCCTGTTCGCCGCCGCCTTCGACGCCAACGGCGGCATCTTCGAGCCGCTGTTCGGGGCCGAGGACGCCATCGTCTCGGACAGCCTGAACCACGCCTCCATCATCGACGGCGTGCGTCTGTCGAAGGCCCAGCGTTACCGCTTCGCCAACTCGGACATGGCCGATCTTGAGGCCAAGCTGAAGGAGGCGCGCGCCGCCGGCGCCCGCAACATCATCATCGCCACCGACGGCGCCTTCTCGATGGACGGCTACATCGGCAAGATCGACCAGATCCGCGCCCTGGCTGACCAGTATCAGGCCCTGATCATGGTCGACGACTGCCACGCGACCGGCTTCCTGGGCGACAAGGGCAAGGGCTCGTTTGCGCACTGCGGGGTCGAGGTCGACTTCGTCACCGGCACCTTCGGCAAGGCGCTGGGCGGGGCCATGGGCGGCTTCATCTGCGCCCGGTCGAACGTGGTGGAGCTGCTGAAGCAGCGGGCGCGGCCCTATCTGTTCTCCAACGCCCTGGCGCCCGCCGTCTGCGGCTCGTCGCTGGAGGCCATCCGCATCGCCGCGGGGGATGAGGGCGACAAGCTGCGCACCCAGCTGTTCGCCAACGCGGCGCGGTTCCGCTCGGCCATGGCGGAGGCGGGCTTCGACCTGCTGCCGGGCGAGCATCCGATCATTCCGGTCATGCTGGGCGACGCCAAGTTGGCGCAGGACATGGCGGCGCGTCTGCTGGAGCTGGGCGTCTACGTCATCGGGTTCAGCTTCCCGGTGGTGCCGCGCGGACAGGCCCGCATCCGCACACAGATGTCGGCGGCCCACACCTTCGAGCAGATCGACGCCGCCGTCGCCGCCTTCACCCAGGCGGGCAAGGAACTGGGCGTCATCAAATAGGCGTTCGCCTGTATCGTCATGGCCGGGCGACCGGCCGTGCCGGAATTAAATAAGCGTTTGAGGAAACGACATGGCTGACATGATGAAGGCCCTGGCCAAGACGAAACCGGCCGAAGGGCTGGAGCTGATCGACGCCCCCATTCCCGTCGCGGGCGATGAGGACGTGCTGATCAAGGTGCACCGCACCGCCGTCTGCGGCACCGACATCCACATCTGGAACTGGGACGAGTGGTCCCAGAAGAACGTGCCCGTGCCGATGATCACCGGCCACGAGTTCGCGGGGGAGATCGTTGCCATCGGTAAGGACGTGGATCGCCGCCTCAAGGTCGGCCAGCGCGTCTCGGCCGAGGGCCACGTCATCGACCTGAACTCCGAAGCGGCCCGCGCCGGTCACTTCCACCTGGACCCGGACACGCGCGGCATCGGCGTGAACCGCCAGGGCGCCTTCGCCGAATATGTGGTGGCGCCGGCCTTCAACGTCATCGAGCTGCCCGACGACGTGCCCTATGAGATCGGCTCGATCCTGGACCCGTTCGGCAACGCCGTGCACACGGCGCAGCAGTTCGACCTGCTGGGCGAGGACGTGCTGGTCACCGGCGCCGGTCCCATCGGCATGATGGCCGCCGCCGTGGCGCGCCACGCGGGCGCTCGCACCGTGGTCCTGACCGATATCAACGACTTCCGCCTGGAACTTGCGCAGAAAGTTGCGCCGGGCGTGCGCACGGTGAACACCACCAAGGAAGACCTGCGCGACGTCATGCATGAGCTGGGCCTGAAGGTCGGCTTCGACGTGGCGCTGGAGATGTCGGGTTCGCCCGTCGCCTTCAAACAGTGCGTCGACACCCTGATCATGGGCGGCGGCATGGCCCTGCTGGGCATTCCGTCCAAGCCGATGGAGACGGACTGGGGCGCGATCATCCTGAAGGCCCTGACCATCAAGGGCGTCTATGGCCGCGAGATGTTCACTACCTGGCGCAAGATGCTGGGCCTGCTGAAGGCCGGTCTGGACCTGACGCCGCTGATCACCCACCAGATGTCCTATCAGGACTTTGAGGCGGGCTTTGAGGCCATGAAGTCCGGCAAGTCGGGCAAGGTCGTCCTGAACTGGGCCGACTGAGCGGGTTTTAAATTCCGACTTCACGAAGGCGGGCGCGCAGGCTGTTGATCCAGTCGCGCGCCTCGTCCCCGCCCCACAGGCGCCAGGCGATATAGCCCGCCGAGGGCTTGATGGGATCGGCCCAATAGCGGCCGTGCTTGTCCACCGCGTGACGGGCGAAGTAGCTGTACATCGACTTGATGTCCCGATCGCTGAGGGGCGTGCGCGCCATCAGCTGTTCGGCGCGGCGCACGCCGACTTCGGTGCCGCCGCGTCCGTGCTGTTCGCGCAGGGTCAGGCCGTCCTCAGCCGTCTCGGCGATGGCGGCGGACGGAGTGCGGTCCTCGTCGGAGAGGGTGGGGTGGTCGATCAGCATGGCGTATCCTGAAGCCGGGGCGTCGACCCCTCTTATACGACTTGACCTGATGACGTGGGCGGGAGACGAGCGGCCATGAATTATCGCCACAGCTTTCACGCCGGAAACTTCGCCGACCTGGTCAAGCACGCCCTGGTGCTGTGGCTGCTGAAGGAGCGTCAGGCGCGAACCGGCGCCTTGGGCCCCGTCGCTGTGCTGGACACCCACGCGGGGGCGGGCCTGTATGACCTGTCGGGCGATGCGGTGCGCTCGCGCGAGGCCGAGGCCGGGGTGGCGCGGCTGATGACCGCCGAGGCGCGGCCGCCGCTGATCGAGGCGCTGGCGGTCGAGGTCGCGGCGCTGAACCCGCAGGGCGGGGTGCGCTTCTATCCCGGCTCGCCGGTGCTGACGGCGCGGGCCTTGCGGGCTGAGGATTCCTATCGCGGTTTCGAGCTGAACCCGCCGGTCGAGGCCCTGTTGCGCGAGGCGCTGGCGGCCTGGCCCAACGCTGTGGGGCAGGCGGGCGACGGCTATGAAGGGGCGGCGCGCGCGGCGCGCGGGCTGAAGGCGCCGCTGGTGCTGATCGATCCGCCGTTCGAGCGGCCCGACGACTATGTTCGCTCGGCCGAGACGGCCGCCGCCGTGCTGGGCGCCGACCCGACGGCCTGCGTGGCGATCTGGACGCCGCTAAAGGATCTGGAGACCTTTGACGGCTTCATCCGGCGGCTGGAGCAGGCGGGACTGTCGCGGGTGCTGGTGGCCGAGGCGCGCCTGCGCCCGCTGAACAATCCGATGAAGATGAACGGCTGCGCCATGACGGTGGTCAACGCCCCCTCGGGCGCCGAGGCGGCGGCGGCTGAAATCTGCGGCTGGACGGTTCAGGCGCTAGGCGACGCGGGCGGTCGGGCCGAGGTCTGGCGCGCGGGCTAGGGTTGGATGACCTCGCCCGGCTCATAGAGGTGGGGTTCAAACGTAGCGATGGCCAGGATCGGCCCCATGGCCGCGACGATTTGCGGATGGCGGGTCATGGCCTTCCAGGCGTCGGCGTCGGCCCAGACGGCGTGGTTGGCGGCGACGCGACCGTTCAATCCGCGATGCAGGGTGGCCGAGACGAAGCCGGGCAGGGCGGTCTGAACACGCACCAGATCCCCCAGACGCTCCATCAGTTCGTCCAGATGGGGCGCGTTGCACTTGAAGACATTGATCAGGACGACCAGGTCTTCAGGCGGCGCATCGGCCGGGGCGTCGGCGGAAGAAGGCATGGGCGGTTCGTCTCATTGCTTTGCCCCTTCTTCTACCGCAATCCAGCCGCTGACGCTTCCTTCACCGCCGTCGATCAAGTGGATTTCATGACCGCCATCGCCATCCTCGAAACCGGTCGCCCGCCTGCCCATCTGGCCGAGGCGTTCGGCGACTACACCGCCCAGTTCCGCGCCATGCTGGGCGAGGGCGTGACCACCCATCGCTTCGACGTTCAGGCGGGCGAGCTGCCCGAAGACCCGTCGGCCTTCGCCGGGACGATCGTCACCGGATCGGCGGCGGGCGTGTATGAAGACCTGCCGTGGATCGAGCCGTTGTCTGCCTGGCTTCGCGACGCGCGCGGCAAGACGCGGCTGGTGGGCGTATGCTTCGGCCACCAGATTCTGGCCCATGCTTTTGGCGGTCGGGTCGAGAAGTCCGACAAGGGCTGGGGCGTCGGCCTGCACCGCTATGACGTGCTGAGCGACGAGGCCTGGATGACCCCGGCGGCGGCGACCATCGCCATTCCGGTCTCGCACCAGGATCAGGTCGTGGCCGCGCCCGCCGATGCGCGGGTGCTGATCGCCAGCGAGTTCACGCCCTATGCCGGGCTGGCCTGGGGGCAGGACGCCATCAGCTTCCAGTGCCACCCCGAGTTTGATCCGGCTTTCGCCGCACGCCTGACCGAGGGTCGGAGAGGGCGCATCGACGACGCCCTGGTGGACCAGGCCCACGCCACCCTGGCCGAGCCGAACGACCGGGCGGTTCTGGCCGACTGGATACGCGCCTATCTGGGCGTTTCGGCTTGAAGGACGCTCTTGGCGTGGCGCGCTTCGTCGAACGGCGCTAAGCCTTAGGCAACTTCCACAGGACTAGGGTCGTGAGGATGTCTTCCGTACGCCTCAAGACCTTCCTTCGCGCGCCCTTGATCGCGGTCGTCGTGCTGGCGGCCGCCGCGCCCGCCGTGGCGAAGGCGGTGCAGAGCGCGGAGCTGGCGCGCGCGGTCGAACAGAGAGCCTCGGCAACCGATTTCGCCGCCCTGGAAACCTTTGGTCTCGATGCGATGAAACGCCATGACCGCGAGGGGCTGAACCGACTGTACCACGTCGCCTGGACGGTTCTGAACCAGGGGGATTTCGAACGGGCGACCGTGTGGAACAATCGTCTGGAGGCGCAGGCGCGCGCTCAGAACGATCAGCGCTACCTGGCCATTGCGCGGCTGAACGCCCTGACCATCCGCTATGACAAGGGCGACCTGTCGGTCGAGGCGGAGATGGCCCGCACCGCTCGCACCACGCGCGACTGGTTCGTCATGGCCCATGCGGCCCGCCTGAGCGCCTTGGCGCTGATGGATCAGGACCGCATAGGCGAAGGCTTGCGTCTGCTGACCTCGGTCGAAGGCGAGATTCCGGTTCATGACCCATACGCCGCCACCGCGCGCGCGGGGGTGTGGGAAATGACCGGCATGGGTCTGATGAAGCTGAGCGACGTGGCGGGAGCCGCCGACGCCTTTCGCCGCTTCGAGATCGACGATTCCAATCCTGCGTATCCGCGTCCGGATTTCGACAGCCTCTACAATCTGGCGCGCATGGCGATCCAGGTCGGGGATCTGCCGAACGCCGAGCTCTACTACGCGGCCCACCACCGCCTGAGCCAACGCGCCAATCTAGACAGCCTCAGCGCCTATGACGCCGCCCTGTGCGCCTTCGTGGCCGATGCGCGTCGGGATGCGCGCGGGGTGTTGGAGTGTCTGGCCCCTCATGAAGCCCTGATCGACGGCAAGGCCTTCCTGGCGTTGGATATCCTGCCTGTTCGCGGGGTGGCGCGGGCGCGTCTGGGCGATCTGGCGGGCGCGCAACGTGATCTGGAGCGGCTGCGCGAACTGGCGCCGGAAGGCGCGGTTGATCCCACAGGGCGCCTGCTTGAGGCTGAACTGCTCTTTGGCTCCGGCCGGTCGCGCGAGGCGTTCGAGGTCTTGCGCGAATACCAGCGCGAACGCGACCTGCACCTGTCCCGCCGCTTCAGCGCGGGCATCCATCAGGTGACGGGCGATATGCAGCAACAGCTGGCCGAGCGTCGCCGTCAGCTCGAAACCGCGCGCGCCAATACCCAGCTGCAGCAGGCGGTGATCCGGGGGCAGAACTGGATTTTGGCCATCAGCCTGGTCTTCGTCCTGTCGGTGCTGCTGGTGCTGCTGTGGCAGAGGCGGCAGTCGCGGCGTCTGAAGAAGGCCCAGCTTCACGCCGAGGCGGCGAACCGCGCCAAGAGCGAGTTCCTGGCCAATATGAGCCATGAAATCCGCACGCCCCTGAACGGCGTGGTGGCCATGGCCGAGGTTCTGACGACGCGCGATCTGCCGGAGCAGGATCGCGAACTGGTCAACATCATCCGGTCGTCGGGGGTCACTCTGGAGCGGCTGCTGTCGGACATTCTCGATGTCGCGCGCATCGAGTCGGGGCAGGTGGCGATCGAGCCGGCGCCCTTCGACCTGGAGCAGGCGGCGCGCGACGTGGTCGCCCTGTGGGCGCCGCTGGCCCTGGACAAGGGCGTCGAGCTGCGGCTGGACTATGATCCGACCTTGCCCCGTCGGGTTGTCGGCGATGGGGTGCGGCTGCGCCAGGTGCTGACCAATCTCATCAGCAATGCGTTGAAGTTCACCCAGGCGGGGTCGGTGGCCCTGGAAGTCGATCTGCTGGCGCAGGACCGCGTCCGGTTCGCCGTGGTCGACACGGGCATCGGCTTCGACGCCGAGTTCAAGTCGCGCATCTTCCATCGTTTCCAGCAGGAGGACGGCTCCATCACCCGCCGGTTCGGCGGCAGCGGGCTGGGGTTGGCCATTTCGGATGATCTGGTGCGGCTGATGGGCGGCGAACTGGACTGCGACTCTCCGCCCGGCGAGGGCGCGCGCTTCTGGTTCGACCTGTCGTTGCCGACGGTCGAAGTCGACGAGGATACGATTGACGAGCCGGTCGTCGCCCCCGCTGCTCTGCCGCCTGTGGCGCGGTCAGGCGCGCCGCGCGTGCTGCTGGCGGACGACCATCCGGCCAACCGCAAGGTGGTCGAGGTCATGCTCGAACCGCTGGGCGTTGAGCTGACGACGGTGGAGGACGGGGCTCAGGCCCTGGCCGCCTTCCGCGAGGGGGGCTTCGACCTGGTGCTGATGGATATGCAGATGCCGGTCATGGACGGGCTGACCGCGACGGCCGAGATGCGCGCCTATGAGCGCCGCATCGGCGCCGAACCGACGCCGATCCTGATGCTGACCGCCAACGCCATGAGCGAACACGTCGAGGCCAGCCATCGTGCGGGCGCCGACGGCCACCTGACCAAGCCGCTCAGCGTGGCGGTCCTGACCAGGGCTGTCGCAGAGGCTCTGGACCGGACGAAGGATCAGGTCTCGGCCTGAACCTCGGCCTTTAGGGCCATTTCACCACGGGCGGCATGGAGCTGAGGATCGACTCGACGTTGCCGCCGGTCTTCAGCCCGAACATGGTGCCGCGGTCGTAGAGCAGGTTGAACTCGACGTAGCGGCCGCGACGGATCAGTTGCTCCTCGCGCTCGGCCTCGGTCCAGGGCTCGTGCATCCGGCGGGCGACGATGTCGCAATAGACCTTGAGGAAGGCCTCGCCGACCGCCTGGGTGAAGGCGAAGTCCCGCTCCCAGTCGCCGCTGTCGTGGTGATCGTAGAAGATGCCGCCGGTGCCGCGCGGTTCATTGCGGTGGGGCAGGAAGAAATACTCGTCACACCATTGCTTGTATTTGGCGTGCCAGGTCGGGTCGAAGGCGTCGCAGGCGCCCTTCATGGCGGCGTGGAAGTCGACGGTGTCGGGGTGGTCGTCGCGGCGGTCCGCAACCAGCACGGGCGTCAGGTCGCCGCCGCCGCCGAACCAGGTCTTGGTCGTCGAGATCAGGCGGGTGTTCATGTGCACGGCAGGCACGCGCGGGCTGACAGGGTGGCAGATCAGGCTGATGCCGGTGGCGTAGAAGCGCGGGTCTTCCTCGGCGCCCGGTACGTTCTTGGCGTAGTCGGCGGGGAAGGTTCCGTGGACGGTCGAGCAGTGGACGCCGACCTTTTCGAACAGGCGGCCGCTCATCATGCCCATGACGCCGCCGCCGCCTTCCTTGCGATCCCAGGGCGTGCGGACGAAGCGGCCGGATTCGCCGGCGAACAGTTCGGCGGGGGCGGCGTCTTCCAGCGCCTCGAAACCGGCGTGGATCTTGTCGCGCAGGGTCTCGAACCAGACGCGGGCGCGCTCGCGGCGCTCAATCATCAGGGCGGGGTCAGCTTGGATCATGAGGGCTTCAACCATGACGCGGCCTTTCTGAACAGTCCGGCGGGGTGCGCGGATGCGAGCCTGATGCCGTAGCGCGGCCGAGGGGGCCTTGATCCAGATCACAAGGCGCGGCGCAAACGATGCCTACGGACGGTTCCCACGGCGTCGCGCTTGTGCCAGCGTGCGGCTCCCGCAAAGCGGCGCCGTGGGGCGACCGGGCGGGTCTGTAGTTCAGAGGGGAAATCATGATCCGCATCGCCTTGCGCGCCAGCTTGCTGGCCGCCGCTTCCGTCGCCGTTCTGGCCGGACCGGTTCTGGCTCAAACGTCTCAGCCTCAAGAGGCGCGCGTGATGCAGATTCTGAAGCGCACGCCCCTGATCGACGGGCACAACGATTTGCCGTGGGCCTTGCGTCAGGGCTTCGGCAATGATCCGCACGGCGTTGATCTGAATGCGAATCTGTCGACCTCGACGCGCCTGCATACGGATATTCCGCGTCTGCGCGCCGGGGGTGTGGGCGGTCAGTTCTGGTCGGTCTATGTCCCGGCCAGCATGGCGCCGGTCGACGCCGCCAAGGCCACCTTCGAGCAGATCGACACGGTCAAGCGCATCGTCGCCGCCCATCCCGAGACCTTCGAGATCGCCACCACGGCCGACGACCTGGTTCGCATCCACCGCGCGGGCAAGATCGCCAGCCTGATCGGCATGGAGGGCGGCTATTCGATCGACGACTCCCTGGGCCTGCTGCGCGAGTTCTACGATTCGGGCGCGCGCTACATGACGCTGACCCATTCCAAGAGCACGACCTGGGCCGACAGCGGCACCGACGCGCCCAAGTGGAACGGGCTGAACGCCTTCGGCGAAGACGTGGTCCGCGAGATGAACCGTCTGGGCATGATGGTCGACCTGAGCCACGTGTCCGAGGACACCATGGTCGACGCCATTCGCGTGTCCGAGGCGCCGGTGATCTTCTCCCACTCCTCGGCGCGGGCGGTGACGGCCCATCCGCGCAATGTGCCTGACGCGGTGCTGCGCCAGATAGCGGGCAACGGCGGCATCGTCATGGTGACCTTCGTGCCGGGCTTCGTCAGCGAGGCCGTGCGGGCTTCGGGCGCGGCGCGCGGCGCGGAGATGACCCGGTTGACGGCCCTCAACCCCGGCGATCCCGCTGCGGTCAAGGCGGGCATGGACGCCTGGAACGCCGCCAATCCGGCGCCCAAGGCGACGATGGAGGACGTCATCGCCCACATCCAGCACGTTCGCGACGTGGCGGGCATCGACCACGTGGGCCTGGGCGGCGACTATGATGGCGTGGACAGCCTGCCGGTCGGCCTGGAAGGCGTGGACGGCTATCCGCGCTTGCTGGCCGAACTGATGCGCCGCGGCTGGAGCGAGGCCGACATCCGCAAGATCTCGGGCGAGAACCTGCTGCGCGTCATGCGCGCGGTCGAGCGCGTGGCGGCCTCGAAGAGCGCCGAGCGGCCGAGCCTGGCCAAGCTGCCGAACGACGGCGCGCCGGAATGATCTGAGGGAATCCTTCTCCCCTTGTGGGAGAAGGTGGCCCGTGAGGGCCGGATGAGGGGTGACGGCGGGCGGTCCGAATATGAGGGCTGAGAGCGCGTGTCTTCGCACCCCTCATCCGTCCGGCTCCGCCGTCCACCTTCTCCCACAAGGGGAGAAGGGATCAGCGTTGAGGCAGCTCGTTCATCTGCCGCAACGCCTCATGCAGGCCGATTCCGGCGCTGACCGACAGGTTCAGCGACCGGGCTTCGGGGCGGATGGGGATGTAGATTCGCGCATCCGCCGCCGCATGGACGTAGTCGGGGGAACCGGCGCTCTCCTTGCCGAACAACAGAACGTCATCGGGCCGGAAAACGAAATCCGTCAGAGGTTCGGCCGCGCGCGTGGTGAACAGCACCAGACGACCCGGCGCGCGGTCGCGCTGGAAGGTCTCCCAGTCGGAATGGCGCGTCATATGGGACAAAGGCCCGTAATCCAGGGCCGCCCGCTTCATCGCGCGATCGTCGAAATTGAAGCTCGTAGGCTCGATGACGTGCAATTCCACGCCGAAACAGGCGCTCAGTCGGATGCAGGCGCCGACATTATGGGGGATGTCAGGTTGAAAAAGGGCGAGACGCATTCTAAGGCCCTCATACGCGCGGGGCGGGGCCTTGTCGCGGCTTTTGTTGCGACTGTTTCGCAAATCGCTTCCGCGACTTGTCAGGAACCGTTGAAACCAAGGCCGGGCGGTCAGGGATTTGCCATCGCATGATAGGGTTCCATTCGGTTGACGTCCCATCTCGGGGCGGGCGACCGGCGATGCAGAGGTGAAACGCGTGGCCGAATCGGTCGTGAATGCTGACGGGCCTGACGGCCAACACGGGGGTGGCGAGGCCACTCGCCGCGACTTCATCCACATTGCTGCGGGCGCGGCTGCTGCCGGCGCCGGCGTGATGGTGGCCTGGCCGCTCATCAATCAGATGAACCCGGCGGCCGACACCCTGGCTCTGGCGTCGATCGAATTCGATCTGACGAAGGTCCAGGAAGGCCAGCAGGTCGTCATCAAGTGGCAGGGCAAGCCGGTCTTCGTGCGCTATCGCACCCCGGCCGAGCTGACCAAGGTCATCGACGAGGGCGCCGTGGGCAGCCCGCCGCAGACCGACGCCGAGCGCACCAAGGAAGGCCACGAGAAATATCTCGTCGTCATCGGCTCGTGCACCCACCTGGGCTGCGTGCCGACCTTCAACGCCGGCGAGTACGGCGGTTGGTTCTGCCCGTGCCACGGTTCGCACTACGACGCCTCGGGTCGTATTCGTAAGGGCCCGGCGCCGCTGAACCTGATCGTGCCGAACTACGAATACATGTCCGACACCCGCGTGAAGATCGGCTGAGGACGGACAGAGGAACCATGAGCGATCACGAATCCACTTACGTCCCGAAAACCGCCGTTGAGCGGTGGATGGACACGCGCCTGCCGATCATCCGTTTCGGCATGGACTATGCGAACCTGCCGACCCCGAAGAACCTGAACTACTGGTGGACCTTCGGCGGCATCCTGGCGATCTGCCTGATGACTCAGATCATCACCGGCATCGTCCTGGCCATGCACTATACCCCGCACGTCGACATGGCCTTCGCCTCGGTCGAGCGCATCATGCGCGACGTGAACGGCGGCTGGCTGATCCGCTACGTGCACGCCAACGGCGCGTCGATGTTCTTCATCGCCGTCTATCTGCACATGCTGCGGGGCCTCTACTACGGCTCCTATAAAGCGCCGCGCGAGATGATCTGGATCGTCGGCTGCGTCATCTTCTTCCTGATGATCGCCACGGCCTTCCTGGGCTACGTCCTGCCGTGGGGCCAGATGTCCTTCTGGGGCGCTGAGGTCATCACCAACCTGATCGGCGCCATTCCGGTCGTCGGCGAGCCGATCCTGGTCTGGCTGCGCGGCGGCCCGGCGATCGACAACGCGACGCTGAACCGCTTCTTCTCGCTGCACTATCTGCTGCCGTTCGTCATCGCCGGCTGCGTGGTGCTGCACCTGTGGGCCCTGCACGCCGCCGGTCAGAACAACCCGGTCGGCATCCTGATCCCGAAGGACCGCGCCAAGAAGGACATGCTGCCCTTCCACCCATACTTCACGGTCAAGGACGGCTTTGCGATCATCCTGTTCCTGATCCTGTTCGCGGTGTTCGTCTTCTACAACCCGGGCGCCCTGGGCCACGCCGACAACTACATCCCGGCCAACCCGCTGCAGACCCCGGCGCACATCGTGCCTGAGTGGTACATGCTGCCCTTCTACGCGATCCTGCGCGCCATCCCCGACAAGTTCGGCGGCGTGGTGGCCATGTTCGCGGCGATCGGCGTGCTGTTCGTCCTGCCGTGGCTGGATACGTCCAAGGTGCGCTCCATGCGCTACCGTCCGACGATGAAGACCTTCTTCATCATCTTCCTGTTCGTCTGCTTCGGCCTCGGCTGGTGCGGCGCTCAGCTGCCGGACGCGCCGGTTGTTCCGGGCATGCCCAGCTTCAACCTGATCGACGGCCAGCTGAACTCCTACCTGTGGCTGACGCGACTGCTGACGGCGTACTACTTCGTCTTCTTCCTGGTGCTGATGCCGGTCATCGGCCTGCGTGAGAAGCCGCTGCCGATCCCGGCGACGATCTCGGAGCCCGTGCTCCCGTCGACCGCAGCCGAGAAGGCCTGAGCGCGATGATGAGCAACGAGAAAAAGACCGTGTCCTTCCGCAAGATCCTCGTCTCCGTGACGGCCGCTGTCGGCCTGGTCGCCATCGCCGCTCCGGCGATGGCCGCCGGGGGCGCCAAGCATCCGCGCGACGGCGGCTTCAGCTTCGCCGGTCCGTTCGGCACCTTCGATCAGGGCCAGCTGCAGCGCGGCTACAAGGTCTATCGTGAGGTCTGCGCCTCCTGCCACGGCATGGATCTGGTGCACTTCCGCAACCTGGGCGACAAGCACGGGCCGTTCTGGAATCCGAAGTATCCGAACCCGAACGACAACCCGGTCGTGAAGGCTCTGGCCAAGGAAATTCAGGTCGCCGACATCGACTCGGAAACGGGTGAAGACCTGCGTCGCGACGCCACCACGGCGGACCGCTTCCCCAACCCCTATCCGAACCCGACGGCGGCCGCTGCGGCCAACGGCGGCGCCATGCCGCCGGACCTGTCGGTCATGGCCAAGGCCCGTCACGACGGCGCCAACTACATCTATTCGCTGCTGTCGGGCTATTCGACCCCGCCGGCGGGCCTGAAGATGGCGCCGGGCCAGCACTACAACCCCTATATGGCGGGCGACATGACCCCGTTCTGGGAAGGCAAGGGCCATGTGCCGGAAGGCGGCTTCATCGCCATGCCGGCGCCGCTGACCGCCGGTCAGGTCACCTATGACGACGGCACCGAGGCGACCGTGGATCAGATGTCCAAGGACGTCGCCGCCTTCATCGCCTGGACCTCCGAGCCGAAGATGGTCGAGCGCAAGCAGATGGGCTTCGGCGTCATCATCTTCCTGCTGGCCTTCGCGGGCGTGACCTACGCCAGCTATCGCCGCATCTGGAAGGGCGTCGCCCACTAAGGCGTCCTGTCCTCGCAGACGAAACGACCCGCCGGAGCGATCCGGCGGGTTTTTTCGTGGGCGGAATCCTGTGGCGTCAGCGCGCCAGGGTGCTGCAGCGGATCAGGCGCATCGGCTGCTCATTCGGCTGATCCAGCCAGATCAGACGCAGGGTGTCGTCCGTGGCCTCGAAGCGGGCGTGCCGCTCGGTCGGGCCCGCAGTTGTCTCGCAGTTGAGAAGGGCGTCGTAGCCCTGGCCCCGCTCATTGATGGTTTGCAGAGCGCAACGCAGGCCGCGCCCATGCAGATCTGTGGTGGTGATCTCCAGCGCGGCCTGATCGCCTACTTGAGCGCAGGAGTCGGCTGTGGCGGCCCAGCGGCCGATAAAGCTGGTCGCGCCGGCGCCGCGAAGCATCGGCTCCATTCCCGGCGGGCGCTGGGGAGGGGGCGCCGAGGTGCCTGGACCCTGGATGGGTTGAGCCGGTTCGGTCGGAGGGTTGACCTGCCCCGGCGGATCGCAGGCCGCGAGCAGGATCGCCAGCACGACGAACAAATGAGGTGAAGAGGGCTTCATCCTCGCCACAACGTGCGGGCGGGCGAGGGCGTTGCCGCCCTTGCCTTTTGATGCGTCAGCGTCGGGCCGCCGCGCTGCGGTCGCGGACCTGTCCGAACTCGGAGGTCGGCTTCCAGGTCGGCCATTCGTCGCCGTTGGCCAGGTCCAGGCCCAGGCGATAGAGCAGGGTCAGGTTCTCGACCGCCGAGCGCAGATCCCAGTCGGCCGACCACTCGTCGCTGGGGCGATGATAGTCAGCGCCGAACTTGGCTTTCCACGCCGCCAGGCCCGCCTCGCGGCCGCCCTCGACCCAATCCACCCCGTGCCAGGGCATCAGGGCCGGCACGCCCGCGCGCGCGAAGGGGAAGTGGTCGGAGCGGTAGTAGAAATTCTGTTCCGGCTGGCCGTCGTCGGAGACGTAGCGGCCTTCCTGTTCGGCCAGGGCCTGAAGGTCGTCCTCGAGGCTGTTCTGGCCCTTGCCGAAGATGGGCACGTCGCGGGTCGGGCCGCTGAGGGGCAGCATGTCGATGTTGATGTCGGCCACCGTCGTCTCCAGCGGATAGACCGGATCGGCGACATAGGCGTAGGCGCCCAGCAGGCCCATCTCCTCAGCCGCCATATGGGCGAAGACGAAGGTGCGCTTCGGCGTCGGGGCGGCCTTCAGCTGGCGGGCCATCTCGACCACGCCGATGGTGCCCGAGGCGTTGTCCCAGGCGCCGTTGAACACCTTGTCGTCGCCCGCCGCGTCGTCCTTGACGCCGACATGGTCCCAGTGGGCGGAATAGATGACGACCTCGTTAGGGCGCTCGGCGCCGGTGATGCGCGCCAGCAGATTGTGAGTGCGCAGGATTTCGACCGATTCCTCGGCCGAGGCGGTGATCCGCGTCTCCAGCGCGAAGGCGCGGAAGTCGCCGGTCTCGAGGCGGGGCTTCAGCGACGCCAGGTCCACGCCCATTTCGGCGGCGACGTCGCGGTTGACGGCGCCGCTGAGGGTCAGTTCGGCCGAGCCGGGCGTCAGGGTGCGGGTGTGGTTCGCCCCCGATGTCTCGCGTCGCCAGGCGCTCGTCCCCGCGTCGCCGTCGACGACGGTCAGAACCGCCACGGCGCCGCGCCGCTTGGCCTCGTCGGCCTTATAGGCGGCGGACTGGTAGGTGGTGGCGTAGGGGCCGTTGAACAGTTCGCCGTCCGGCTCGCCCGCCACGACCAGGACGACCGCCCCGGTCACGTCCAGATCGCCGTAGTCGTCCCAGCCCCGCTCGGGCGCATGGATGCCGTAGCCCGCGAAGACCACGGGGGCGTCGATCACCTGACCCACGGCCGCATCGTTCATCGCCCGCAGAGTGAAGTCGGTCCCGGCGATCAGGGCGCGGCCGCCGGACGCGGCGCTGCTCCAGGCCAGGGCGGGCTCGCCCCTGGGCGTCAGGCGCTTCAGGTCGATGACCTGCAGCCATTGGCCGTTCGGGCCGCCGGGCTGCAGCCCCATGGCCTCGTACTGGGCCTGCAGCCAGTCCAGCGTCTTCTTCTCGCCGTCCGTGCCGGGATAGCGGCCCTGGAAGTCGTCGGCGCTGATGACGCGGATTTCGTCGGATAGGCGCTGGGCCGAGAAGTCCTGCGCCGAGGCGGCGCCCGCGACGAGGATCAGCGCGGCGGCGGCGACGCCGCGAATGAAGCGATGGTGCATGGCGTTTCCTTCGACCTTCCCCACGAGGCCGTTTCCCATAGTCTTAGGGCGGCCCCTTGCGAGGCCGCCCCTTACATTTTCGTCATGTTCGACCGAAGGGCCGGATCAGCGGCGCTGAGCGGCGCTCTTGGCGCGTTCCGGGCCGAACTCCGAACCGGACTTCCATTCCGGCCAGGTGCGGCTGTTGGCCAGATCCTGACCGACCTTGAACATGACATCCAGATCCTGAAGCATGCCCGAGTAGTCCCAATCGGCCTCCCATTCGTCCGCCGCCTGGTGATAGCGGTTGGCGCGATAGTCGGCGGCGCGCGCCAGGCGCGGCTCGATCGGCGCGTCGACGAACTCGCCCGTCGAGGACAGATAGGCCATCGGCACGCCCTTCTTGGCGAGCGGGAAGTGGTCGGAGCGGAAGTAGATGCCCGCCGCGGCGCCGGCGTCGCCGACGAAGCCGCGCCCCTGCGCCGCCGCCGCCGCGATCACCGGCTCGTCCAGTTCCGAATGGCCGTAGCCGGTCACGCCCAGCTTGTTCATCCGACCGAAGACGGCGGCCGAGTCGATGTTGAAGCCGCCGACGGTCTTCTCCAGCGGGTACAGCGGGTTGGCGGCGTAAAATTCCGAACCCAGCAGGCCGCTTTCTTCGCCGGTGAAGCTGATCATGACGATGGTGCGCTCAGGCCGCGGTCCGGCCGACCATTGGCGCGACATCTCCAGCAGGGCCGCCGTGCCCGAGGCGTTGTCGATGGCGCCGTTGAAGATGCGGTCGCCGTTGGCGTCCGGCTCGCCCATGCCGATGTGGTCCCAGTGGCCGGTGTAGAGGATGGTCTCGTCCGGATGGGTCGAGCCTTCCAGCTTGGCCACGACGTTATGGGTGACGATGCGTTCGGACTTCACGTCCATGCGGGCGTCGAGGGTCGCGCCCTTCAGTTCGACGGGCTGGAAGTCGCGGCTGCGCGCCTTGATCTTCTCCTGCTCGAAATCGAGGCCCGCGCGGCGGAACAGGTCGACGGCCAGATCGCGCTGGATCCAGCCTTCCATCGCCACGCGCTCGGCCGACGGATCGGCGCGCACGATGTCGAACTGCGGCACGCCCCAGGAGTTGGCGACCGTGGTCCAGCCGTAGGAGGCGGGCTTAGTCTCGTGGACGATCAGCACGCCCGCCGCGCCCTGACGGGCGGCTTCCTCGAACTTGTAGGTCCAGCGGCCGTAGTAGGTCATGGCCTCGCCGCCGAAGGTGTTCAGCGACGGGTCTTCGAAGTCGGCGTCATTGACCAGGACGACGATGACCTTGCCGCGCACGTCGGTCTTGAAGTCGTTCCACTGACGCTCGGGCGCGCTGATGCCGTAGCCGACGAAGACCAGCGGCGCGTCCTTCAGGTCGACGCCGTTGCTGGGCAGGCGGGTCGTCATGGTGACTTCCTGGCCCTGCGTCAGCGACTGGCTCCAGTCGCCCAGCTTCAGCTGGCCCGAGACGTTGGAGACGGTGAAGCGGTTCAGGCCGACCGCCTGGGTCCAGCCGCCGTTCTCGCCGCCCGGCGCGAAGCCGGCGGCCGCATACTGACGGCTCAGGTAGTCGATGACCTTCTGCTCGGCCGGGGTGGCGATGCCGCGCCCCTCGAAGCTGTCGTCCGACAGGACGCGGATGTCCTCGGAAATGCGCGCGGCGTCGAAGGCGGGCGCGGTCTGGGCCTGAGCGGTCTGGGCCTGAGCGGCGGCGCCGCCGGCCAGGGCCGCGGCGAACGCCAGGACGGCGACGGAAGATGAAATACGCATACAGTCTCACCCCTCGGAGAATTCGATGGCGGGACCGTAGTGAGCCGGATCGGCGGAGTCGACAGCCAAGCGCCGCGTCGGCGGCGCCTGGCTGGGACAGGTCGAAAGATCAGACGGCGGCCAGCGCCTGCTCCAGATCGGCGATCAAGTCGTCGATGTGCTCGATGCCGACGGACAGGCGCACCGTGTCCTCGGTCACGCCCGCCTTCTTCAGTTCGTCAGGCGACAGCTGGCGGTGGGTGGTCGAGGCCGGGTGGCAGACCAGAGACTTGGCGTCGCCGATGTTGACCAGACGGGTGAAGATCTTCACCGCGTCCTGGAAGCGGGCGCCCGCCTCGCGGCCGCCCCCCTCTTCAACGGATCTGACGCCAAAGGTCAGCAGACCGGACGCCTTGCCGCCGAAGTACTTCTTAATCAGCGGGTTGGACGGATGGTCTTCCAGTCCGGCGTAGTTGACCCATTCCACCTTGGGGTGGGCCTTCAGCCATTGGGCGACGGCGGTCGCGTTCTCGACGTGACGGTCCATGCGCAGGGCCAGCGTCTCAAGCCCCTGCAGGATCAGGAAGCTGTTGAACGGCGAGATGGCCGCGCCGGTGTTGCGCAGCAGGACGGTGCGCACCCGGCCGATGAAGGCCGCCGGGCCAAGCGCCTCGGTGTAGACGACGCCGTGGTAGCTCACTTCCGGCTCGTTCAGGCGGCGGAAGCGCGCCTTGTGCTCGGCCCAGGGGAAGTTTCCGCTGTCCACGATGGCGCCGCCGATCGAGGTGCCGTGGCCGCCGATGTATTTGGTCAGGGAGTGGATGACGATGTCCGCCCCATGCTCGATCGGGCGGGTCAGGTAGGGGGTCGGCACAGTGTTGTCGACGATCAGCGGCAGGCCTTGCGCGTGCGCCGCGTCGGCCAGGGCGCCGAAGTCGACGACATTGCCCAGCGGATTGCCGATGGACTCGCAGAAGACCGCCTTGGTGCGCTCATCCGTGTTGGCGGCGATGGCGGCCGGGTCGGCGGCGTCGATGAAGCGCACCGTGATGCCGTACTGGGGCAGGGTGTGGGCGAACAGATTATAGGTGCCGCCATACAGGGTCGAGGTGGCGATGATGTTGTCGCCCGCTTCGGCGATGGTCAGGATCGCATAGGTGATCGCCGCCTGACCCGAGGCCACGGTCAGCGCCGCAATGCCGCCCTCCAGCGCCGCGATGCGCTGTTCCAGCACGTCGGAGGTCGGGTTCATGATGCGGGTGTAGATGTTGCCCGCCACCTTCAGGTCGAACAGGTCCGCCCCGTGCTGGGTGTCGTCGAAGGCGTAGCTGGTGGTCTGATAGATGGGCACGGCGACCGATTTGGTGGTCGGATCAGGCGAATAGCCCGCATGCACGGCGAGGGTATCGAACTTCATGGCGTCCCTGGAGAATTTTCAGCGTCAGTCCGGCTGATTCATCCAGGGCTTTGGCGGTACCTGCAAGGGTATGGAATTTCAGTAATTCTATCAGGGCGGTCAGATTTTCTAACCGCCCTGAGAAAGCGCCCTAGTTGTTGAACAGGAAATGCATCACATCCCCGTCCTTGACGATGTAGGCCTTGCCTTCGGCGCGCATCTTGCCCGCTTCCTTGGCGCCCGCTTCGCCCTTCAGCGCGACGTAATCGTCGAAAGCAATGGTTTCGCCGCGGATGAAGCCCTTTTCAAAGTCGGTGTGGATCACGCCCGCCGCCTGCGGCGCGGTGGCGCCGACGGGGATGGTCCAGGCGCGGGCTTCCTTCGGGCCGACGGTGAAATAGGTCTGCAGGCCCAGCAGCTTGTAGGCCTCGCGGATCAGGCGGTTCAGGCCGGGCTCTTCCAGACCCAGGGTCTCGAGGAACTCCTTTTGCTCCTCGTCGTCCAGGACGGCGATTTCCGACTCGATCTGGGCCGAGATGACCACCGAGTTGGCGTTGTCTTCGGCGGCGCGTTTGGCGACCAGGTCGGACAGCTCATTGCCCTTGTCGGCCGAGCCTTCTTCGACGTTGGCGACGTAGAGGGCGGGCAGGGCGGTCAGCAGCTGCAGCATGTCCCAGGCCTTCTTGTCCTCCTTGGACACCTCGGCCAGACGCGCGGGCTTGCCGTCGCGCAGCTTTTCGAGCGCGGCGTCGATCAGCTTCAGGTTCAGCTGGGATTCCTTGTCGCCGCCCTTGGCGCGCTTCTCGATCTGGACGCGGCGGCGCTCTAGGCTCTCGAGGTCAGCCAGCATCAGCTCGGTCTCGATGATCTCGAGGTCCGAGATGGGGTCGATGCGGTTCTCGACGTGGGTGATGTCGTCGTCGACGAAGCAGCGGGCGACGAAGGCGATGGCGTCGCAGTCGCGGATGTTGGCCAGGAACTGGTTGCCCAGGCCTTCGCCCTTGGAGGCACCGCGCACCAGACCGGCGATGTCCACGAAGGTGATCCGCGAGGGGATGATCTCCTTGGACCCGGCGATGCTCGCCAGGGTGTTCAGGCGCGGTTCCGGCACGGCCACGTCGCCGGTGTTCGGCTCGATGGTGCAGAACGGATAGTTGGCCGCCTGGGCCGCCGCCGTCTTGGTCAGGGCGTTGAACAGGGTGGACTTGCCGACGTTGGGCAGGCCGACGATCGCGACTTTAAGAGCCATGGTATTCCTCGTGAGCGCGAGCCTTTAGCCGGTTCGGGCCGGTTTGTCAGGTGTGGGCGACAGACAGGGGAACCCTCTCCCGGCGGGAGAGGGCTTGAGCGCACGGCGGCGGAGCCGTCGTTCTGGCGCGAAAGGGTGAGGGGCTTGTCCTTTCAGTCGGCGAAAGCCGTGTCGCGACGGCCTTTGGCCGACGCATGCCGCGAACCCTCACCCTTTGGCTGCTACGCGCCGCCCTTCGGGTCGCCTTAGCCAATCGCCTCCGGCTCTTGGACGGCATTGGGTAGCAAACTCACCTAAATAAATTTCTGAATCAAAACGACTTTCTGTACATTCTGTTCTGCAGGTGACGCCTATCAGGAAGCGTCAAGCCGCCACGCATCTGATCCGGGAGCGTGCCGTAGGACAGGAGATATGCCGACAAACCAAGACCTGGTGCCTCTAGGCGCCGCCAACCCGCTCGCGCTTCATGCGCTCATTCGCAAATACGCAGAGATCGCAACCCAGGCCGATCAAGTCCGATCGGCTCTACAGAGATTGACGAGTGACCTGACCCACATCGAAGGGGCTATTCGACTTCTCGACTCTTCTGTCGACATCAGCGCGATCCGACTCAATCGTGCGGCATCCAGACGCTCGCAGAAGGGCGGGGTAACCAGCATCCTGTTGGATGTGCTTCGGGAGGCAGATGAGCCGCTGCCGCCTAGGACGATCACCACACGCATCATGAGACGGCGCGGAATATGCACCGAAGACGCGGTGCAATTTGACGCCACGCTGAAACGCGTCCGCGCCAGCCTGAGGAAACAAAGAATTCAAGGCGTGCTCCATCCCGTCGGAAAGGATGGGCTCGTCCAACTATGGGATATTGTTCAATGACCTATCCGTACCCCTACCCCATGGTTCTGACCAAAGGAGACAATCATCTGGAAATCACACGGGACCCTGCCGATAGCGCCAGCTTCGTCGGGCTCCATAATGGTCGCCCTGTCGTTCGCGGCAGCGAAACGGCGCTCGTGTTGCGTGCGTTGATCGGTTGCAACTGATCTCAACGGCAACGCGGCTTATTCGATCACGGGCATGCCCTTGAAGATCGCGGGCGACGGAGGTGGCCCGTCGGTCCAGTGCCAGGTCTCGCGGGTGCGCATCAGCTCCTGCGTGACCTGGGCGGGGACGGCCGGGATGTCGACCGGCGTGGGGGCGTAGGTCCCCGACGGCGCCAGGTTCAGTCGGAACCGATGAGGGAAGCCGCCGAAGCGCACTTCGATCACCATGTCGCGGACCATGCCCTCGGGGATGACGATCTGTTCCGCCAGGATGGCGCCGCCGTGGGCTGTGCCGGGGTCGATAGTCGTCGTCTCCAGCATGGTTCGGCCCAGGGTGGAGATGGTCTGGCGAAGGCGTCGTTGGATGTGGTCGTGCGACGCCTGTAACTGCCCTGAGGCGCTGCGGTAGGCGATGTCGTGGCGGCGCGGGTGATCCTCCATCTCCTGGAGAGTGAGGAAATACTCCACCGCCGCGTCGGCCCAGGCGAGGTTCATCTCCCGTTGGGCGGACATACGGGCGGTGTGGCGCAGATAGTCGAAGTCCTGAACGCTGTAGGGCTGCCCATCCAGATAGAGGCGCACGTCCTCTGAGCCGATGTTGATGGGATAGCCGGAGGTGTTGAAGGCGGCGATCGAGAAGTAGAATTTCTGGGTGTCGTTGTAACGGACCGGCAGCAGCATGATCGCCCCTGACGGCCCGTTTGACACCATCAGGGCGTTGCCGCGCGAGAAGCGCACGCCCACGCCGTGATCGGCGGTGGGGATCATCCGCACCTCCGCCGGCGGCGTGGTGGCAGCGCAGCCGGTCAGCAGGGCGCCGGCGCTTGCCAGGATAAGCAGCCTTTTCATCGGCGTTTCGCTCCTACGACGCCCAGGATGCCGATGAGCAGACCGATGATCGCGCCTATCGGTCCTGCAACGAAAAAGCCGACCGCGCCGAACATCAGACCCGCCAGACACCCCATAATCGCCCCTCGTGAAGAATAGGACATAGATGTCCTAGAGAGGTTACCGCTCCGCTAACACCATCGCGCCGATGGAATGGGAGCAGATCGTCGGCGCAAATATCAGGCGCCTCCGCAAGGAACGCGGCCTAAGCCAGGAGGCGTTGGCAGGGGAAGCGGGATTGGCGATGCGTCATCTGGGGCGCATTGAACGCGGCGAGGGTAATCCGACGGTGGCGATTTTGGGCAAGTTGGCTGAAGTGTTGGGCGTCCTTCCGACGGATTTTTATGCCGTCGGCCAATAGGGCCGCTCCTGACTCATAGCGGACCTCGACTAGGTCCGCTTTGGGGGCGATCAGCCGTGATCTGAATTGCGGAGATCGCAGGCATGGTTGGAAGACTAGAGGCCAGTGCTGTCGTAATCGCACGGAGCTTTATTGCGGTGGCTTTGCCGGATATGAGGGCCGCAGATGCAACGACCCAAGTCGGGGTCACCATGGCGTCGGCGCGGATGCTGTAATTGGTGCCTGACGCTAGTGCCTGCGCTTGCTGAGCCGCGCCCCCCCGCAGTTGCACGCCGATCCCGTCGATGCTTCGTGTCACGACAATATCGCGCCATCGCACACCGTCCGTCATGCCGACGCCAAGAGTCTTTGCACCAGCTTCCTTCACCGCAACGGCAATCGCTGCCGTTAGCGCTAGGTCGGTATGGGCGGTAAAGCCTTGCTGCTCTGCTTCATCGGAAATTTCATCAAGCCAAGCCTTTCCGAAGCGATCGACTGAACGCCGAATGCGGGAAATTCTGCAAAGGTCGATGCCGATGCCGAGGATCATGGGGCTACCAGAGCCCTCGCAGCGCAACCGTCAAAGCACCAAAGACCAGCACCCAGCAGATGAGGGCGGCCGCAACGCCATCGGCTTTCACACCGATCAGATCAATGCGGAATGTTGGGTCTAGCGCACGCATGAGGCACACCAAGCCGGTGGTGAAGAAGGCAATGACCGGCAGGCCAAAGAGCGCGAGCCCATGCGCTTGGAGATAAAGGTGCGCATCGAGTTTGGTGACTTGCGTCAAGCCGTGTCGTGCAACATGCGCGGAGCCACAGAGCGCTAGCGCTGCTGTCGCGACATAGGCTGCGCGTGTCCAGCCGCCGGGCTTGGTCGCGGGGATATCGGCCGGCGGCGTTTTGGTCATTAGAATAGGCCTCCTTGGCGTTCGCTCACCGCGGATGTTGGCACATTCAGGCCCCAGCGTGGCGGAAACATTGGCTGAGGCAGGGGGGCGTTTGTATTGCGATAGATCTGCTTGATGCGGGTGCGCCCCGAAAGCCCCGGGATGTCCGGGTGTGCGATGCGGGCGTATTTCGAAATTTCGCAGAAGAGGTTCTGGCAGTCGATCGGCTGCAGCCGCCGCCCGAAGAGCGAGGCGAATTCCAGCCCGGCGTCCGCAAACGCGCTTTCTTGCCGCTCGCACATGAGATGGATGACCTCCTCCGCAGATCGGCCGCCGACATCGGCGAAGCATTTCGAGATGCCATCCAACGCGCCGGGGCCAGCCACAACGAAGTCGGCTTCGTCGTGCCCCAACATCGCGGAGTAGTTGAGATCGATGGCGTACTGGAAGGCCAGGAACGGGCCGAGGCCGCGATAGCGGAGAAGGAGTTCGAAGACGCTGCGCAGATCGGGAGCCTGATGAACGCGCTCGGGTAGGCGGTCGTCCATCATCTGTGTGAGCAACAGCAGATGGTTCTCATGCTTGCGCGTCCGGCCCATCGCTGGCGAGGGCATGATGTAGGCGGCTGAGTAGAGGCGACTTCCACGCGCCATGAGATCCGTCATGATCTTGGCGACCGCATTCAGGTCGGTGTTCTCATAGCTCAATGGGCCGAGGCGGCTCTCGAGGGCGCGCCACGTTTCGATGCGGTTGAAAATCTTGAACAGGAGCGTGCGGAAGAATAACTCGCGAGGGGTTTGCGCCCGATCTTCGCGATACTGGACGTCACGGATCAAAAACTGGCTGACGCGATCGCTCGCGCGATAAGCGTTGGTGAAGCGATGGGCGGCGAGGATCGGATCGTCAGTCCACGGGCCGACGGGATCGTCCAGTCGGCGCATATAGAGCGCCTGGCGCTTAGCGGCGAAACGCCAATACGTGTCGTATACGACCGTGGTTTCCATGGCCTCCTGCTGACTTGAGTTGGGCGCTCCGCTTGGCGCGCGGTTGGCCTGCGGGTCAGGCGTGGGACGGCGATCTATGACTCGCGCGCTCAAGTCAAACTCGGCGTTCGCGTGAACGGCCAAGCTGGAGTTGGAAGATCAATGTTCGGTCACGTTTGCGGCGTCGCGGGGGCCGGCGGTGATGGCGTAGCTTGGGGTGCCGCCGGCGGTGGCGACAACGGTTGCGCCGCCTCTGACGCTGGCGTCTGCGCCTTTTCGTCGGCGCGCTGTGGCGCACATTCGCGCAGACTGAAGGTGATCAGGGCCCCGACCAAAAGCGCCACCCCCCATTTCATGACGGCTTGCTCACGCTCGACGCCGTTGAGCCGATCAGTGACCTTCTTGTCGTTCTCGGTGATCTTGGATTGCAGGCTGGCGAACGACTGAATGCCATCGGCGAGGGGACCGATGAGCTCGGTCGGAATGGTCTTGAAGCCCTTCTTTGGATAGGGCTCGGCCTCTCCGGAGAAAGCCTTCGCGGGAAATTCGGTCCGCGTGTCCAAGTCCGCATACCAGATCAGAAAGCAGCATTCGCCGCGCTGGAGGTGAACCGTGCCCGGGCTGGCGTTGAAGACCGAGAAGAGAAGGCGACCTTCATAGCCCGGATCGACGTGGAAGCCCGAAACATTGACGAGGCCCTTGAACTTGTAGCGCGCGCGCATGGAAATGAAGGCGATCGCGTCCTTCGGCACGCGAACGATGTCTTCGGTCAGGATGAAACCGAATTGTCCTGCGGGGATCGGAAAGTCTTGGTCATCCGCCAGCCGGGTTTTCGGCTTGTTGCGGGGATCGTTCGGCTCGCCGGTGGGGGACACATAGACCTCGGCCCCGACCCTGAGCGTATAGGCTGAGCCGTCGATCCGTTCCTCGTCCCACTCCTCGGGAGTGTAGAGTGTCTCGAACTCGGTCCGTAGCCGCTCTTTGCCCCAGAACATCTATGACTCTCCGCCGGTGCCGTCTCGGAAATAGCTGTCGAAGATGGAGCGCGCTTCGACCGCGCGCAGCCTGATGCGATAGCTGTCTTCCACATCAATATCCTGCGCGGCGGCTTCAGCAAGCACCGCGCGGAATAGCGCCAGGTTGGCGTCCTTCATGCCTTCACGGAAGGGGACGGCTTCAAGATGGTCCCAGGACTCGCAGAGCTTTGCGAGGCGTCCGTTGTGCTGGATGTATTGATGCACGATCCAGAACGGATCGTTCGGCTCACGCGGCAGGCTGTCCGCCAACGTTCCGCCAAGCGCTTGCAACGACGGCGCGGCCTCTCCGCTTTCGACCTCGGTGCCCAGATCCTGGTTCAAGACGTTGGCGACGACGAGCACGATGATGAAGGCGTCGATCAGGACGCGCCGGCGGCGCTCCCCGTCCTGCCTCTGCGCGGCCTCGAGGAAGTAGGCGGTGTATTTCGCATTGTGCAGCGCCATGTGCTTCATGCGTTGCGCCAGCGGCATCACCACGATGTCTTTGTGGTACGCCTCGTCGTGCTTCAGTTGCGCCCATTGAAGCGCCAACAGTTGAGCTCGAACACTCATGATCGTTCCTCTTCTAAGCGGCTGCCAAGGTGGTGGTGTAGATGACACGGCAGGTCTTCAGCAGTGCGCGCGCTTCGTCCTTCGTCCAACGGCCGCCTGATCCTTCGCCGGAGCCTGAATCAAACCGCGCAAACGTCGAGTTGATCGTCAGGCCTCCGACCTTCAGCCCAGTTTCGCGGGCGAGGAAGTATTGAAGGCGCCCCAAGCCGACGAGATTGCCGAGTAGTCGCCGAACGTAATAGTGCGACCTGTAGGTCGCGTTGAAACGCAGGTAGCCGTCGTGCACCTTTATGCTCAAGTGGCTGAGGCAGGGCCCGCCATACAGACGTTTGCGGTCTGTCGCGGCGTTGTAGATGCGGATTTCGTCTTCGAACGGCTCGTCCTCGTCGATGAGGTAGCCCGGGTTTTGCTCGAAGGATGCGCAGTATTTGCCGTGATTCTTGATCTTCTGGACCATCTCCTTCAGCGGATTGAACACCGTCCCGTCGGCGTCCTTCTGGCGCAGAATCCGGTAGGCGTACGAGCCCCAGTTCCCATCCTTGCGCCCCTTCTGGATCGTCCGAACTTTGCCGGGATAGTCCTTGAAGACACCCTCCGCGCCATGGCGCAGATACTCATCGAGTGGAAAGATCGTTTCGGCGACCGTGTGGACGCTGAACGCCCCGTGCGACGTGAGAAACTCGTCGACGGCTTGGTAGACCAGCTTGTCTTCGTTGGTCAGGACGGTCGGCTCCGCGATGTGCAGGATGACATCGAAGTCGACCCCTTTTTTCTGCGCGAGCACATGCTCGGCAGCGGCGAGCCAAACGGTTGGCGCTGTGTTTCCACGGATCAGTTCCATGTCTGGGTCCTCAGGTCAGCGTTGCGGTTTCACGGAGTTGTCGGTCGATGTAGGTGCGGGTGAGCCAGGCGTGGCCCTGAAGGCCCCAAGCTTCGCCCCAGCTGTTGCGCACGAGGATTGCGGGCTCACCCTCATGCATTCCATGCCCGACAGCGAGTACGGCGTGGCCGGCGCGTTCGATATCGGGCGTGAGATCCGGCACGACGCCGTCATCATCAGGGTCGAAGAAGGCGTCCGTGATAACGAGGCCGAGGACGATCGGCGCTCCCTTGTCGAGATGCGAGACGAGGTCGCTGAAGGACAATTGATTGGGGACGAGCGTCGCCTTCCACGCTTCGCTCTTGAGCGCTGGCGGCGACCAAGGATCCGGTTGGACGAGGGCGTACGGCCACTCGGCTTCAAGGGGCTGGCCGTCTTGCGCCAAGGCCACCGCCGTCGCCGTCATGGTAGTGCCGATCAACGGATTGCCCGAGGCGCGGGCGATAGCATGGAAGAACAGGTACTCGACCGATAGATGGGCGTCCGCCATGCGCTGATGTTCGTGTGCGCAACTGCTGGCGAACGGCAAACAGGCTTGCCGCCGTCCTTGCTCACGGACGGGCAACAGCTGGGAACGCAAATCTACGGTCGGGCTGATCAAGACGACAGTCCCAATCGGCGACGCCCGGCCCTAGAGAGCCCTCCGGCCTCTGCTCCATCGAAGCGAAGCGACACGGAGAACTCCGCGTCTTCGGATGAGGGGGCGACCCAGGGTTGGCGTTCCCGCAGGACCATCGCACCTTGGCCATCGGCCGGCGGGCGGGCGATCAGCGTGCGTTGCGTCGTCCCCCCATAGTGCAGGGGATCGCAAGAGAAGGCCGACTGATCAACGAGCAGATCGTATCCAGCCTCGCGCAGCGCATCGATCTGCCATTGGTGACCGCTACCGGCGGCCTCTTCGAGATCGATGCGGACGAGATCATCAGGATTTCCGACAAGCTGGGCGCGATGGTCCTTCTGCGTCAGACGCCACACGTCAGCCCATGAGTTTGCCGGTCGAAACTCGTCGCTAAGCGTGTTCTTGAGTTTGGCGACTTGGGCCTTGCGAAGCGTGGACACCTCGTTTCGCGGCAAGACTTGGTGGCTGAGCAGACCCCAGCAGGTGGCTTCGTAGCTGGCACCCATACGGAGGGAGAGCTGGTAGACCACTCCGGGGTTGCGCAGGTCGCGTGCGACGGTCCAGCCTTGCGCGCGGATATGGTGTTTGTAGAGCCAGCGCGGCAACAGAAATTCGGCCGCGAAGGCGTCCGCGGCGATCTCCTGGGGATCGCGGCCTGTGGTCGGGGCAAGCGGGCCGCGTTCAACGATCTCGCGATCCACACTGCCTGCATGGTCCAGAATGACGTGACCCAGTTCATGCGCCGCGGTGAAGCGTTGGATGTGCGCCCCTCTGCGCGTCGTGACCATGATCCCCCGAAGCGGCGCCGGCAGGCAGAGCCCCAAAGCCGAAGTCAGCGGTTTGAACACGAGAGGGATGCTCAACTCGCCAATGGCGTCGAACACGTCGATGGCGCCGCCACGTTCCGTGACGCGCTTTTCCAGATCGAGCTCCCGGTGCACGCGCTTGGCCGCTGCAACGGCTTCGAGTCGGGTGGCTTCGACGGGAGACCTAGCCACCGCTCGCGTCCTTAGGGTTTTTGAGTTGCAAGAACTCAGCGAAACGCAACAACTCGGCGCGATCATCGGCCGAGAGCTCTGTTGCGGCCCGAGCCAACGCTTGAACGCTCTCCGGCAACGGCTGCGTCTGCGCCACCCCGGTTAAGGCTTCGATCGATTGCCCATAGACCGACGCAAAGCGCGCAAGCTCGACCGCGTCCACCCTGCGCCGTCCATTCTCGGCAAGTGACAGGGCGGAGCGCGAAAGGCCGACCGCTTCTGCGGCCTCCTCCTGCTTGAGCTCAAGATACTCGCGAGCTTGTCGAAGTCGCTCGCCGATCTTCCGCCACTCGTCGGATTCGTCGCTCATCGCGTTGCACTCATACTGGTTCGAGCTCCTTGGCCGGCTTCGGCTTTTTCACTTTGAGAGCGCCGATGAAGACTTGCTCCAGCTTCGGCACGAGGTCCGCAATCATCTCATCGCAACTGCCATAGCCACCGGGTTTGATGATCTCAGGGGGAAGCTCCATGTTCAGAACTTCCTTGGTGATCACGGTGGCGTCGAGCACGCGCTTGGAGTCGATCGCGGGCCTCATTCCCATAATCGATCCGCCTGAACCAGACGGAGCCTCAGCAGCGATTTCGCCATCGATCGCGGCGACCTCGTCCTCGAACCACGTTTCCAGCTTCGCGATTAGCACCTGCGCTTTTGCAGCGAACGCGGATTTCAACTCGTCCATACCCATGTCCATCCGACATATCGTGTTCGATTATCGAACACGATATGGGAGGTGTGCGCGGAAAGTCAACACGCTTCGCCCGCGGCTGCTGGAAGCTGCCGAAGTCCGAAACCAGTTTGATCCGGCCGCGAGCTTGTCAGCGCTCCCATCTGCCGACTCTAAGCAGATGCGGTCCCGATGTTGGTAAGGTCTCAAGCGGATGTGCGCTTCCCGGCAGCCAGCTAATGTTAGCAATGGTACTGAACCGTCGCTGTGAAACCACGGCGGCCGGAGCCAGACACCTAGCGCGGCGACCATTAAGCTCGCGCCGGTCAGTGGGAGGGCACATGGCAGATGAGCGACTGAGGATCATCGTGGATGACCCATACTTGCTTGCTCTCGGGCGAACGCTCTTTGTGTTTTCTGGCCTCGAGTGGAATGTGGTTTGGTGCTGCGAACGCCTCCGGCCAGGATACATCGATACCGTCGATCGTAAGACCGCCGGGGCGATAACCACCGAATTCGTAGAGGGGGCCGCGAACGTTGGCCCGGGACGAGTGGCCGATCGCCTTATGGCCGCCGCCGCCGACTTTCGCCGCTTGGTAGTCGTCCGCAACGACATCATGCACGCGCAACCCTGTCATGCTCCGACCGGAGAGGAGCGGCTTCAAAGACGAGGCGAGCTTTGGACGGTCGAGGAATTGGAGCGGGCTGCAGACCAGTTCGCGATCTGCAGTATCGAACTGAACGACCTATTCCATCATTGGCTACGCTGAGCTGGCCGACCGATTGTGGTCAGCCTTAGCTAAGTGATCTCGCTTATATGGGAAGGACCACTTTCAGGCAGCAAGCCAACGTCCGCTCCTGGCGCTTCGCAGAACTGCTCGAGCCGGTGCCAGGATCATCAAGCCGCCGCTGTCGCTTCGAGGGCAGGCCAGGGACAGCGGCGGGTGGTATGCGGACTTGTCGGGCCTTTGCTCAGGTCGTCGCCAGGCTCGCGCTGTCTATGACGAAGCGGTATTTCACGTCGCTCTTGGTCATGCGGGCGTAGGCGTCCTCGATCTGCTGGATCGGGATCATCTCGATGTCGGCGACGATGCCGTGGTCGGCGCAGAAGTCGAGCATCTCCTGGGTTTCGGCGATGCCGCCGATCATCGAGCCGGCGATGGACTTGCGCCGGAAGATCAGCGAGGCGAACTGGGGCGACGGGTGGTTGTGCTCCGGCACGCCGACCAGAACCAGGGCGCCGTCACGACGCAGCAGACTGGTGTAGGCGTCCAGATCATGGCTGGCGGCGACCGTGTTGATGATCAGGTCGAAGCTGCCGCGATGCGCCTTCATCTCGTCGGCGTTGCGCGAAACCACCACCTGATGAGCGCCCAAGGCCTTGGCGTCTTCACGCTTGTTTTCAGAGGTCGTGAAGGCCACGACTTCGGCGCCCAGGGCGCGGGCCAGCTTGACCCCCATGTGACCCAGGCCGCCGATGCCGACGACGCCGACCTTCTTGCCGGGGCCGGCGTTCCAGTGGCGCAGCGGCGACCAGGTGGTGATGCCGGCGCACAGCAGGGGGGCGACGGCGGCCAGTTGATCCTCGGGGTGGCTGACCTTCACCACGAACTTGTCGTTGACGACGATGCGTTGGGAATACCCGCCCAGGGTGTGGCCGGGGGCGTCCGGCGTGGCCCCGTTATAGGTGCCGACCATGCCGGTGCCTTCGCAGTATTGCTCAAGCCCCTCGTCGCAGGCGGCGCAGGCCTGGCAGCTGTCGATCATGCAGCCGACCCCGACCAGATCGCCTTCCTTGAAGCAGCTGACGTGGGCGCCGACGGCCGAGACCCGGCCGACGATCTCATGACCGGGTACGCAGGGGTAGAGGGTGCCGGCCCATTCGCCGCGCACCGTGTGCAGGTCGGAGTGGCAGACGCCGCAATAGGCGATCTCGATCTGGACATCATGAGCGCCGGGCGAGCGGCGTAGGATGTCGAGCGCTTCGAGCGGCTTGTCCGCGGCATGGGCGCCGTAGGCTTTGACGGTCATGGTGGGTCTCATTGTTGCGGGGAGGCGGTGGCGCTGGTCTTCATTGCGACAATGCGCGACCGAAGAATTCGACCAGTCTGTCGAAGGGGATCACGTCCAGGCGGTCGTAGAGATCGACGTGGCTGGCGCCGGGAATGATCATCAGTTCCTTGGGCTCGGCCGCCGCCGCATAGGCGGTCTCGCTGAAGTAGCGCGAGTGGGCCTTCTCGCCGTGGATCAGCAGCACCGGACGCGGCGCGATCTCCTGGATATAGGCCAGCAGCGGCATGTTCATGAAGGACAGCGGCGTGGTCTGCGTCCACGCATTGCCGGAGTTGACGGCGCGAGGATGGTAGCCGCGCGGCGTCATGTAGTAGTCGGCGTAGTCCACCATGAACTGCGGTTCGCCGCCTTGCAGCACGTTATAGGGCGGCTGGTAGGCCGGGGTTCCAGCCGCCGCGTCTTCCCAGCGCTGGCGGCTCAGTTGCTCCAGCGTCTGGGTGCGCTGTTCCCGCGTCACGCTGTCGTTGTAGCCCTTCGACATGACACGGGTCATGTCATACATGGTCACGGCCACGACGGCCTTGACGCGCTTGTCCACGGCGACGGCGTTCAGGGCCATGCCGCCCCAACCACAGATGCCGATGACGCCGATCCGCTCGCGGTCGACGGACGGATGCAGGCCGAGGAAGTCGACTGCTGCGCTGAAGTCCTCGGTGTTGATGTCCGGTGAGGCGACGTTGCGCGGGGCGCCGCCGCTTTCACCGGTGAAGGAGGGGTCGAAGGCCAGGGTCGCAAAGCCGCGCTCGGCCATGGTCTGGGCGTAGAGGCCCGAGGACTGCTCCTTCACCGCGCCAAACGGCCCGCTGACGACGAGCGCGGCCAGGGGATGGTCCGTGCGCACCTTCGGCAGGTAGAGATCGCCCGCCAGGGTGATGCCGTAGCGGTTTTTGAACATGACCTTCTGGTGGTCCACCTTGTCGCTCTGGGGGAAGACCTTGTCCCAGCCGCTTGTGGTCTGTGTCTCCATCGTCGAGGCCTTTGCGTCGGAAGGGTTGAAGAGCGAACTGGCCGCCAGCGCGGCGGCGCCGACGCCGGTCAGCTTCATCAGGTCGCGACGGGCCAGTCGATTGGACGGCGCGACGTTCGTGTCAGAGCGGCTCATGGTCATCTCCTCGTTCGTGTCGATCATTGGGGCTTCAGAAGTTTCTGGCCGTTGCCGACCAGGACGATGGCGGTGCCCGCCAGAACCACGCTGCCGATGAAGGTGGCCTGGATCGAAAAGCCGTCCAGCAGCCAGCCGCCGACGACTGCGCCCAGCAGGATGGAGGCCTGGATCGCCGCCACCATCAGACTGCCGGCGGCCTCCGGCGCGTCATCGACGTTCTGGGACATCCAGGTCATCCAGATCACCGACATGGCGGTGTTCATTGCGCCCCACAGCGTCAGCAAGAGGCCGGCCGCGATCGGGGAGCCGCCGAGAAACAGCAGGCCCAGGGTGCAGCCTCCCATCACCAGGGCCGGCAGTCGCAGCAGTCGCGCCACATCGCCCCTGACGAAACGGCCCGAGGCCCAGGTGCCGACGAAGCCGGCGCAGCCAAGGGCCAGCAGCAGGACGGACAGCAGGGTCACGTCCACGCCCGTCACCCGCTCCAGGAAGGGGCGCAGGTAGGTGAACATGGTGAAGGCCGATCCCCAGGACAGCATGGAGGCGATCAGACCAGTCAGGAAATAGGGGCGCTTCAGCAGACTGAACATGGCGCCGAAGGCCTGCTGTTGCCGGGCGGGCAGGGAAGGCAGGGCTGCGACGTGCCAGATCAGATTAACGGCGACGATGGGCGTCAGCGCCCAGAAGACGTCGCGCCAGCCCAGCAGGGCGCCCAGATAGCTGCCGACGGGGGCGGCGAAGGCCGCCGCGATGGCCTGGCCGCCATACATTAGGGCCAGGGCGCGCGGCACCTCGTCCTTGGGGACCAGGCGCATGAGGACGGCGGTCGCCAGGGCCCAGAAGCCGCCAATGCAGACGCCCAGCAGGGCGCGGCCGATCATCAGCACGGCGAAGCTCGGCGCCGCCGCGACCAGGATCAGGGACAGCAACATCAGGGCGGTAATGGCGACCAGGACCCATTTGCGGTTCAGCCGTCCCGCCGTGGTGGTGACCAGCATACTGGCCCCGATGGCGAACAGACCGCTGATAGAGATGGCCTGACCGGTCTGGCCCTCGCTTGCGCCCAGGCCGTGCGCCATCGGTGTCAGCAGGCTGACCGGCATGAACTCGGAGGCGATCAGCAGGGCCACGCACAGGGCCATCGAAAAGACGGCGCCCCAGGCGGCGACGGGTTCGACATTCGTGTCGGCGGAGAGTGTGGTTTGCGTCATGGCCGGCGTTCTAGCGGCGGCGAGACAAAGCGATTAGTCGGCTCAATTTGCATGAACTAATCGACGGGATCGAATAATCTATCGCTTCACGATGGGAGAGCCCCATGGAGCGGACCGATTTCAATCAGCTGACCTGGTTCCAGGCCGTGGCCGAGGAACGCAGCTTCACCAAGGCGGCGGCGCGCCTGGGCGTGGCGCAATCAACGCTCAGCCATGCGATCAAGCAGCTTGAGGCGCGGATGGGCATCCGTCTGCTGACGCGAACCACGCGCAACGTGGCCACGACCGTCGCGGGCGAGCGGCTGCTGCAGACCATCGCCCCGCGCATGACCGAGATCGAGGCCGAGATCGCGGCCCTGACGGCGTTTCGCGACAAGCCGTCAGGCTCGATCCGGCTGACCCTGTCGGATCATGCCTTGCAGACCGTGGTCTGGCCCAAGCTGAAGCCCGTGCTGGCGGAATACCCCGACATCAGCGTCGAGCTGCTGCTGGACAGCAGCTTTCGCAACATTGTCGAGGAGGGGTACGACGCCGGCGTCCGCCTGGGCGAAAGCGTCGAAAAGGACATGATCGCCGTCCGCATCGGGCCGGATTGGCGCCTCGTGGCCGTGGCCTCGCCGGATTATCTGGATGCGCACGGACGGCCCCGGCACCCGCAGGACCTGGTCCGCCACCGCTGCATCAACACGCGTCAGGAAAGCGCCGGCGGCCTCTACGCCTGGGAGTTCGAGAAGGATGGCAAGGAGCTGAGGGTCAGGGTGGATGGCCAACTGACGTTCAACAACTCCTACGCCATGGTCGACGCGGCGGTCAGCGGCTTCGGCATCGCCTATGTACCGGAGAGCATGGTGGAGGCGGCCATAGCTTCGGGGGCGCTGGAGGTGGTCCTGAGCGACTGGTCTCCGCCCTTCGACGGCTACTTCCTCTACTACCCCAGCCGTCGCCAGAACCTCTTGGCCTTCCAGATCGTCGTGGATGCTCTGCGTCACCGCCGGGGGAGTGAACGTCTACTCTAGGGCGCAATGGCAATGACCGCTTTTGGCGCATTGCCGTCAGGCGGTTTGCAGCCAGTCGGCCGCCCCAGCGCGAACCGCCTTGGTCAGGTCTTCGATCAGGCGTGTGGTGATGCGTAGGTGCTGCCAGAAAAGTGGTACGTCGACGATGATGCCGGGGGCAAGATCGACCAGACGGCCTGACGCGATCAACGGAGCGGCAAGGCGTTCCGGCGTCAGGGACCAGGCGACGCCAGCCAGAGTGAAATCCAGAAACCCCTGGGTGGACGGCACCCAGTGGGTCGACCCTTCGACCGGACTTCCAACGACCTTTTCAGTCCACTTGAGTTGCAGCCGATCACGGGGGCTGAAGCGGAGCACCGGCGCCTCCGTCAGCCGCGCCGTCGTCACGCCGCTCGGGAAATAGCGATCGCGATAGTCCGGCGTCGCGGCGGCCAAGTAGCGAAGCGACCCCAGCGGCAGGGTGCGGCATCCTGCGACGGCCTTTCCCGCTGTGGTCACGGCGGCGATCACCTCGCCTGCGCGCAGGCGCTCTGCGGTGTCGGCCTCGTCGTCGAGCACCAGGGACAGGGTGTTCGGCTGGGCGGCGGCGAAGCGGGCGGCCGCGCCAGGGAACCAGGTGCCGAGGCTGTCGGCGTTGAGGGCGATCTTCAAGGTCGGGCGCGCGCCGCCGAACGCGGCGGCCCAGACGGGATCGCCCGCCATCATGTCGTGCTCCAGAAGAGCCACCTGATCGAAGTGGGCCGCCAGCCGCGCCCCTGCCTCGGTCGGTCGGCACGGCGTCGCGCGAATGACCAAGGGCAGACCTAACCGCTCCTCCAATCCTTTCACGCGCTGGGACACGGCCGAGGGCGTGACCGACAGGGCTTCGGCGGCCGCATCGAAGGAGCCGGTGCGGATGACGGCGGCAAGGGCCGCGAGGGCGGGATAGTCTAACATTAGGACAGCTAATCTAGCCTAAGCAGGATTAGTTCGGCTACGGCCCTGCGCCATGCGATCAGCATCTCATGATCGTTTCCATTCTTCCGGCCCTGGCGAAGGGTTTCGCCCTGTCGGCCAGCCTGATCGTCTCCATCGGCGCCCAGAACATGTTCGTGCTGCGGCAGGGGCTGCGGCGCGAGCATGTCCTGCCGGTCGTCCTGTTCTGCGCCGTGGCGGATTCCGTTCTCGTCATCGCCGGCGTGAATGGTCTAGGCCGGTTGCTGGCGGCGGTTCCCGGTCTATCGGCGGCGTTGAGCCTCGGCGGCGCCGCCTTCCTGACCTGGTACGCCGTAGGGGCCTTTCGGCGGGCAATGCGCTCGGAGGCTCTGGTCATTGAGGACGGCGCAGGTCTGTCGCTCGGGGCGGCGCTGGCGGCCACCGCCGCCTTCACCCTGCTGAACCCGCATGTCTATATCGACACCGTCATGTTGATGGGGGCCGTCGGATCCAGCTTGCCCGAGAGCCAGCGCCTGTTTTTCATCATCGGAGCCTCGACCTTCGCCGCTGTCTGGTTCGCGGCCATCGGGTTTGGCGCACGCTTTCTGGCGCCGCTCTTCGCACGCCCGCTCGCCTGGCGCGTGCTGGATGTCGTCACGGGCCTGATGATGACCGTCATCGCCATCATCCTGGTGCGCGGCGTCTTCGCCTGACGCCATTTCAGAACATCGAGGTCCTCATGAACCCGCCCGTCATCACCCCGGAAATCTACGCCCTGCGTCCGGATTTCGCCGCGCTCAGCATCCTGGTCGCTGGCGCGCGCAATGGGCCGAGCGATTCTTATTACGCCGAACAGTTGCGTCTAGCGTGTGAGGCGCACGAGCCTGAGTGGGCTGAGGCGCATCTGGACGCCTGGCGGGGCGCCTACCGCGCCTTCGGCGCCAAGCCGCAGCGGACGCCATGCTCCGTCGAGGCCTTGCGTAAGCGGGCGCAGCGGGATGGGGCCTTGCCGCCGGTGAACGCCGTCGTCGATCTCTACAATGCGATCAGCCTTCGTTACGCCCTTCCGAGCGGCGGCGAGGATGCGGACGCCTACGCCGGGACGCCCAGGCTGGTCGTCGCCCAGGGCGGCGAGGCCTTCGACACGGCGCAGAACGGCGAACCGAAGACCGAGATGATTGATCCCGGCGAGGTCATCTGGCGCGATGATCACGGTGCGACCTGCCGGCGATGGAACTGGCGGCAGGGAGTACGGACGCGGATCACCGACGACAGCACCGCCATGTGGTTCATCCTTGAGCGCCTGGACCCCATGCCGATACCCGCCCTGCTGCAGGCGGGCGACGACCTGATCGCTGGGTTGAAGCGTCTCAGTCCGTCGCTGCAGGCGAGCAGTCTTCTCCTTCAACGCGCAGACTGACCGACCGTCCGTCACAGACTGAAGCCAAGCCTGATTTGAGCCGACCGCTGCGTCGGGCCTCACTGGGGCGATATTCTGGAGCAGAAGCATGGCGCTGTTTTCGGGCCTTTCAGCCTTTCCCATCACCCCGATGACGCCCGAAGGCGAGGTCATTGCGCCTGACCTGCAGCGGTTGGCCCGGCGCATCGAGGCGGGCGGCGCCGATTCCATAGGTCTGCTCGGCAGCACCGGGACCTATATGTTCCTGAGCCGCGACCAACGGCGACGCGCCGTGGCGGCGGCTGTTGAAGCCGTCGCCTCAATCCCGATCATCGTTGGCGTCGGCGCCATGCGGACCGACGAGGCCCAGGCCCTGGCGCGGGATGCGGCGGCAGAGGGCGCGTCCGGCCTGCTCCTGGCACCGGTCAGCTATACGCCGTTGACGGAGGAGGAGGTCTTTCAGCACTTCCTCGCCGTCGCTTCCGCCACGGACCTGCCGCTATGCATCTACAGCAATCCCGGCACGACCAACTTCACCTTCAGGCCGGAACTGGTCGCGCGTCTGGCGGCGATCCCGACCGTGGCGGCGATCAAGCTGCCGCTGCCGGCGTCCGGCGACATCGCAGCCGATCTGGCGGCCTTCCGGCAGGCGGCGCCGGGCCTGTCCGTCGGCTACAGCGGCGACTGGGGCTGCAAGGCAGCGCTGCTGGCGGGCGCCGACTGCTGGTACAGCGTGGCTGGCGGGCTGTTTCCTGAACAAGCCGCCGCGCTCGCGGCGGCGGCTGTCAGAGGCGATCGCGAGGAAGCGGACCGATGCGACGCCGCCTTCGCCGGCATGTGGAACCTGTTCCGCGCCCACGGCAGTCTTCGACTGATATACGCGGTAGCGAACATGCTGGGGCTGACCGAGACCCAGCCGCCGAAGCCGCTTTTGGGGCCCGATGCGATGCTGAAGGCCAGTCTCCTGAAGGCGTTGCCGCGCTAGGACTACAGGGAGCATCCAATATCCGCCTTCGGCCAGGGCTCTATCCGTTCGGCGTTCAATCAAATCGCACCAATTCGATCAGGCCTTTTCGTCCTTCCAGTTGTCATCAACAGGGGCGGCTGCTTAGCAGGGTGTTGCCGCGCCTCAGGACGCTGCCTGTCTGGCTTCGCGAATGTCGATTCGGGCGCGGCGGCCGTGCTTGTCCATCAGGTGGAGAAGGTTGGCACCGTTGAGCAGGGTCAGGGGCTTGCCGTTGGCGAACTGATAGGCGTCGGGCCCATAGTCCGCAGTCGTGACCAGAATCCCCTTGGAGGCGCCTTCGTTCATGACTGTGCCGTAGAGGTCGCGCACTGCGGCGACGCCGACCGTGCGGGTATAGCGTTTGGCCTGGATGACGATCTTGCCGCCGCTGATGGGGTCGGGATCGAAGGCGACGGCGTCCACACCGCCGTCGCTGCTGGAGCGCGTGACCTTGACCTCGCCGCCGCGCGAGCGGAATTCCTCCTCGAAGAGTTCGCGGACCAGATGCTCGAAGTCTTCCCACGACATGCTGGCGAGGTTCGTGCCTTCATCAAGGGTCTGCGCGACGTCCCGGCCCTCGATGAAGCGACGGTCTTCGCGGTCCATCTCCATGACAGGCGGCACGGCGGTCAGCGAGGCCAGGCTGGCGGCGGACACGCCCTTGAGGCTCTTGAAACAGGCCTTAGGGTCGACGCGGGCGAGATCGATCGCCTCAAGGCTGGCGCGGTCCACCAGGACCGACAGCAGGCAGACGCGGGCTTCCTGACCGGTGCGGGGATCGACGTATTCGACCTGGCCATTGAAGAGGATGCGACCGATATTGTGGTCGACGTCTGCTTCGAACAGCTCGTGCAGCGTGCGCAGGCAGATCTGATAGGCGACGCTTTCGAAATTGCCCTTGCGATCGCGTTCGGAGATCAGGGTCTCCTTCATTTCTCCGGTGGCCTTGACGAACCGCACGTTTTTCACGCCCGGCAAGGCGTCCGGCGCGGGCAGATCGTAGCTGACGAGCAGCAGGCGATCCTCAGGCCGGTACTGGACTTCGTAGGACTTCTCGAAAAGACCGTCGTAGTCGGAGGCCTCCAGAACGAGGCTGGCATGTTCGACCACCGCTTCGGGGTCGCCCGCCGACACCGACATGCGCAGGGCGTCGACCTTGGCGTTGGCTTCGGCCTGTTCGGCGAGGAAGGCGTTGTTGGCGACCTCGTGCTCGTCCCAGAAGTCCTTCTCGGCCTTCTGCCAGTGACCGACCTCGGCGGCGTGGCGGGCGCGGCCGAGCGCTTCCTGGGCCTCCCAGGCGGCCACAGCTTCGCGATGCTTGCCGGCTGCCTCTTCGCGGATGCGCTCTGCCTTGCCGATCAAACGGCTCCAGAAAGAGATGGTCGGCGCCGTGAAGGTGGGGGCGGGGAAAGGGGTGAAGACGGGCTTGGCCTGCGGGAAGCGCAGAGGCATGGGATAGGCGCTACGGTCCTTCAGCGCCTCCCAGTCGACAGCGTCATTGACCGAGAGAGTGTGGGCCAGGATGAGGCCCAGGCTGTCGAGCCGCTGAAGGGCGTCCGCCGTCATCTCGTCCGCCGACTCCTTGCCGGACTGCAGCAGGGCCTTGATCTGATGCTGCTCCCACTTCTCGTCCCAGGCGGCGAGGAGGGCGTCGACCTTGCTCTGGAGAATGAACCTCTCCGGCGCGCTGAGCTCCCGATGCAGGTTCATCTTCGAATGGCGCAGGTCGATGTAGTAGCGAAGGATCCGCGTGCCGGCGGCGTTCCAGCGCGCGGTGAGAGGACCGGCGACGAGATTATCGAGGTTGGATGATCTAAGAACGAGGTCCGCCACAAATCCCCCTGGAAGAACGCGAATCAATGAAAGCCGTGCGTTGGGACATGTACCCCTCGCCTACTCAGGCGCAACCCTGGATATTCCACGTCAGGAGGGGCGCGTACGCAGGGTGCCGCGTCCGCGATCTGCACTTCGCCATCGAACAGGTGCGCGATCTGCTGGCCTTGGCGGACCGCCGCGATCAGTCGTGCGCCACAGTGGACGAACTGACGCGCGCGCATCTGACCGAGGTCGAGCGCAAGATCGCCGACCTAGAGGGCCCGCGTCGTGGAACCTACAACCTGCTGTCGCGATGCTGGCAGGGCACAATCTCGACCTGTCTGATCATCGAGGCCCTGGGGCCAGCGCAGGCCGAATAGATGTTGGCTTTCAGGAGAAGCTGCGAAGCCGGACCGGAAAGGTCCTCCATCGTGAGACGATCAAGCGCTACGGCTTTATCTTTGATGAAACAGCTCAGAGGGCGGCTGAACCACATAGCTGACGTCAGGCCGGAACGCGATTAGATCGAGGCCTATGGCTTTGGTGGCCTGAAGCGCAAAAACAAAAGAGAAGGACCCGCGACTGATCTTGTTTCGGATGCTGGCTTCGCTCTCATCTACACCCAGAGCGGCTAGGCGATCGGACAGTTCTGCGTACGTCAAATTCTGTCGCTTCAATTCCGCTTTCAACATGCCCTTGGCGAGATCGCGCCATTGAGCGTCGGTCAATGGAGTGTTGGACGAGGGCGTCAGCGTCTGAACCGGCATGTCGGTAGCCTAGTCAATCCTCATCATCTGACAAGACAAACCACCTCTAAACGCATCGAAAATGCGACTTTTGCGCCACAGGCCAGAGGTTGATATCGCATATATGCGATAAAAGTCTTGACCGACACCATCATCGAGAAGCTACAAAATCGCACATATGCGACTTTTGTAGCGGGAAGGTGATTGTCTCAGGCGGTGTCGGAGATTGGCCAGGCGAATGCCTTGACGCCGTTCAACGCGCCGCGCGACCCCGTGGCGGCGCGAGAACTGTTCGTGCGGATGCGCTTTTCCGATACGAATGGCCGTCCCGCGTGCCCCAAATGCAGCTGCGATGCAGTATATACGTTCAAGACCCGCGATCTCTATAAGTGCAAGAGGTGCACTCACCAGTTCTCACCGACGTCTGGAACGTTCTGGGCGTACAGAAAACTTCCGTATGATAAAATCATCTTCATGATTGCGCGCTTTTGTGAAGAGGCAGACGGTCTCAGCGCGACAAGTATGGCCGACTGCATGGGAGTACATTACAAGACAGTTTTCACATGGTTTCACAAGTTCCGTGATGCGATTTCTAAGTTTGCCCAGTCACGTATCCTGACGGGCGAGGTCGAGATCGACGGTGGAGAATTCGGTGGCTTCATCCGTCCGAAGAACCTGAAAAAGGAACGGGAAGACCATCGGAAATTTCCCTACCGGGCTGCTGATAGAACGATGCACGCCGTTGTCTGTAAGTCCCGTGACGGCCCTATCCTGACTTGGGTGGCAAAACACGAAAGCCATCCGCGCACCCAAATCGAAAAAGTGCTTGCGAACGACGCCGTCTTGTTCACTGACAAGGCAGCCAGCTGGAATCGATTTCGCGGGAAATGGAAGCTGTTCCAAGTGAACCATTCCGTCTCCTACGCGACACCGGAGGCCTGCACGAATGGCGCTGAAAGCCTGATCCGAACGATCCGGTCCGCCGAGAACAATTACCGTCATATCACCCAGAACTACTTCGACTTTTACACGGCCGAGGCCGGATGGCGCGTCGAGTTTGGCCGGGCGAAGGGGAAGAAGAAACAGCGTGCGGGCAGTCTGATGTCGGCTATGAGCCGACCTGGGCGGTCAGAGTTGGCTGGCTACTTTCAGGGACGAAAGCGACTGTGCTCCTATGTCACCAAAGAAGGTGACATTGCAGGATGGCGCCCTCCTACGCGCGAGGAGCGGGACAACGCCAGGCTGGCAAATGGAAAGCAGGTTCACAGCGGGCCTCTGCGCTCGTCTCGCAATAGCAAGAACTGGCAAGACGGCTTCAACTTCATCGATGCAGCCACTTTTATCGAGACGCCTGCGACCGTTCCGGATCGCCCCGGAGTGTACGTGGTCCTGTTGAAGGACACAGAACGGATGCTCAGCCAAATTGGCTTCATAGAGAGCCCTGGGCACCCTCTTTGGACGCACGGCGGCTGCCAACATGTTTATACGGGTGAGACCTACGGCCTTCGAACTCGTCTGACCGAGCACATGACCGGCAGCTCAGAAGGCGCCAGTTTGCGACAATCGCTGCTCGCATTGCACTTCGCCAGGGCCTGGGGCAGCGCGGACTTTGTTGTGACTGACGATCGTGGGCGGACCGAGGATAGCCTTTCTGAGTGGCTGAAGCGCGAGATCGTGATCGGCTATAAACAAAGCGCCTACGTGCGCGACTATGAGGCTGACATTCTCAGTTGGACCGCCAGTCCGTTGAATATCGCGCGGCGCGTCGCCACTCCCTCGGCTACCGCACTGAAGGCGTTGCGTGAACGACTTCGGAACGAGGTGATCGCGCGCTGGGAGCCTCTGCCGACGCGTTCGTTGAAGCGAGTGCGCCACTAATCTATGTGCGCGATGAACTGATCCGGTTTGCCGGGAATCCGACGGACGAAGGGCTGGTATGTCTTCTTGATCTGGTTGTTGACGGCCGTGTGATACTTTTGACGGAGCTCGACGGTATCGAGAACGAAACCGTTCTTGTCCGCTATCAGGTCCACAATTTCGGCGATGGTAAGCGGTTCAGATGCCTCTCTTAAGATATCCATCGCCGCGCCGCCGATACCCTCAGGCGGCAAGCCGGTGTTGGCTGCACGCGGCCTAATCGGCTTCACCGTCGTGTCATCCCACTCCGGCTCGAACATGCGGATCACGTAGGCGATGTGAGGCAAGCCTTCGTGGATTTGTTGCCGCCTAGCCTCTCTCTGAGGCGCCTCGGCTAGAAACCGGTCCCTATCCGGCTTGAGGCGCGTTTCATACTTCGGTGGCTTCTCAATACGCTGCAGTTCACCCAGCAGCTTCGCGTACTCGCTGATCAGCGCTTTCTTCAGCCATTGTTCCTTCATGGTGCTCGTCGCTAGGCCCGATGAAGGGTCCGCTCAAGCTGAAAATGGCTGTGTCAAAACTTCAGACCGCCCCATAGATGCGACCTCCAAGACGGTGCCCTTATCTGTTTTGGGCTTTAGGTGTGTTTGCTACCCAATGCCGCTCTTGGAGGCTCAAGCCCTCTCCCATTGGGAGAGGGTTTATTCCTCCGAATCGACCACCGGCGGCTGCTTGATGGCCGCGTGGACGCCGATGGGACCGGCCTTCGCGAAGGTCAAGGTGAAGGAGGCGACGCCGCCGTCGACCAGCGGATCGCGCAGGCCCATCAGCATGATGTGGTTGCCGCCGGGCTTTAGCTCGACCGGGGTTCCGGCGGGCAGGGGCAGGCCGTCGGCTAGGTGAGCCATGCTCATGACCCCGTTCTCCATCTTCATCTCATGCACCTCGGCCGACTGGGCCAGGGCGGTGGAGACGCTGACCAGACGGTCGTCGGAGCCTGCCGTCAGGGTCAGGTAGCAGCCTCCGACCTTGGCGCCGTTGGGCGTGGGGCGGCACCAGGCGTCGGCGACCTGCACTGTGCCGGGGGCTACGGTTGCGTCCTTGGCGGCCTCGGCTGACTTTTCGGCAGGTTGGCCGCAGGCGGCGAGGGTTACGGCGGCGGCCGACAGGGCGGTCAGGGCGAACAGACGTTTCATGTTGAAGCTCCTTATCAAGAGGCTGCGACGGGCTTGGACCCGGTGAACGCACGCACCGCCCGGTCGAGCAGCAGGGCGGCCACGAGGCTCAGTCCCGTCAAGGGATAGAGGATGGACAGGGGGATGACGATGCACAGCACGGCGATTCTCGCGCGAGGGCCGGGCGGAGCGGGCGGGGCGCCGGTGCGGCGGCGCGACAGGCTGGGCGGTCGGCGCTTCCACCATGTGACCAGACCGCTGATCGCCAGCAGCCACACGGCGATGCAGCCGATCAGCATGACGATGCGGTTGATCCAGCCGTACTGCATCCCCTGGTGGACGGCGATGCCCCATTCAAAGCCCTTGGCCATGACGCCGAACTGATGCCAGCGAAGGTCGGCCTTCACCGCTCCGCTGGCGCCGTCGACATAGAGACTGCGGGCGTCCTCGGCCTTGCGGGTCTGGCGGGCGACCGTCCAGGCCAGGTCGGAGGATTGGGGAATACTGACGGTGAAGGGGCGGGGCAGACCCTGTTCGCGCGCCGTCTGAAGCACGCGGTTCAGGCTGGGGGCCGCGTGATCGTGCCCATGCGCCGCATGGTCATCGGCGGGCAGGGCGGCGTTCTCCAGCGTCCAGCCCACGCCCGCGGGGGCGTCATGAGGCTTGGCGTGGCTCCAGGGGCTGGCGGCGGCGGGGGCGGGCGGGCGGCCCAGCCCCGTGTCGCGCATGACGCCCATGAACCGATCGCCCCAGACGGCCGACCACGGCATCCCCGTGACCGCAAGGAAGAGGATCACTCCGCCGACATAGAAGCCGGTCAGGGCGTGGACGTCGCGCCAGAAGGGGCGGCGTCCGGCGTCCGTCTCACGCGGCCTCAGCACGGCGCCGGTGCGGCGGCGCGGCCACCACAGGTAGAGGCCGGTCGCACACAGGATGACGGCCCAGCCCGCGACGATCTCGACCAGAATGTTCAGCGCCGTGCCGATCGGCCCGCCGAACAGGGTCAGGGAGTGCAGCTTCTTGATCGTCTCGGTCACGCCGCCATAGGCGGTGACGCCGGTGACGGCGGCCGTATGCGGATCGACGAAGACGGTGCGCTGGGCGCCGTCGGGCCGGTTGACCTGAACGCGCACGGCCTGATCCGCGCGGTCGGGGAACAGCACATTCGCCGCCCGGCCTTCGCCCGCGTGGGCGGCGGCGTCCAGCCACTGATCGGGATCGGCCTGCTGGGCGCTGGCAGGAACCTCGATCATGGAGCGATAGACGGCGTGGTCGATCTCGTCCTTGAACAGATAGAGGCCGCCCGTCAGCGTCAGCAGCATCAGGAACGGCATCACCAGCACCCCTGCGTAGAAGTGCCAGCGCCAGACGGCCCGATAGGCGCCGGACATCACGTCCGGCGCCTTGGTCTTGTGAGAGGCGGTCATCAGTAGGCCAGCCGCAGGCCGACGAAGACCGAACGGCCCTCGCCGGGGAAGAAGACAGCGGTCTGTGTCGTGCGGGCGTCGGTTACAGCTGAGAACTCGCCGACGTAGCGTTTGTCGGTGAGGTTGCGCGCGTCGATGTAGACCGAGGTGTTGGCGTTGATGTTGAAACCGCCGGTCAGGCCCAGCACGGCGTAGTCCGGCGCCTTCATGGTGTTGGCGTAGTCGACATAGGGGCTGGACATCCGCCACTCGACCGAGGGGGTGACGAAGACGCCCGTCGGATGACGCCAAGTCAGCTCGGCGCGGTACTGATGCTGCGGCACGACCGGCAGGCGGTTGTCGCCCCAGCGCGCGTCGCCGTCGAAGCGGAAGTCGCTCCAGTTATAGACTTGACGCAGCATCAGCGACCCGTCCGCCAGTTCGACCGGCAGGGTCCAGTCCAGCCCGGCCTCGATTCCCTGATGGATCGTCTTCTTGGCGTTGAAGGTGGCGGCGGGAATGTCGGGGCTGGTGATGAAGTTCAGCATCTCGCCCTCGATCCGGCTGCGATAGGCGACCAGATCCCAGGCCAGAGGGCCATGACGGCCGCGCGTGCCGATCTCGCCGGTCCAGGCGTCCTGAACCTCGACCGGGGTGAAGCCGGTCAGCGGCGCCTGCACCAGGGCGCCATAGGTCGGCGGCTCGACCGAGCGGGTCAGGTTGGCGAAGACCTGGGCGCCGTTTTTGGCTTCCCACAACAGGCCCAGACGCGGCGAGAACCACTCATAGTTCCGGCTGGCGTCATTGGCCGAGGTCATGCGGTCCAGATAGTCGCGCGTGGCGCGTCCCCATGAGCCGCCTGCGACCAGGGCCAACTGGTCGGTGACGAATAGCCGCCCCTCGGCGAAGACGTCCAAACCGGAGGCGTCCTGACGCGCATCGGCGGTCTTGGCGCCGCGTTGGCCCGCCAAGTTCACATAACGCAGGGCCTCGACCTCTCCCTCGCGCCATGAAAAGCCGTAGAAGGCGTCGGCGCGCAGGCCGCCGATGTCGCCCGTCCAGTCGATGCGGGCGAAGGCGCCGCGCGTGGCGCTGTCCTGATCCATCACCTGGAAGATCGGGTGATACAGCGACTTCTCCCAGCCCCAGACGGCGCCCTCGAACAGGGTGGATTCATTGAAGCGCCAGCGGGTCTGCAGCGTCAGCCGCTTGACGGTCAGGTCGCGGGCCTGATCGCCGGACAGGGCGCTGGCGGCGGCCTTGCGCGGGGTGTTCAGCGCCTCTTCCAATGTCAGAGAGCCGGGCATGTCCTGCTTGATGTCGGCGGCCTGGGCGATCAGGCGCACCTCGCGATCCTCGCCGAAGGAGCGGCCCGCATTGACGGTCAGACGGCCTTGCGACTGCTGGCTGTGGTCGCGCCAGCCGTCGCCCTGCATGGCTGTGGCGGCGGCGTAGATATCCCAGTCGCCATAGGTCTCGGCGACGGCGCCGTGAGCGCGCACGAAGCCGTAGCTGCCGCCCTCGACCTGCATCAGGGCGCGCTGGCGGGCTGTGCGGCCGGTCGGGGTGACGAGGTTGATCGCCCCGCCCAACTGGGCCCCGCCGAAGCGCAGGGTGTTGGCGCCCTTCCACACCTCGACATAGCGGGCGCTGAGGGAAGCCACGCTCTGGAAGTCGGAGAAGCCGTCGGCATCGGCGAAGGGCACGCCGTCCTGGGCGAACAGGACGCCGCGCTGGTGGAAGCCCTGGGCGATGCCCGAGCCGCGGATGGAGAGGCGGCTTTCTTCGCCGAACCGTTTTTGCGCCAGCACGCCGGGGACGTTGCGCAGGGTGTCTGCGAACCCCTGCACGAAGCGGTCGGAATAGCTTTCGGCCGACACCACGGCGACGGCGCCGGGGGTGCGGCTGAGACGGTCGCGGGCCTCGGCCACGACGGTCGGGTCTTCGGCGTTGCGGCGGCCGGTGACGATGATGCTGTCGACGACGGTGGGGCTGTCAGCCTCCGGCAGGTCGTAGGCATGGGCGAGGGACGGCGCCAGGCAGGCGCCGATCAGCAGGGCGCACGGCGCCGCAGCGGTCTTGAGAGACATGGAATTTGTATCCTGAAACAGATGTGCGGCCGCGCAGGCCTTCAGCAGGCGCGCGGCGTCGATGGGTCTGGTTTCAGGCGTGAGGCGGGGCGCGCGACGGCGGGCGCGGCGGAGCGCGCGCCGGGGGCGGGGGGCTGACGATGAAGGGAGCGTAGACGACGGCCTGCGTCAGGCGCACGACCGGCGCCGGTTCCGGCGCGGCGGGCGCAGGCAGGGCCGCCAGCAGCGGCATGACGCAGGCGGCGCACTTGGCCCCCATATGCTCCTTGACCGGGCCGTCGACGCCGCCGGACTGGATGGTCTGGGGACCGTCGGCCGAGCAGATGACGATGGGGTAGCCGGGCGTGGAGGCCGCCAGCGCCGCGAACGGCATCAGGCTGCCGATCACGATGGCGAACGTCGCGGCCAGGAAGGCCAGCGAGCGCCAAGTCGACCAGTTTTCTGCCTGAGAGCGGGTCACGAGGCAGGGCTTAAACCTTCCCAGACGGGGAAGCTAGACCGGCGAGGGGCGACGCGGCGTCGCGCGCGGCCTCGACAAGATCGCCTTCGCAGTGCAGCGTGACGCTTGGACAGTCATCGAGGACACGCATGATCCGCGCCATCGGACCCTTCGCTCTCGCCCTGCTTCTTGCCGCGCCTGCGGCCGCGCAACAGGTGGAGGAGGGGCCGGGCGGTCCCGATCGCGTCTCCCTGACGGTCTATAATCAGAACATCGCCCTGGTGGAGGACGTGCGGAACCTGAACGTGCCCGCCGGGCGCTCGCGTCAGGAGTTTCCGGGCGTTTCGGCCAGCATCCGGCCCGAGACGGTGGGCCTGTCGGGGCGCGGCCTGTCGGTGGTCGAGCAGAACTTCGACTATGATCTGCTGACCCCGGGCAAGCTGATGGAAAGCGCCGTCGGCAATGAGATCGGCATCGTCCGCACCAACCCCGGATCGGGCGCGCAATCGACCGAGCGCGCGCGGGTGCTGGCGGCGAATCAGGGCGTGGTGCTGCAGATCGGCGATCGCATCGAGGTGCTGCGCGACGACGGCGTGCCGACGCGCGTCATCTTCGACCGGGTGCCGCAGAACCTGCGCCCGCGCCCGACGCTCAGCGTGACGCTGGACGCCGAGGGAGCAGGCCGCCGCGAGACGACCCTGTCCTATCTGACCAGCGGCCTGACGTGGAAGGCGGACTATGTCGCCCGTTTCGACGAGAAGGCGGGCAAGCTGGATCTGACCGGCTGGGTGACGCTGACCAACAACTCGGGCGCGACCTTCAGCAACGCCCAGACGCGAGTGGTGGCGGGCGACGTCAATCTGATCAATCAGGGCGGCTATCCGCGCCAGCCGGTTCGCGGCGGCGGCGTGCGCGGCAACGGAACCCAGTCGGGCGGTGAGGGCGCGCTGGCCGACGTCTATGTCTATCCGCTGCCCGAGGCCGTCACGGTCGCCAACAACCAGACCAAGCAGGTCGGCCTGATCGACGCGGCGGGCGTTCCCGCGACCAAGCGCTATCTGCGGGTGGTCGACGGCTTCTACAGCGCCGAGGAGCCGATCGCGGCGGAAGTCGGCGTCATCTTCGCCAATGGATCGGGGAACGCCGCGCGCGCCCTGCCGGCGGGGGTGATCCGCGTCTATGTGAAGGATGAGGCGGGCGAGCCGCGCTTCATCGGCGAAAGCCAGGTCGACCACTCGTCCGCAGGGTCCGAGATCGTGGTGACGACGGGCGACGCCTTTGATGTGACGGTGCAGCCGCGTCTGGTGTCGTCCGAGCGGGTGTCGAAGCGCCTGGTCGACTATTTCCGCACCCGCTATGCGATGGAATACACCGTCCGCAACGCTCGGCCCGAGCCGGTAACGGTCGAGGTGCGCCAGCGCGGTCTGGGCCGCGACACCGAACTGACGGATCAGAGCATCACGGGCGAGATGCGCGACGCGCGCACCGTCGTCTGGCGCGTGCCCGTGCCCGCCAACGGCGAGACCAAGCTGACCGCGACCATCACCACGGGCGGTTGATCTCATGCGCCGCCTTCTGGCGATCACCACTGCGCTGAGCCTTTTGGGGCCCACGGCCTGGGCCCAGACGGAGAGCGTGTCCGCGCGTCCTGACGGGGCGACGGTGGTGATCTATCGCGACCGGCCGGTCGATACGGTCGCCCTGATGGAACAGTCGCGCCAGCCGTGGAGCCGGCTGGACCGTCAGGGGCTGGCCCTGATCGTCGAGACGCGCACGGTCGATCTACCGGCGGGCGAGGGGATTATCCGTTTTCGGGGACTGGCCACCGGCGTCGTGCCGCAGAGCGCGGTGCTGGAGGGGCTGCCCGCCCATGTGGTCGAGCGCAACGCCGACTTCGACCTGCTGTCGCCCGCCAGCCTGTTGGAGAAATCCGTCGGCGAGGTGGTGCGCGTCGTCCGCACCAATCCCGCAACCGGCGAACAGGTCGAGAAGGCCGCCGTGATACGCGCGGGCGCCCAGGGCACGGTGCTGGAGATCGACGGCCGGTTCGAGGCGCTGGACTGTTCGGGCCAGACCGAGCGGGTCGTGTTCGATCGCGTGCCAGAGGGGCTGGGCGACCAGCCGACGCTGTCGGTGCGCACGCGGGCCGAGCGGGCGGGACGGCACACGGTGACGTTGGCCTATCTGACCACGGGGCTGCAGTGGTCGGCCGACTATGTGGCGCGGCTTAACCCGACGGACGGGACGCTGGGCCTGACCGGCTGGGTGACGCTGGCCAACTTCGGCGGCACGGGATTCCCTGACGCCCCGGTGCAGGTGGTGGCGGGCACGCTGAGGAAGGACGCAGGCACCGTGCCGGTCGAGCCGTTGGTCCGCTATCAGCAGAACCAGTGCTGGCCGCAGGGAACGACGACGTTCGGTTCAGGGCAATTCGCGGGCTATGGCGGCGCGCCGCCTCCTCCGCCGCCGCCCGCACCGCCGAGGCCAATGGCGATGGAGGTGGCGGATGTCGTCATCACCGGCAGCCGCATGGCGCGCGCTCCGAAGCTGGCTGAACAGGGCGAACTGGGCGACTACAAGATCTACACCTTGCCTGAGCCGACCACGGTGGCGGCGCGGCAGACCAAGCAGGTGCGCTTTCTGGAGCGCGAGGCCGTGGCCTATGAGCGGGTCTATCGCGCCGGGGTGCTGAACCCGGACGAGGAGACGCAGCCCACGGCCATCGTCATGAAGCTGCGCAACGAGGAGGGCGCCGGGCTGGGCGTGGCCCTGCCGGGCGGCTCAGTGGCGGTGATGCAGCCGGACGGAGCGGGCGGCGTGCTGCTGGCCGGTCAGGATCGGTTCGAGGACAAGGGCGTAGGCCTGCCGCTGCGGCTGACCTTCGGCGAATCGCCGGACGTGCGGGTGCAGACGCGGCTGGTGAAGTCCGGCAGCTCGACGCGCGGCGCCGTCACGACAGAGCGCACCGAGGTCGAGACCACAGTCACCAACGCCCGCTCCGAGCCGGTGACGGTTGAACTGGTCGCCGATGCGGCCGGACAGCGCGGTTTCCGTATCCGCAGCCAGTCGGTGCGCAGTCGGGTGGACGACACCGGCTATCCGGTCTGGACGATGAGCGTGCCGGCGAACGGTGCGGCGACGCTGACGGCCGCTTGGACGACGACGGATTGAGGCTGTGATTCTCCCTCCCCTTCATGGGGAGGGTGGCTGAGGCCGTTAGGCCGAAGTCGGGTGGGGGCGGCAAGGCTAGTCAGGCGCCGAGGGCCGATCACCAGCCCCTCCCCACCCGGTCGCTGCGCGACCACCCTCCCCATGAAGGGGAGGGAGAGGCGTTGCGTTACTCCCCCTTCGCCGCCTGCCTGGGGCTGAACTTGGGAGCAGGAGCCAGGCGCATCACTTCGCCCTGATAGCGTTCGTCGTCGCCCGCCACCGCGAAGGGCAGGGCATCGGCGCAGGCCTGCAGCATGGCGTCCAGCCAAGGCTTGTCCGCCTTGTGGAAGTCGCCCAGGACGTGGTGCATGACCAGTTGCGGCTCGCCGGGGTGGCCGACGCCCATGCGGGCGCGGCGGAAGTCGGCGCCCAGGTGGCTGATCAGGCTGCGCACGCCGTTCTGACCCGCTGCGCCGCCGCCCTTCTTCATGCGGAAGCGGCCGGGGGCCAGGTCGATCTCGTCGTGGAAGACGATGACGTGTTCGGGCTTCACCTTGTAGAAGCGCGCCGCCTCGCCTACGGCGCGGCCGCTCTCGTTCATATAGGTCTGGGGCTTCATCAGCAGGATCTTGGTCCCCTCGATCTCGCCGTCGGCGACGATCGACTGGAACTTGGCGCGCGACGGGCCGAAGCGCCAGCGGCTGGCGATCTCGTCCACGGCCATGAAGCCGATGTTGTGGCGGTTCTTTTCGTATTTGGGGCCGGGATTGCCCAGGCCGGCGATGATGATCATGCGGTCCTCATGCCCCGTGCTTCAGACAAAGAAAAGCCCCGCCAGGCGAACCCGGCGGGGCTGTATCTTTCAGAGGAAGAAAGCCGATCAGGCTTCGGCTTCAGCTTCCGCCGTGGTGTCGCCGGCGTCCGACTGAGCGGCGGCCGAGTTCTTGATCGCGGCGATCATGAAGTCGCGGTCGGTGATGGTCGCCGAGGCGCCTTCCGGCAGCTGGATGTCCGAGATGCGGATGTTCTCGCCGATCTCGCGGCCCTTCAGGTCGACGACCAGTTCAGCCGGGATACGGTCGGCGCGGACCATGATCTCGACGGTGTGACGAACCACTTCCAGCATGCCGCCCTGACGGGTGTAGGGAGCTTCGTCGGCGTTGACGAAGGCGACCGGGATTTCGATCTTGATCTCTTCCTTGGCGCCGACGCGCATCAGGTCGAAGTGCAGCGGACGGTCGGAAACCGGATCGAACTGGATGTCCTTGGCGATGACCGGCTGGGTTTCCTTGCCGTACTTCAGGGTCACCAGGTGACCGATCAGCTTGCCGGTGTACAGCGACTTGCGGAACTCGCGCTCGTTCACGGAGATGGCCACCGGGGCCTTGTCGCCGCCGTACAGCACGCCGGGGACGGCGCCTTCGCGGCGCGCGGCGCGGGCGCCGCCGGTGCCCACGTTCTCGCGGACATCAACGTTCAGAATGATCTCAGCCATCGGGCTCGCCTTCAATACAAGTAAACGCCTGCGCAGAACCGTGTCCCGCGCGGCGGGGTCATGAACCCTTCGAATTCAAGAGCGCGGGCTATTACACGGAACACGGGGCGGACGCAACCGCCCCGGCTTCGCCCGCAGTGATATTCAGCCCTAGCCGTTAGGAGTTGCGGCGACCGCGGACTGGTTCTGCGCCTGGGCCATCGGCGTGGGCCCGCCCGCAGGCGGCACAGCCACGGTGATGGTGGGCATCGGTCCCGTATACTGCGAGGTGCACTGGGCCAGGTCGCGGACGACGTGACGACCGGCGCAGAAGATGTCCTCATAGTTCGGCTTGGCCGCCGCCAGGCACTGGAACAGCATCAACTTCGACATGTTGAGGCAGAACTCATTGTTCGATTCGGTCGTCAGGGCGTCGGTGTTGGCCTTGGCGTCCTCGCCCGCCGCGCCCAGCGCCGCCAGGGCGGCGATGGCCAGGGAGTTGACAATGGCGGGGGTGAAGGGCGCGCCGCGCTGGGCGCTGGTCAGGTTCAGGCCCGAGCCGCTGTTGGCGGCGGCGAACAGGCGGGCGCTGTCCTCGGCCGAGGGCAGGCGCGGCACGGCCGAAAGGGACTTGGCGCCTTCCAGACGACCCACGCGGTCGGCGACGGGCTGGGTGGCCCAGCGACGGCGCGGATCACGGCGTTCCTGGATGGTGTAGGCGTCCGTCTCCACCGCCTCGGCGATGGCGGTCATGGTCGCCGCGTCCTGACCCATGGTGCTGGCGATCAGGCCGGCGGCGGCTTCCGCGCCGGGCAGGGTGGCGGCGTAGGCCGGGTCGGCGACGATTCGCGACACCATCTGCTGACGCTGGGCCGGGTCGGAGGCGAACTGGCGCACGCCGGCGACGTATTCAGGGGATTGCAGGGCCAGGATGGCGCCATAGGCGATCATGCCGCGCGACAACTGGCCGGCCTCGACGGCGGCGCCCTTACGGACGGCGGCCTGAATGGATTCGGCGTCGGGGAAGCCGGCCTGGATCGACCCGACTTCGCGCACGAAGGCGACATAGACCGAAGCGGCTTCGGCCACGCTCTGGTTCAGCGCCAGGGCGGGCGGGGGCGGCGGGGGCGGCGCAGGGGGCGGCGCTTCCGGCTCAGGCGTCGAACAGCTGGCCAGGACGGCGGCGGCGGCGACAGCGGCGACGGAGAGGCCGCGGCGCAAGAAGGCCTGGGGCATCGGCGGTCTTCCCTTGTTTTAAGCGATACGCACTTGGACGGGCGTCGGAGGCGCAGAGCGCCTGCCGAACTACAAGCCCTTATATCGCGGAGGGAATGGTTAGCCGAACCTTAATCGAACAGCTTTGAGACCGACTCTTCGTTGGCGATGCGCCGAATCGCCTCGCCCATCAGCGGAGCCACGGGCACGCGACGGATCTTCGAGCAGTTCAAAACTTCGTCAGGCTGTTCGATGGAGTCGGTGATCACCAGCTCCTTCAGCGGGCCGTTGGCGACGCGGTCGACCGCCGGACCCGACAGGACGCCGTGGCTGATGTAGGCCGAGACCTCGGTCGCGCCGCGGTCGATCAGCGCCTTGGCCGCGTTCACCAGGGTGCCGCCCGAATCGACGATGTCGTCGAACAGGATGCAGCGGCGGCCTTCGACGTCGCCGATGATGTTCATGACTTCGCTCTCGCCCGCCTTGGGGCGGCGCTTGTCGACGATGGCGAGGTCCGCGTTCAGGCGGCTGGCCAGCGAACGGGCGCGCACCACGCCGCCGACGTCGGGCGAGACGATCATCAGGTCGTCGCCCTTCGGATAGTGATCCTTGATGTCCTGGGCCAGGACGGGCGTCGCCACCAGATTGTCGGTCGGGATGTCGAAGAAGCCCTGAATCTGACCGGCGTGCAGGTCCATGGTCAGGACGCGGTCGGCGCCGGCGCGGGTGATCAGATTCGCCACCAGCTTGGCCGAGATCGGCGTGCGGCCGCCGGTCTTCCGATCCTGACGGGCGTAGCCGAAGTAGGGCATGACGGCCGTGATCCGCTTGGCCGAGGCGCGCACCAGCGCGTCGGTCATGATCAGCAGCTCCATCAGATTGTCGTTGGCCGGATACGAGGTCGACTGGATGATGAAGACATCCTCGCCGCGCACGTTCTCCTCGACGACGGCGAACACCTCATTGTCCGCGAAGCGCTTCACCTGGGCCTTGGTCAGCGGCATGTCCAGGTGGGCAGCGATGGCCTGGGCCAAGCTCCGGTTCGAATTGCCAGCAAGCAGCTTCATTGACCGGTCATCCTTTCGCCGTCATCGCTCCGCCAATAGTCGCGAATGCGTTTCTGGACGCGCTCTCTAGGCGGCGAACGGTGCGGCGTCCAGCCGTGTTCCGGACGTATCTTCGATTTCAGCCGATTGGCTTGGGCGCGGGCGCTGTTATAGAGGACGCATCCTGCTAACGAGGGCGCGTGTCGCGTGTCCGCGTCCCGAAGGCATCTTGATGAGGTCGCCCTTGCTCGCTTCGAAGTCTCGTACCGGCCTGACCCTGTTGACGGTCGCCGTCGCGGCCCTGTCGCTTTCCGCCTGCGCCGGCAACAAGCCGCGCCAGAAGCTGGCCTATGAGGAGCGTCCGGTCGAGGCCCTCTACAACACCGGCTATCAGCGCCTGCAGTCCAAGCGCTGGATGGACGCCGTCGACTACTTCCAGGAGGTGGAACGTCAGCACCCCTATTCGGAGTGGGCGCGTCGGGCGATCCTGATGCAGGTCTACGCCTATTATCAGAACAACAACTACCAGGACGCGATCGCGGCGGCTGACCGCTTCATCGCCCTGTTCCCCGGCAATCCGTCGGCCAGCTACGCCTTCTACATGAAGGCCGTCTGCAACTTCGAGCAGATCGTCGATGTGGGCCGGGACCAGGGTTACGCCGAAGCCGCCCTGGCGGGCCTGCGCGACGTGGTGCGCCGCTATCCCGGTTCGTCCTACGCCACCGATGCGCGGGTCAAGATCGACATGGTCAACGACCAGCTGGCCGGCAAGGAAATGACCGTGGGCCGTTACTACCAGCGCGCCAACCAGCCGCTGGGCGCGTTGAACCGCTACAAGGCCGTCATCAACAACCCCGACTTCCAGCGCACCTCGCACACGCCTGAGGCCCTGTATCGTCTGGTCGAGGTCAATCTGAGCCTGGGTCTGACGGAGGAGGCGACCCGCAACGCCGCCGTCCTGGGCCACAACTATCCGGGCAGCCCCTGGTATGCTGAGGCCTTCGCTCTGCTGCGCGAGCGCGGCGAGAACCCGACGGTCCAGCCTGAGGGCAAGCGCGAATCCTGGCTGCAACGCCTGATCCCCGGCGGCGCCTGATCCGGTCGCAGGGCAGAGGGCGCGGCGTGATTAAGGCGCTGCGTTCCTGTTCTGTTTCCGGCTAGGATGCGGCGAAACATCGAATCAGATCGCCCATGCTGACCACCCTCTCGATCCGCGACGTCGTCCTCGTCGACGCCCTTGACCTGGAGGTCGAGGACGGTCTGACCGTGCTGACCGGCGAGACGGGGGCGGGCAAGTCCATCATCCTCGACGCGCTGGGCCTGGCGCTGGGTGCGCGCTCAGACGCGGGGCTGGTGCGCAACGGCGCCAAGCAGGCCTCGGCCACGGCCGTCTTCACCGCGCCTGATGATGAGGCGCTGATCGCCTTGCTGTCCGAACGCGGCTTCGAGGTCGCGCCGGGCGAGGAGCTGATCCTGCGCCGGGTGGTGTCGGCCGACGGCCGCAGCCGGGCCTACGTCAACGACCAGCCCGCCGGGGTGACGGCCCTGCGCGAGATCGGCGCCCTGCTGGTCGAGGTGCACGGCCAGCATGAGACGGTCGGCCTGCTGGATTGGAAGACGCACCGCGCCCTGCTGGACAATTACGGCGGGCTGCAGCCGCAACTGGCGGGCGTGGCGAGGGCGGCCGAGCGGTTGAAGGCGGCGCAGGCCCATCTGGATGATCTGGAGGCCTCGGCCGCCGAGGCGGCGGCCAAGGCTGAGGAAATCGCGCAGAATCTGGCCGATCTCGACGCCCTGGATCCCAAGCCGGACGAAGAGACGGAACTGGCGGGCGAACGCGCCATCCTGGGCGCGGCGGAGAAGGCGGTGGCCGATCTGGCCGATGCGCGCAATCTGCTGGGCGGGGACAAGCTGNNCCTGCGCGCCGCCGCCCGCAAGCTGAACACGACGGTCGAGGCCCTGCCGGCGCTGCGGGTGCGCCTGCGCGAGCAACTGCGCCTGATCGAGGACGGCGAGGAAGCCCTGACCAAGGCCCGCCGCGACGTCGCCGCCGCGATCGAGGCCTATGATGTGGCGGCCCTGCTGCTGACCTCGGCGCGCGAGGCGGCGGGGGACCGGCTGGTCGCCGCCGTCATGGACGAACTGGGGCCGCTCAAGCTGGAGCGCGCTCGCTTCCGGGTGACGCTGGAGCCGGTCGAGGGGCGTCGCGGCCCGCTGGGCGTCGAGACGGTGCGGTTCGAGGTGGCGACCAACGCCGGTACCGCCTTCGGGCCGCTGGATACGGTGGCGTCGGGCGGGGAACTGGCGCGTTTCGCCCTGGCGATGAAGGCGGCGCTGGCCAGCCGCGAGGACCAGCGCCAGCCGGTCATGATCTTCGATGAGGTGGATCAGGGCGTTGGCGGCGCCGTGGCCGAGGCCGTCGGCGGGCGCCTGCAACGCCTGTCGCGCGGGGCGCAGGTGCTGGTCGTGACGCATAGCCCGCAGGTCGCGGCGCGCGGCCACGCCCACTGGAAGGTCCGCAAGGCCGATGTCGAGGGCCACACCCGCACCTCCATCGACGTGTTGGAGCAAGGCCCGCGTCAGGAAGAGATCGCGCGGATGCTCTCGGGCGCCGAGATCACCGATGAAGCGCGCGCGGCGGCGCGGGTGCTGATCGGCTGACTTCTTCCTTCTTCCTCAAGGGGAGAAGGAAGGCTTAGACCCCCAGGATCCAGCCTTCTTCACCCTCGACCTGGGCGATCAGGGTTTCGTCCGCGCCAGCGGGCGGGGCGAAGGCTTTCTGCAGGTCGCCGGCGTCGTCCATGCGGGCGAAGGCTTCGGCGGCGGCGCGGACCTGGGCTTGAGTCTTGTATTCCTTGACGCCATCGGCGCTGACGCCGCGCTTGGCCTCGAACATCAGGGGCCAGACTTCGACGACGACGGCCGACAGAGGCTCGATGTCGGCCTCGGTCAGTTCGCGCCAGCCGGTGCCGAAGGGCCAGACGGCGGCCGAGGCGCCCAGAGTGTCCAGCAGGCGGCGCAGCATGGGCACGCCGACCAGGGTGAGGCCGCCGATCGCGCCCGCGCCGTGCATCTGCCAGACGCTCTTGGGCGGCAGCTTGTCCTTGCGCGCGGCCAGTTCAGTGGCGCGGAACTCGGGGATGTCGGCGCCGGCGCCTTCGGGCGGCTTGGTCGTGGTCAGCCAGCGCTGGGCCTGACTGGCGGGCGCGCCCCAGAAGGGCCAGGGCTCGTCCGTCATCAGGCGGTTCATCTTGGCCGCGACCTGATAGCGGTTGTTCGAATTATCGGCCTTGTCGACGATGTTGGCGGCCAGGAACTTGCCCATGGCGTCCCACGGGCGGCCGTCCAGCTTCAGCCGCGCAGCGGTCCCCGCGGGGAAGCCGAAGTCGAAGTCAAAGCCCACCAGGACGCGGTCGCCGCGCTTGCGGTGTTCGGCCAGCAGGTCGGCGATCAGCTTTTCGCCCTCGGCGCGCGTCGCGACGTTGTGCGTCTCGGCATAGAGGCGGAAGCGCACGTCGCGTTTGGCGACGCCGATCCACAGGGTCTGTTCGCCCAGCTTCTTGCCTTCGGCGGCGGTCCAGTTGGCGATGATGTAGGCGTCGAAAAGGCGGGCCACGGGGGCTCCTGAAGAAAGAAGCGAAGAACAGGAACGGGGGCTTCTAGCCGCCCAGACTCAAGCCGTGAAGGGCGATCAGCGTTGCATCAAGGCTTCGACGTGCGACAACCAGCGGCGCCCCAGCCGCAGACCCTCGCCGGGAGAGCGGGTTCCGGTCGCCGTCTCGGCCTCTGAGGCGGGGGCGGTGCGCGATCCGTTCCACAGGGCCAGCTCGAACTCGGCGTTGTGCGGGTCGCTGAAGATCAACCGCATCACGACCAGTTCGGCGTCGGGCGCGTCGAGGTCGATTTCCTTGCGGTGTTGGCCGCGCAGGACGCGGGCGATCACATGGCCGTCGACGATGATCTCTGCGCCCAGCACTTCCTCGAAGGCGTAAACCAGCCCCATGGCGCCCCGGTTCCACAGGACCGCCAGCTGGCCGCCTGCGAGATCCAGCCCGGCGGCGCGGCCTTCATGGGCGGACAGGGCCAGGGTGTCGGCCGGGGCGCCCAGCGCCTTCTTCATCGCCCGCCGCAGTCGCCGCTCGGACTCCATCCACCAGGAAAACAGCAGGACGCCGGTGGTCAGGAAGGCGGCGATCAGGGCGATCAGCAGAATGGCCCTGAACGTGTCGCCCATGGATCAGGCCTCCAGATCCAGATCGACCACGACGGGAACGTGATCGCTGGGCTTTTCCATGTCTCGGGCGTCGCGGTGCGTCTCGATGGCGCGGAAGCGATCGGCGGCCTGGGGCGACAGCAGGGCGAAATCGATGCGGATGCCGTGGTTTCGCTGCCAGGCGCCCGCCTGATAGTCCCAGAAGGTGAAGGTTCCGGCCGGTTCGCGGCCCAGTTCGTGGGAATCGGCCAGACCCAGCCACTTCAGCGCGCGGAAGGCCTCGCGGCTTTCCGGCTGGAACAGGGCGTCTTCGGCCCAGGCGGCGGGGTTCTTGGCGTCCTCGGCCTCGGGGATGACGTTGTAGTCGCCGCACAGGGCCAGCGGCTCTTCCAGCGCCAGCAGCTCGCGCGCGTGGTTCTGAAGGCGTTGGAACCAGGCCAGCTTATAGGGGAATTTTTCGGTGCCCAGCGGGTTGCCGTTGGGCAGGTAGATGGAGGCGACGCGGATCGGGCGGGGCGCCTCGATCAGGGCCTCCAGATAGCGGGCCTGTTCGTCCGTATCGTCGCCCGGCAGGCCGCGCCGTACGTCCGACAGCGGGTATTTCGACAGCAGGGCGACGCCGTTGTAGCTCTTCTGGCCGTGCGTCTCGACGTTGTAGCCCAGGTCTTCGAAGGCCTCGCGCGGGAACTTTTCGTCCACGCATTTGATCTCCTGGAAGCAGGCGACGTCGGGGTTGGCGGCCTGAATCCACTCCAGCACCGTAGGCAGGCGGGCGTTGACCGAGTTCACGTTCCAGGTGGCGATGCGCATGGGACGCAAGGCTAAGGTGAGCCGCTTCGTTCGGGAAGAGGGGCGGGCAAAACAAAGACGCCGCCGGATCGCTCCGGCGGCGTCTGATTTTCAGCCTGAACTGAGGATCAGCTGTTCGGCGCAGCGGCCGGAGCCGTGGTCGTCAGCTTGCAGCCGCCGCCGACCTGCTGGGCGGTGGCGCAGGGGTAGACCTGCTGCACGGCCTTGGCCGTATCGAAGCGGACGATGACGCCGTCGGCGCCGTTGCAGGCGGCTTCATAGAAGGAGCCGTTGGCGTTCTTGCCCATGTAAAGGGCCTGGCTGACGTCGCAGGCGGCGGCTTCGGAACCGGTCAGCCAGCCCTTCAGCGTGGCGACCTGCTCGGCCGGCGTGGTGAAGCGGCACGAGGCGTTGGCCGAGGCCAGCTCCATGCAGGAGGAGATTTCCCAACCCGCGGCCGCCTTGTTGATCTGGGCGCCGTCAACGCCGGCGCAACCGATTTCATAGACCACGGCGCCGCCGGGTTTGGCGCCGATGATGGAGCCTTCGTCGACCGTACAGGCCAGGCCCGCTTCCTTGGCGAAGGCGGTCATGACGGCCATGGCGTTGTTATTGGCGGGCAGGCTGCACTGCGAACCGACGTCGGCGTTGGGGTCGCGAGCGCGCGCTTGTTCGGCCGAATAGGCCAGCACCATGCAGTCGGTGGCCTGCGGCGGCGTCGAGGTGAGCAGCAGGTAGCCGGGGCCGCTGGCGCAGGCGACTTCGTACAGCGACTCCTTGTTGGGCGACTGGCCCAGCAGGACAGACTCGCTGATCTGGCAGTTGGTGTTGGTGGCGGTCAGCACGCCCTGGGCGGCGGCCTGGACCTCTTCGGCGCTGGGCGGCTGGGGCGCGCGGGGCTGACGTTGACGACCACGCGAGGCGCGGCCGCCGCTGCTCTCGGTCACCTGAGGACCGTCGGGGTTTTGCGACGTGCGCTGGGCGAAAGAAGGGGTGGCGAGACCGGAGATGAGGACCGCCGCGCTCAGGGCGACGAAGGTGCGGGCATTGCGAGACACGGGGACGCTCCAAATGAACAGAGCGCTATCCCTGACCGCGCGGGCGACCTCGGTCAAGAATGGACGCCGTCGAAAAGCCGCTCTAAAAGGACGGTTGCAATTGGAGACGGACTTGGCTGACGGCGACACCCTGACAAGTTCCCGCACGGAACGCGGCCTGACTTACCCGTTTGAGGCCGTGCCTGTGGCGGGCGAAGCCATAGCGGTTGCGCCCGGCGTGCTGTGGCTGCGGTTGCCGCTGCCGATGGCGCTGAACCACATCAACCTCTACGCCATCGAGGACGGCGACGGTTGGGTCGTTATCGACGCCGGGCTGGCGACGGATGTTTCGCGTGAGGGCTGGACGAAGGCTCTGGCGGGCGTTCTGGGCGGTCGGCCGATCACGCGCGTCATCTGCACCCACATGCATCCCGATCACATTGGATTGGCGGGCTGGCTGTGCGAACGGTTCGACGCACCGTTGCTGATGTCGCGGACGGAGTATGTGACCGCGCGGATGCTGATCGCCGACGAGACCCTGGGGCCGCCGACGGGGGCCGAAGTCTTCTATCGGGCGGCGGGTTGGTCCGACGCGCAGATCACGCACTGGCGAGCCGGCTACGGCGGCTTCAGCCGCATGGTTCAGGATTTCCCGCGCGGTTATCGTCGGGTGCAGGACGACGATGTTCTGAGCATCGGCGGCGATGAATGGCGCGTGGTGATCGGCGAGGGACACAGTCCCGAACACGTCTGTCTGTGGCGCGAGAAGGACGGCGTCTTCATCGCGGGCGATCAGATCCTGCCGCGCATTTCCTCCAACATCTCGATCTGGCCGACGGAGCCTGAGGCCGATCCGCTGGGCGATTGGCTGCGGTCGCTGGCGGCGCTGAAGGACCGGCTGCCGGGCGATTTGCTGGTGCTGCCGTCGCACGGGGAGCCGTTTTACGGCGTGACCTTGCGGCTGGAGGCGCTGATGCGCGGGCATGAGGTGGCGCTGAAACGGCTGGAGAAGACGCTGCGGACGCCGTGCCGCGCCGTGGACGTGTTCGGCGCCCTGTTTGCCCGCCCGGTGGGCGACGCCGTGCTGGGCATGGCGACCGGCGAGGCGCTGGCGCATCTGAACTATCTTGAACGCCAGGGTCGGGTCCGCCGCGCGCGGGACGAGGACGGCGTCGACTGGTGGAGCCTTTTGGAGACAGGCCAATGAGCGAACATATCCGGACCCAACTGGACGGCGGCGTCCTGACGGTCGTCTTCGACCGCGCGGACAAGAAGAACGCCATCACCCAGGCCATGTACACGGCCCTGGCCGACGCGACCGAGAAGGCGAAAGCCGACGACGCCGTGCGCGTCATCTTGTTCCGCAGCGAGGGGGATTCCTTCTCGGCGGGTAATGACATCGCCGACTTCATCTCCCTGGGTCAGACGCCGGGCGACCTGGTCGAGATGGGGGTGTTCCGCTTCCTGAAGGCGCTGGCGGATCTGGACAAGCCTGCGGTGGCGGCGGTGCGCGGCCGGGCGGTGGGCATCGGCCTGACGCTGCTGCTGCATTGCGACATGGTGGTAGTGGCCGAGGACGCCCTGCTGTCCGTACCCTTCGTCAACCTGGCCCTGGCGCCCGAGGCCGCGTCTTCGCTGCTGCTGGGCGCCAATATCGGCCACCAGCGCGCCTTTGAATTGTTCGCCCTGGGAGAGGCGATCGACGGCAGGACGGCGCTGGCCTGGGGCCTGGCCAACCGCGCGGTTCCGGCCGACCAGGTCGAGGCGACGGCGGCCGACCTGGCGGCCAAGCTGGCGGCGCGGGCACCCAACTCCATCCGCAAGACCAAGGCGTTGATGCGCAACGCGGAGCTGTTGTGGACGGTGATGCAGCGCGAGGCCAAGGCCTTTGGTTCGCAGATGCGCAGCCCCGAGGCGATGGAGGCCTTCATGGCCTTCAGCCAGAAGCGGGCGCCGGACTTTTCCAAACTGGGCTGATGTCGCGAAATCGCGATTGATTCGAGGGGCGCGGGGGACTAGGGGCCGCGCATGAACGCCGCGCCCGCCTCCGCCCCTGAAAACGACCTGCAGACTGCGGGGGCGATCACGCGTGAGACGACGGCCGACGCGGCCGCCGTCGACGCCCTGGTCATCGCCGCCTTCGGTCCCGGCCGCTTCGCCAAGACGGCCGAGCGTCTGCGCGAGCGCGCGCCGCTGGCGGCGGGGTTCTGCCTGTATGAAGGCGGGCGTCTGATCGGCTCGGTGCGGCTGTGGTCGATCCTGACCGGCGAGGCGCGTTCGGTCTTTCTGGGGCCGATCGCCGTGGACAAGGCCAGCCGCAGCACCGGGCTGGGCGGCGAAATGGTGCGGGCCTGTATCGCAGAGGCGAAGGCCCTGGGGCTGGACGGCGTCCTGCTGGTCGGCGATCCTCCCTATTTCTCGCGTTTCGGGTTCGTGCCTGCGCCCGACGCCGTGCTGCCGGGGCCGGTGGATCAGCGGCGGGTGATGTGGCTGCCCTTCACCGCAGCGGCGCCGGTTGGAGCGGTTCGCCCCGACGTCTGAGCCGGGCGCAGCCTTCCTTTGCGAGGCGACGCATCCCATAGTTCGGATATGACGAACCCACCGACATCTTCGGGTCTGACAGGCGTGGCCGAGGCTGCGCGGCAGGCGCCGGGGCGTGGCCTGCCGCCGGTGCATCTGTGGCATCCTGAGCATTGCGGCGAAATCGACATCCTGATCCGCGCCGATGGCGTGTGGATGCATGAGGGCTCGCCCATTGGTCGGGCCGAACTGGTGCGGTTGTTCTCGACGGTGCTGAGGAATGACCCGGACGGCTATCATCTGGTCACGCCGGTCGAGAAGCTGAAGATCGCGGTCGAAGACCTGCCGTTCCGCGCCGTGGCGGTGCGTGAGGAAGGCGACGCCCTGGTCTTCACCACGGATCAGGGCGATGAGGCCGCCGCAGGCCCCGACCACGCCATCGTCGTCGAGACGGACGCGGCGACTGGCGAGCCTGCGCCGCGCGTCCATGTGCGGGGCGACCTGTGGGCGCGGATCGCGCGGCCGGTCTTCTATGAACTGGTCGAGCGGGCGCAGGAGGCGGACGGGCGCCTGGCCGTGCGGTCGGGCGGCGTGACGTTTCCGCTGGGACCGGAAGGGGCGGGCCTGTGACGTGCAACAGCTTGAAGGCGCGCCTTCAGGCGCGGCTGGACCCGGTGTCCGACTGGTCGCCGGAGCGTGTGGCGGTGCGGTCCGACTATGACCTGAACCCCGATTTCAGCCGCCCGAAGGTCAAGCTGAGGCCGGCGGCGGTGCTGATCCCCATCATCGCGCGTGACGATGGTCCCAGCGTGCTGCTGACCCGGCGATCCGACAGTCTGGCCAGCCATACGGGGCAGATCGCCTTTGCGGGCGGGCGGCTCGATCCCGGCGAGACAGCGCTGGACGCGGCCCTGCGCGAGGCATGGGAGGAGATCGCGTTGGACCCTGCCGTGGTCGAACCTCTGGGACTGGGCGATCCCTATGAGACGGGCACCGGCTTTTTGGTGACGCCGGTGGTGGGCTGGCTGACGGCGCCGCCGGTCGTCACCGCCTCGCCCGCCGAGGTGGCTGAGGTGTTCGAGGCGCCGTGGGACTTCCTGATGGACCCGGTGAACCATCGCCGTGACTATTATGATCAGGAGAACGGGCCGCGCCGCTGGTTCTGGGCCATGCCCTATCGCGAGCGCTACATCTGGGGCGCGACGGCGGGTATTCTGAAGGGGCTGTTCAACCGGCTCTATGGCGAAGAGGCTGCGCCGCATCAGGCCGCCGAGGCCGATGCGACCGAGAGCGTCGAATGAGCCGTGTCCTTGAGGGGCAGGACTGGCTGACGTCCAGCGCCACACGCGCGGTGATGGCGGCGTTGGCGGCGGCGGGCGGGGCGGACTGCGCCCGCTTCGTCGGCGGCTGCGTGCGCAACGCCGTCCTGGGCGCGTCGATCGACGACGTGGACATCGCCACCATCCTGACGCCCGAGGCGGTGGTCAGGGCGCTGAGGGCGGCGGGCCTGAAGAGCGTGCCGACGGGCATGGAGCACGGCACGGTGACGGCCATATCGGAGCGCCAGCCGTTCGAGATCACTACCCTGCGCCGGGACGTCTCGACCGACGGGCGCCGCGCCACCGTCGCCTTCACCGACGATTGGGCCGAGGATGCGGCGCGGCGGGATTTCCGCCTGAACGCCCTCTATGCCGATGCGGACGGGTTGATCCTCGACCCGACCGGCGCGGGGTATGAGGACGCCCTGGCCGGACGGATCGTCTTCGTCGGCGAGCCGGAGCAGCGCATCCGCGAGGACTATCTGCGTATCCTGCGCTTCTATCGCTTCTTCGCCTGGTATGGGCGCGGCGCGCCGGATGCGGCGGCGGTGGAAGCCTGCGCGGCTCTGGCGAAGGGCGTGGAGCAACTGTCGGCCGAGCGGGTGTCGAAGGAACTTCTAAAGCTGCTGGCCGCGCCCGATCCGCGCGCGGCGGTGGGGCTGATGGATGAGGCGGGCGTGCTGGGGCGGCTGGCGCCGCAGCCGGAACGTCTGACGCTGTTCGAGGCGATGGTTGAGGTCAGTGCGGACCCGGTGCTGCGTCTGTCGGCCCTGTTGCCGCATGATGCAGAGGCCGTGCGCGCGGCGGCGCTGAAGCTGCGGCTGTCGAACGCGCAGCGGGACCGGCTGGTCGAGGCGGTCGCCGAACGCATTGACCCGGAAATGAGCGAAGTCGAGGCGCGCGCCGTCCTCTGGCGCGCCGGGCGTCAGGCGGTGGAGGATCGGCTTTATCGCGCGTGGGCGGCGGGCGCGGACGCCGGGGCGGTGCGACGTCTGCTGGCGCTGGCGGCGGACTGGACGCCGCCAAAGCTGCCGGTGGGGGGCAAGGATCTGGCGCGGCTGGGCCTGTCTCCGGGGCCGGAGACGGGGCGGTTGCTCAAGGCTTTCGAGCAGAGCTGGATCGCCGACGACTTCCCCGACCATGGGCACGAAGCGCGGCTGAAGGCTCTTATGGCTCGGCCCGGCTGAGGCGCACGATCACCGGGCGGTGGTCCGAGCCTGTCTTCTGGCCCAGCCGTCGCTCGACCAGCGCCAGATCGGGCGAGCGCCAGACGTGGTCGATGGTGATGCCGAGGGAGGCGGGCAGGGCCGAGGGCCAGGTGCCCGGCCGGGCGGGGGCGGGGATCAGGCCCGTCTCGGCCTTGATCTGACGGCCGATGCGGCCGCTTGAGATGCTGTTGAAGTCGCCCGCCACGACGACCGAGCCTTCCAGTCCGGCGCGCAGTCCGGCTAGGCGTTGCGCCTGACTGATCTGGCCGTAGGGATGCTGGAAGGGCCAGGGCCGCGTCATGTGGACGGCGATCAGGCTGACCGGCCCCAGCGGCGTCTCGGCCCGGGCGACCAGGGCGGCCAGGCCCTGACCGTCGGCGTCGCGCACTCGATGCAGCGGCAGGCGCGAGGCGATCACCGAACGCGCGGCGCCGCTGGGCCGCTCCTTGCGCGGCGTGCTGACCCGGTGCGGATAGGCGGCCAGGATCGTGTCTAGTTGCGCGGCCGGGGCGTCGCCCAGTTCGATCAGCATGACGACATCGGCGTCGGCCTGTTCGATGGAACGGGTGATGGCCGCCACATCCTGATTTCGCGCCCACAGGTTTGCGGAATAGATGGTCAGGGTTTCGGGTCCGGCGGGGCGGCCTTTCTCAGGCGCCCACTGGGGCCAGACGGCCAAAAACAGCAGTCCCGCCGCGCCTGCGCCCAACGCCGCCATGTCCCACAGGCGAAGCAGCAGGAAGAGGCCGCACAGCACGACCGTCGCGACCAGGGCGGGCGCGGTGAACTGGGTCAGCAGGTCGGGCAGGCGGTGGCCGATGCGGCTGAGCGCCGAGACGGCGACGAGGCCGGGCGGCGCCAGCAGGGCCAGGGCGGCCAGCCGCATCAGGGCCTGGGTCAGGGTCATGCAGCGACCTTTGAAGAAAGCGTGTGGGCGCCCCGGTTAGCGCGTCGGCGCGGCGCCTGTCGAGCGGGGCGTCATGCGTCCAAATGCGCGGGCGGGGCGCGTGTCAATAGCGCGTCCGACGCGGCCAATCCCAGAAAATTCCCGACTTTGGCGCTGTCTGGAGTGGATCGGTGCGCCGGGGTTCGGGGCCTGAGCAGACTGCGGTCTCAACCTTTGGAGACCGCTCATGAGCGATGACGCCAGCGCGCGGCTGGGCCTGCCTTATCTGGCGGCCGGACAGTTGCAGAAACACGTGACCTTGAACGAGGCCCTGACCCGTCTGGACGCCCTGATCCAGACGGCGGTGGTCAGCCGCACCACGACGCAGCAGCCTGCCGATCCGGCCGAGGGCGCGCTCCACATCCTGCCGGGGGCGGCGACGGGCGCGGACTGGGCGACGCATCCGGCAGGTAGTCTGCTGCGGCATGAGCGGGGCGGCTGGCTGCCGGTTCCTGCGCCGGACGGTCTGCTGGCCGTGGTGCTGGACAGCGAGGAGATACTGGTCCGCCGCGAAGGCGTCTGGACGCCCCTGTCCTTCGGCCTGCCCGAAGAAATCCAGCAGATCACCCGTCTGGGCGTGAACACCACGGCGGACGCGACGAACGTCGTCGCCGTGCGGGCCAACAAGGCGCTGTGGACCGCGCTGGAAAGCGAGAGCGGTGGCGATGGCGATCTGCGCTTCACCTTCAACAAGCAGACGGCGGGCGATGTCCTGTCCCTATTGTTCCAGAGCGGCTGGGGCGGGCGGGCTGAGTTAGGTCTGGTCGGCGACGACGACCTGCGGCTGAAGGTCAGCCCCGACGGCGGCGCCTGGCGCGAGGCGCTGCGGATCGATCGCAGCACCGGCCGCGCCTGGTTCGGTCTGGGCGCAACGCGGCGCGAGACGACGGTGCTGACGACCTCTGGAAGCTGGACCCCGCCGAACTGGGCGCGCTGGGTCGAGGTCGTCTGCCTGGGCGGCGGCGGAGGCGGGGGCGCTGGAGGGATCGGCGCGTCTGGAACGTTTCGGTACGGCGGCGGGGGCGGCGGTGCGGGCGGCGTCATGACGGCGCATTGGGCGGCCGAGGCGTTGGTCGCGGGCGTGACGGTCACGGTGGGCGCAGGCGGCGCGGGCGGCGTCGGTACGAGCGTTGCGGGCGCTCAGGGCGAG
>DJDA01000066.1 GCA_002430835.1 Brevundimonas sp. UBA5936
CCGTTGATCGCCACCCGCGCGCCCTGCCCTGCAAAGGCCCGCGCCGCCGCCGCGCCCACGCCGCGCGCCCCGCCGGTGATGAGAACGATCTGATCGCGGATTTCCATGAGAACAACTCGCAAATTCTGAACCAACCTCAGCCATAGGCCGCGCCCGCCGCCAAGGCCAGCGGCGCCTGAAAGAACAAGGGTTGCCCTTGCGCCTCGCTTCGCCGACTAACTCGGAAGACGCTCAGGAGACATCTATGCTGACCCTCGCCGCCGCCCTGCTGCTCTCGCCGGTTTCGACGCCGGTCGAACTGTCGTCCAACCCCGCGCCGCTGCACGGAACCCTGCTGACGCCCGAGAGCCCGATCCGCGCGGCGGCCGTCATCCTGCCCGGCTCGGGCCCGACGGATCGTGACGGCGACAGCCCGCAAGTCGGCATCCGGGCGGCGACCTATCGCCTGCTGGCGGAGGGTCTTGCCGAGCGCGGCGTCGCCTCCATCCGCATCGACAAGCGCGGCATCGGCGAAAGCGCAGCCGCTGGTCCTTCCGAAGCCGACCTGCGCTTTTCAACCTATGCGGACGACGCCCGCGCCTGGGCCGCCGAGGCGGCGACGAAGACGGGCCGCCCGTGCGCCTGGCTGATCGGCCACAGCGAAGGCGCCCTGGTCGCGCTGGCCGCCGTGACGGAGGGCGACGACAAGGTGTGCGGCCTGGTGCTGTTGTCCGGCGCCGGACGTCCGGCGGGAACAGTGCTGCGCGAGCAACTGACCAGCCTGCCCGAGCCGCTGAAGGCCGAGGCCTATGCCGTCGTCGGCGAATTGGAGGCGGGCCGCACGGTCGCCGAACCGCCTGCATCGCTGGCCGCCCTGTTCCGGCCCTCGGTCCAGCCCTACCTCATCTCCTGGCTGGCGCTGGATCCGGCGAAAATGGCCGCCGCCTATGACGGCCCGATCTTCATCGGCCAGGGGACCACCGACATTCAAATCAGCCTGACCGACGCCGAAGCGATCAAGGCGGCCCAGCCGCGCGCCGAACTCGTCGTCTGGGACGGCGTCAACCACGTCCTGAAGGTCGCGCCCGCCGAACGCGCCGCCAATATCGCGACCTATATGGCCCCCGCCCTGCCCTTGGCGCCCGGCGTGGTCGAAGCAGCAGCGGATTTCATCCTGAAACCGCGCTAGGCCCTAATCGTCCAGTTCCGCCCGCGCCTGTTCGGCCAGGTCGAAGAAGCGGCGGCGGACTTCGGCGGCGAAGGGGTTGTCGTGTTCGATGGCGCGGAACACCGCTGCGCTGTCGTGGCGGACCATGTCGACGCCCTGCATGACGCGCTCGAAGCTGGTGGTGGTCATGCGTGTCGGCAGCGGCTCCATCGCCAGCAAGACCTTGGCGATCAGATGGGTCAGGCCCTGCACCGTCGCCGCCTCGCGGTCGTGATCCTCGGGCGTGACGACGAAGACCTTGAGCCCCAGCGCCCTGCGGCAGAAGGCGGCGACGCGCCACGCCGCCTTGTCGCCGCGCACCGGACAGACGGCGACCCTCAGCCCCGCGATGCCGTCCTTGCCGCTCTGGGGGCCGAACAGGGGGTGGGTTCCGACGATGCCGACGCCTGCGGGCAAGCCGTCCAGCATGACCTGCGCCGGCTTCACCTTCACCGATCCGACGTCGAGGATCAGGGCGCCGGGCGTCAGATGCGGCGCGATCGCCGCGACCGTTTCCGCCAGCGCGCCGACCGGCACGGCCAGCACCACCACCGGACAGGACGCCGCCTCTTTCAGCGTGGTCAGCCGCGCCAGCCCCTCGCCGTCGCTGATCGCCGGATCATGGGCGAGGATGTCGAACCACGGCGACAGATGTTTCGCCGTCAGCCGCCCAAAGGCGCCGAAGCCGATCAGGCCGAGTTGAGGCTTTGGGCCGCTCACCCCGCCAGCGTCTCCTGGAACCGCACCGGGCGGCCGTGGGCCTGACCGATCAGTTCGCCGTCCTTCATGACCACGCGGCCGCGCACGATGGTCGCCACCGGCCAGCCCGTCGCCTCGAAGCCGTCGAAGGGGGTCCAGCCGCAGCGCGTGGCCTGCTGGTCGTGTGTGATGGTCTTCTTGGCCTTCAGGTCGACGATGGTCAGGTCGGCGTCATAGCTGACGGCCATCCGGCCTTTGTTGGCGGTGCCGAACACGCGCTGCGCCCCGCCCGAGGTCAGGTCGATGAAGCGTTCCAGCGACAGGCGGCCATTCGCCACGTGCGTCAACATCAGCGGCACCAGCGTCTGCACCCCCGGCATCCCCGACGGCGAGGCCGGATAGGGCTTGGATTTTTCTTCCTTGGTGTGCGGCGCGTGGTCCGAGCCCAGCACATCGGCCACGCCCTGCTGCATGCCCCACAGCCACAGGGCGTCGACGTGCTCCTGCGAGCGGATCGGCGGGTTCATCTGGGCGTAGGCGCCGAGCCGTTCATAGGCTTCCGGCGCGACCAGCGTCAGGTGCTGAGGCGTGATCTCGACGGTGGCGACGTCCTTGTGGAAACGCAGGAACTCCATCTCGTCCTTCGTCGTGACGTGCAGGACGTGGATGCGGGCGCCGGTCTCTTTCGCCAGCCCGACCAGACGGCGGGTGGACATGATGGCGCTTTCGGCGTCGCGGACCTCGGGGTGGCTGGTCCAGTCGCCGGTGCGGGCCAGGTTGCGGCGCTCGACCAGGCGGTATTCGTCTTCCGAGTGGAAGGTGGCGCGGCGGCGCACGTTCGACAGCACCTTGCGCACGCCCTCGTCGTCGGCGATCAGCAGGTCGCCGGTCGAGGCGCCCATGAAGACCTTGACCCCACAGCAGCCCGGCAGGCGCTCCAGGTCGGCCAGATGCTCGGCGTTCTCATGCGTGCCGCCGACGTAGAAGGCGTGGTCGGTCCACATCCGATCCTTCGCCCGCGCCAGCTTGTCGGCCATGGTGTCGGGATCGGTCGTATTGGGGTTGGTGTTCGGCATCTCGAACACGGCGACGACGCCGCCCAAAGCCGCCGCGCGGCTGCCGGTTTCGAGGTCTTCCTTCCACTCCAGCCCCGGCTCGCGGAAGTGGACCTGGGTGTCGATGACGCCCGGCAGGACGGTCAGGCCGGTGGCGTCGAACACCTCTCCGGCCGAGGCCTGCGACAGGTCGCCGATGAAGGCGATGCGCCCGTCGATGACGCCGACGTCGGCCTTGCCCCGCCCGGCGTGGTTGGCCACTTCGCCGCCCCGAACGATCAGGTCATAGGTCTGGATCATCGCGCATCTCCTGAAGTTCCGGCGCTTATGCGCGCCGAAGCCTTGGAGACGCAAGCCGAGGGGCGTTCAGGCCGCCCGTTCAGCCAGCAGCTTCTTCGCCGCCTTCAGCACTCGCTCATAGGGCAGGTCCATCATGTGCTGGATGTGCTGGTTCAGGCGCGGGTCCAGTTCGCGGAACTCGTCGAGGGTGCGCGGGCCGCGCACGGCGACGCCGGTCCACGGGCGTTTCAGCGTCTCATCCGAAGGGCCGAAGACCGCCACCGCCGGAACGCCCGCCGCCACCGCCAGCTGGGTCCACAGGGAGTCGCCGCCCAGATAGAGATCCGCGTGCGACAGGGCCGCCGCCGTCTGCAGTCGGGTCAGCCGCCCCTGCAGCTCGATCACCCGGTCGCGCTTGACCGCCGAGCGGACGGTCTGGGCCGCGTCGCGATCCGCCTCCTCGCCCACGATCATCAGCCGCCCGCCCGCCAGCGGCCCGCCCTCGCCCAGCAGGGAGATGGCGATCTTGGCGTAGCGATCGGCGGGCCAGCGCTTGCCGATCCAGTCAGCGCCCGGCCCGATGGCCAGGATCGGGCCCGAACCCGACGGGATCAGGGCGTCGGCGGCTTCCTGCGTGTCGCGGCTGATGAACAGTTTCGGCGCCGGAATCTCGTCCAGTTGCAGGGTCCGCGCCGCCTGCTCGACCAGATGCAGGCCCGGCGCCGCCTTGTCCTTCACCGCCCGACGCTGACGCCGCAGCTTGCCCGACAGGGTCGAGCCGCGCATGTCGACCACCAGCCCCCAGTTGGTCTCGCGCACCTGGTTCCACAGGGCGATCCAGTCCCAGCGCCCGTCGCGATCCAGGGTGATCAGCCGCTGAAGGCGCGGCAGGTCGGCGAACAGCGGCGCGCTGGCCGGCGAACCGACGACGGTGAAGGTCGCCTGAGGGATAGCCTCAACAAGCTGGGCCAGCGCCCCCGACGACAGGACCGCCTCCTCGGCGTCCGCCTCGGCGATGTAGAGGATCGGAAAACGACCATGCATAAAGCGACTCTAGCCGGATTCTCTTCGGAATTCAGCGGGGATGCGGTGGAAGACCTTGTATCGGTTTGACGTTCGCCGCTTCAGCGGCGCCCTGACGCCTGCTTCGCCCCGCGCATTTTCGCCCGTCTTGCGCTAAACGGCCGCCCATGTCCCTGCCCCTTCTTCCTGATCGCACCTGCGGCGGCTGCGTCGAGTGCTGTCGCGTGATCCCGCTGGACTTGCCTGAACTGGCCAAGCCGACGGGCGAGTTGTGCGCCTATTGTGTCGATGGGGCGGGGTGTTCCGTGCATGAGATCCGGCCGCAGACCTGTCGCGTCTGGTTCTGCCTGTGGCGGGCGGTCGAACTGTCCGACGACTGGCGGCCGGATCGCAGCGGAATCATCGTGCGCCCCGATGGGGTCGAGGACGGGATCATCACCCTCTATGTCCTGCGCCGCACGGACTTCCTGGTGGGGATGGAGGTCTTCATCACCGTGGCGGGCTGGATCGCCGAGGGCATAGAGGTGGCGCTCAGCGTGCCCGGCCCGGTCGGAACCTATCCCGCGCGCGCCGTCGTCACCGACTGGCTGCGGCCCGCCGTCGAGGAGGGCGACCCCGACGCCTTCGCCGCGCGCGTGCTCGCCTCGCTGGACCGGCTGGCCGCCCACGACTTCCAGCCGGACGGGATCACGGCGCGCTACGCCGTCGGCTGAGAGCCGCCGACGACCGTGATCTCGGGCCAGCGACCGCGGGCGTTGGCGACTGCCCGGTCCCAGCCCTTGGCCAGGCCGCGCGTCGGATTGGGGCGGATGGTCATGGCGAACACGTCCTCCAGCCCGAAGGGGGCGACCACGCTGAGGCTGTCCTCCGCCTCCAACCGCACGCCGACGGCGAAGGCCGGAGCGACAAAGCGGGCCGGGGCGTCGTCGGTACAGGTCAGGGGATCATAAGGCTCGCCGAACTTGCCTTCGAACCACAGATGGACCCGCGCCTGGTTGCGCACCTCGACCTGATCGCGCGTCGGCGGCGCGAAGGCGGCCGCGACGCGCTTGATGACGACGTCCTCGGCGTCCCATGAGGTATCGGCGTCGAAATAGCCGATGTCGTAATCCTTGATCCCATAGCCGACCGGGCGGCCGGTCTGGGCGTTCCACACCGCCTGGTAGACCGCGCCGGAGAACAGCCGCCAGTCGGGCAGTTCCAGGCCCCGCATCACGGTCAGCACATGCATCAGGCCCGCATCGGCGCGGACGATCTCAGTCAGGCGGGTTTCCAGGGTCATGTCGTTCTGTGAGGGCGATTCCGACGCCGCGCCAAGCGGCCTCAGCCCCGCACCGGCCAGGCGTGATCCAGCGGGCCGTGGCCCTGGCCCAGACCCGGCGCGCGGCGGATGGCTTCGGCGACATAGGCCCAGGCTTCGGCGACGGCGACCGGCAGGGGCAGGCCCTTGGCGATCCCCGCCGCGCAGGCGCTGGCCAGGGTGCAGCCGGTGCCGTGCGTGTGGCGCGTCTCGACCCGCTCGCTCTCCAGCACCGTCTCGCCGTCGCCCGTCAGCAACAGGTCGATCACCGTCGCCCCCGGCACATGGCCGCCTTTCATCAGAACCGCCCGCGCGCCCATCTTCAACAGCGCCTCGCCCGCGCGGCGCTGGCCGTCCAGATCGGCGACCGCCAGCCCGGTCAGGGCCTCGGCCTCAGGCGCATTGGGCGTCAGCAGGGCGGCGCGCGGCACCATCAGGCGGCGGACGGCCTCGACGGCGCGGTCCTCCAGCAGGGGCGAGCCGCCCTTGGCGATCATGACGGGATCGACCACGGCCAGAACGCCCGCCGCATAATCGATCAGGCCGGCGACCGCCTCGACCACCTCGACCGAGCCCAGCATGCCGGTCTTCAGGGCGTCGGCGCCGATGTCGTCCAGCACCACCTTGGCCTGGGCCTCGATCACGTCCAGCGGCACGGCGTGGACGCCGTGAACGCCCAGGGTGTTCTGAATGGTGATGGCGGTGATCGCCGTGGCGGCGAACCCGCCCAGCATGGTCACGGCCTTGATGTCCGCCTGGATGCCCGCCCCGCCGCCGGAGTCGGAGCCGGCCAGGATGAGCACCCGGCCTCTTTTCGGCGCCTCGGAGGCGGCTTGAGGAGCATCGGTCATGCCGTCACGCCCGAAAACAGCTTCAACCCAACGATGCCCGCGACGATCAGCAGGATGCAGACCGCCCGCACCGCCGTCGCCGGCTCGCCATAGACGGCCACCCCGACCACCGCCGCGCCCACGGCCCCGATGCCCGTCCAGACCGCGTAGGCCGTGCCGACCGGCAGGCGTTGCGTCGCCGCCCACAGCCCGACCATGCTGGCGGCCAAGGCTACGGCCACGCCCAGCGAAATCAGCGGCCGCTGCACGCCGACGTATTTGACGCCGGACGCCCAGCCCACTTCAAACAGCCCCGCCACCACGAGAACCAGCCAGGGATTAAGAGACAGAAGCCAAGACATGACGGCTGAATGGCGGATGACGCATCTTCAGACAAGGGCTTCAAGCCCGATCGCTAGGGGGCTTTGCTTCTTGCTGAAAATCCAAAGCAGAGTTCAACCCCCACACAAATGGACCGATGATATCGAAACAAACAAATGAGAACATTGATCATGAATTTGTAATTCATGATTTCAACGTTCGTCACTTTCTGTTATATTGAAGTTTGCATTCTTTTATTCCCGTAGCAGAAACAATTCTGCGACGATAAGCGTTGCCGCCTCGATTCCCTTGGGAGATTGGGATTGAATGCAAACGCCTATGGTCCAAACCGGAATACTGATCCGACGCCCCGTAGATGAGGTTTATCAAGCCTTTACCGAACCAGGGGTGACGTCGTGGTTCTGGTTCACCCATGGCGACCGCCGCCTGTCGCCGGGGGCGACCGTGACATGGACCTGGGGGATGTACGGCGTTTCGACCCGCGTCCTGGTCAAGGACGTTCAGGTCAATCAGCGCATCCTCATCGACTGGAATCTGGACGATCAGCCGACCGAGGTCGAATGGCGCTTCGAAGCACGCGACAAGACGACCTGGGTCGAGATTTTCAATCGCGGCTTCCCCGCCACGGATGAAGGCGTAAAGGCCGCGCTGGACGCCATGGAGGGCTTCACCCTGGTTCTGGCCGGCGCCAAACTCTGGCTGGAGCGAGCGATCGAGCCGACCTTCATCGTCGATCGCTTCCCCGATCAGGTGCTGCCCGACTGGAGGGGCTGAACCTCAGCCAGCCGCCGTCACCGCCGCCTGAAGCTTCAGCGCCTGGACCGTCTCGCGCACGTCGTGGACCCGCACCATGCGGGCGCCGCGCCGCGCGCCCTCCAGCGCCAGGGCCAAGGAGCCGCCCAGACGGTCGCCCGCCTCTATTGCTACGGCGTCCACGCCCTGAATGAGACGCTTGCGACTGGCCGCGTAAAGGACCGAAAAGCCCAGGTCGACCAGGGCCTCCAAACGCGCCGTCAACATCAGATTATGCGCCGTCGTCTTGGCGAAGCCGATGCCGGGGTCCAGCCAGATCTTCTCGCGCGCCACGCCCGCCGCCATGGCCGCCTCGGCCCGCGCCGCCAGATGGGCGACAACCTCGGCCACGACGTCGTCATAGCGTGGATCGTCCTGCATCGTCTTGGGCGCGCCCTTCATGTGCATCAGCACCACCTCGCAGCCCAGTTCGGCGGCGGTCGCCAGACTGTCAGGCGCATGGCTCAGGGCCGTCACGTCGTTCCACATCGTCGCCCCGGCGGCGACGGCGGCACGGGCGACGCCGGGTTTCATGGTGTCGATGCTGATCCGACCGTCCCAGCGCGCGCTGATCGCAGCGATCAGCGGCGCGACGCGGGCGATCTCGTCGGCTTCATCGACCGGGTCCGAGCCGGGCCGCGTGCTTTCGCCCCCGATGTCCAGCACATCGGCGCCCTGGTCGATCAACCTCAACGCATGCGCCAGGGCGGCCTCGATCGTGGCGTGCCGCCCGCCGTCGGAAAAGCTGTCCGGCGTGACGTTGAGGATGCCCATGACAAGCGGCGGCTTCACGAGGGATTGATGGATCATGCGACATCGACTCCAGAGAGCGCGGTTTGACTTTCACCGCGCCTGGGTCCAGCCTCTAAAGGCAATGGAACGCTTCGTCAGCCAGGCTCGACGCCTCACCCACGCGGGACGCCGCGTCGAAGGCCTTTAACCCGTAGCGGTCCGCCGTGCGCCCTGCGCCGGGCGCCCGTTACGGGACCAAGTTGCTTTAAGTCTCCTGTTTCCCCCATTCATTTTGCAGGACCGCGCCGGCCTGGGGCCGCTCGCGTAGATTTGCGCATGACACGCCGCCCAGACACCATGGACGACAACCGTCCCGACGAACCGCCGCGCGGCGCCGACATCATTCCCTTTCGGAGGCCGACCGCGCCCGAGGCGCCGTCCGACCCCGAACATGCCCGCCCAGAACACCTTGACCCAAAACATCCCGACGATGACGGCCCCTCGGCCGCCTGACGTCGCCCGAATTTCCAGAGAGTTTTCCTCATGACCACCCCCCGCAAGGGCGCCCTGCCCGCCATTACGCTTCGCAGCGACGACTTCGACGCCTTGGACCGCCTGGTCGGCGACCTGCCCGGCTCGGGCCCCGCCGGCCTGCTGCAACAGGAACTGGACCGCGCCAAGGTGTGCGAGCCCAAGGCCATGCCCAAGAACGTCGTCACCCTGAATCGCTGGCTTCAGTACTCGGACGATCACAGCCCCGACGTGCGCCGCGTTCAGCTGGTGCTGCCCAAGGAAGCCGACATCGACGCCGGCCGCGTCTCCATCCTGTCCTATGTCGGAGCCGGTCTGATCGGCCTGAAGGAAGGCCAGTCGATCACCTGGCCGGACCCATCGGGCGCCGTGCGCAAACTGACCCTGGTCAAGGTCGAGGACGAAGCCGCATCCGCCGCCTGACCCTCGGACATCGCATGACAAGAAAAAGGGGCGCGTCCGACGGACGCGCCCCTCTTCGTTTCCGCTTTTCGTCGCCTCAGACCGTCGACGCCGGCTGAGGTTCGGTTGACGCAACAGACGCCATCTCATCTTCCGGCGTGGCCGGGACCGACAGCGACGGGCCGACGACCGTGTCGTTCTCGTCGTCGCGTTTGGGCGGCTGGTCGTTCTCCAGCAGATCCTTGATCTCGTCGCCCGACAGGGTCTCGTATTCCAGCAGGGCCTGGGACAGCTTCTCGTGGTCGCCCGCCTTCACGGTCAGGATGCGGCGCGCCTCTTCCCAGCCTTCGGTGACGATGCGGCGGACCTCTTCGTCGATGATGCGGGCCGTCTCTTCCGAGACGTTCTGGCTGCGCGACACCGAGTGGCCCAGGAAGACCTCTTCCTGGTTCTCGCCATAGGCCACCGTACCCAGCTTCTCGGAGAAGCCCCAGCGCGTGACCATGGCCCGCGCCAGCTTGGTCGCCTGCTCGATGTCCGAACTGGCGCCCGAGGTGATGCTCTCGGGCCCGAAGATCAGCTCCTCGGCGACGCGGCCGCCCGCCATGATGGCGATGCGGTCGATCATCTGCTGGAACTTCATCGAATAGCGATCGCCTTCCGGCAACTGCATCACCATGCCCAGCGCGCGGCCGCGCGGGACGATGGTCGCCTTGTGCACCGGGTCGGCCATCTTGACGTTGATGGCGACGATGGCGTGACCGGCCTCGTGATAGGCGGTCAGGCGGCGCTCTTCCTCGTTCATGGCCATGGACTTCCGTTCGGAGCCCATCATGACCTTGTCCTTGGCGTCCTCGAAGTCGCGGTGCGTGACCATGCGACGGTCCTTGCGGGCCGCCATCAGGGCCGCCTCATTGACCAAGTTGGCCAGGTCCGCGCCCGAGAAGCCCGGCGTGCCGCGCGCCAGCGTCTTGACGTTGACGTCGGCGGCCAGGGGCACGTCCTTCATATGGACGCGCAGGATGCGCTCACGGCCCGAGACGTCGGGGTTCGGCACCACGACCTGACGGTCGAAGCGGCCCGGACGCAGCAGGGCCGGGTCCAGCACGTCGGGACGGTTGGTCGCGGCGATCAGGATGATGTTCTCCGACGCCTCAAAGCCGTCCATCTCGACCAGCAGCTGGTTCAGGGTCTGCTCGCGCTCGTCGTTGCCGCCGCCCAGACCGGCGCCGCGGTGACGGCCCACGGCATCGATTTCATCGATGAAGATGATGCAAGGGGCGTTCTTCTTGGCCTGTTCAAACATGTCGCGCACGCGGCTGGCGCCGACGCCGACGAACATCTCGACGAAGTCCGAACCCGAGATCGAGAAGAAGGGCACGCCCGCCTCGCCCGCCACCGCGCGCGCCAGCAGGGTCTTACCCGTACCCGGAGGGCCGACCAGCAGGGCGCCCTTGGGGATCTTGCCGCCCAGACGCTGGAACTTGGCCGGATCCTTCAGGAAGTCGACGACCTCCTGCAGCTCGTCCTTGGCCTCGTCCACGCCGGCGACGTCGTCGAAGGTCTTGCGGCCCTTGTGCTCGGTCAGCAGCTTGGCCTTGGACTTGCCGAAGCCCATGGCGCCCTTCGCCCCGCCCTGCATCCGGTTCATGATGAACAGCCAGAAGCCGATGATCAGCGCCACCGGCAGCAGCAGGCCCAGCAGGCCCGACCACCACGGCTGACGCGTGCTCTTGGTTTCAACCTCAACGCCGGTCTTGCGGATCTGCTCGACCAGTTCGGCGTTCGGCACCGGCGTCACGGCGGTGAATTTGCTGTCGTTCTTGAAGACGCCGGTGATCGTCTCGCCGCGCGCGACGATCGACTTGATCTCCTGACGCTCCACAGCCGTCATCAGCTGGGAATAGGTGATGGGTTCGGGGCGGCCGGCGGCCGCGGCGCCCTTGGCGCCCGGCATGGCGGGGGCGCCGCCGTTCTGGCTGATCGCGGCGTAGACCGTCACCAGTCCCAGAAGGATCACGCCCCAGATGGCGAAATTGCGCAGGTTCATTCGGTCCTCGGTTCCTCGACGGGGCCGCGCTCGGCCCGTCGATCAGCAGTCTTCCCCTGAAAATAGGTCAGACGGCGGCATTTCGCCATGAAGGGTTTGAAAGAGTCCGTCTTCCTGCGTCGTTTCGCCCCCGAAAGCCGCCAGGGCGAGCGCCAGCCGCCGCGACGCAAGCGCCCTTACATCCGCCCCGCGCCAGGCCAGCACCGCCCGCCCCTCGGGGTCGATCAGAATCGGTGCGGCGGCGCGCGCGGCGGACGGAAGCGGCGCCAGAACGGCGCGATCCTGATCCGACAACCGCGCCAACCGCCCGACCGCCGCCTCGACGCGCAGGTCAGGCCTATCGGTAGTGATCTCGAAGCGCCCGTCCCAGACGGCGGATCGGCCCGGAGTCAGGGCCAGCGAGGCGGAGGGGCGGCGCTTCCATTCTCCAGGCTCGCGCATCGCCTGAACACAGCCGCCGGACGCCTCAACGCGGGCGCCGCACAGGACGGCGGTGAAATCCTCGTCCCCCGCCAGCCGCGCCTGAAGGGCCGCCAGGCGATCCCCGCGCGGCGGCGTCGCGCCTCCGCCTGCGCACAGCAGGACGGCGGCCAGCGTCGAGGCGGGCAGATCACGCGACAAAGACAAAACCCCGGCCCAAGCCTGATCGCCCGGCTCATGTGCCGCGCTCGCATAAACAACAGTCGTCGATAACGCAGCAGGGACTTCTGCCCGCGCCAGCGCCGTCCGCGCCCTGCCCCGCCCGTAGCGCAGGTCCGCGTTGGCGGGGTCTTCCAGCCATGCCAGGCCGCGCTCGCGCAAGTGATCCCGCAGCGCCACACGCCCCTCGCCCAGCACAGGCCGCAATAGCAACAGCCCGCGCCCTTCCGGCCACGCAGGCGACGGCGACGCCTCGCGCAGGCGGCCCAGCGTCGCGCCCTCGGCCCGCATCCAAATGCCCTCTGCGTCGTCATCGGCGGTGTGACCGATCAGGATGACGCGCGCGCCGTTT
>DJDA01000026.1:0-378 GCA_002430835.1 Brevundimonas sp. UBA5936
GCCAGCACCATGCCTGTCAGCAGGCCCGCGAGTACGCTCCGGGGCGGGGCCGGGGCCAGGAACCGGTCGTGCACGGCGTCCACGTCGTGCACCAGCCGGGCCGAGGCCGCGCCGCCCGCCAGCGACAGGGCGCGCGTCGTGGGGCCGAGCGCCAGGCCGTCGAACACTAGGGGGCGCAGGGCGGCCAGCGCCTCCAGCGAAGCCTCGTGCCCGGTGACGCGCTCGCCATAGCGGGAGGCGGTGCGGACGATGGCCAGGAAGCGAATGACCGCGCTGGGCACCAGATAGTTGAACACATGGGCCGCGGCGGGCCCGGCCGCACCAGCCAGGGCCGATGCGGTGATGAACCAGCCGGACACGCCCAGCAGGGCCACGGCC
>DJDA01000026.1:485-28380 GCA_002430835.1 Brevundimonas sp. UBA5936
CTGGGCGCGCTCCTGGGCGCGGATCATGGCCTTGAGGCGGACGACGCCGGAAGAGGACTGAGGCTTCACAGGCGCACCACCACATCGGCCAGTTCGGCCACGGCGTCGGAATGGGTCGCGATCAGGGTCGTGCGCCCGCGCGCCGCCTCGCGGATGAGCGGCAGCAGGGCGGTCTCGGCCGCGGCGTCCAGATTGGCGGTCGGCTCGTCCAACAGAAGCAGGGGCGAGGGCTTGAGGAAGGCGCGGGCCAGGCCCAGACGCCGCCGCTCGCCGCCCGACAGGCCGCCGCCGCGCTCGTCGATCAGGCGATCCAGCGCGCCGTCGAGGCCCGCCTTGCGCGCGGCCTGTTCGATCTCTTTGGGCGAAGCGCCGCGTCGGGCCAGGGCGATGTTTTCGGCCAGGGTTCCGCGGATCACGACTGGCGCCTGACCGGCCCAGGCGATCCAGGCGGTCAGGTCGGGATGGTCCGACAGGCGCGCGTCGCCGACCTCGACCTCGCCGCCTGACAGAGGCGCCAGACCCAGGAAGAGGTTCAGCAGGCTGGTCTTGCCCGCGCCGCTGAGGCCGGTCAGGGCCACGATGGAGCCGGGCGCGACCGTCAGATCGAAGCCGCTGAGGACCGGCGCGCCGTCATAGGCGATCGTCACGTCTTTGAAACGCACGGCGGGGGCAGAGGCGGGCAGGGGCGGGCGGGGGCGTGTCGCTTCTTCGGCTTGATCCAGGCGGCTGAGGCTGGGGGCGGCGGACTCGGCGGCCTGACGGTCGTGATAGGCGGCGGCGAGGCGGCGCATGGGCTGATAGACCTCGGGCGCCAGGGCCAGGACGAAGAAGGCCTGCGTCAGGCTCAGTTCGTCGGGCGCGGGGAAGGGCAGCAGCTTCAGCAGGTTGAAGCCGCAGTAGACGGCGACCAATGCGACGGCCAGCGCCGAGAAGAACTCCAGCACCGCCGAGGACAGGAAGGCGACCTTCAGCACCTTGCCCGTGCGGCGGGCCAGGTCGTCCGAGGCGCGGGCGATGACGCGGGTCTGCTGCGTCTCAGCCTGGAAGGACAGGATGGCGGGCAGGGCGCGCACCCGGTCCAGGAACAGGCCCGACAGCCTCTCCAGCGCCAGAAACTGACGGCGGCTCTCGGCGCCCGCCGCCATGCCGGTCAGGGCCATGCCCAGCACGAAGGGCAGAAGGGTGAAGATCAGGATGCCGGCGGTGAAGGGGCTGACGACGCCCGCCGCAGTGATCAGGATGAGGGGCGAGACGGCCGCCGCCGTGCGGGCGGGAGTGAAGCGGGCGACGTGGCCGTCCAGCGCCTCTACGCCCTCGGCGGCGGCGGTCATGGCGGCGGCGTCGGACATGCGGCCGCCGAGCGCCCCTGTCAGCACACGGCGACGCAGGCCGTTCTTGGCGGCGCGCGCGGCGCGGGTGTTGACGAGGACCGCGCCCTGATTGAGCGCGGCGCGTGCGATCAGGGCGACGACCGCCAGAATCAGGCCGGGAACGGCTTCGGCCAGACCCCGCGGCAGGGCGCCGACGGCCAGGGCCAGTCCGGCGGCGAAGCCGATGGCGGGGAGGGTGTCGGCGATCACCAGGGCGCCGCCCAGGCTCATCAGGCGACGCCAGGGGGACAGGGCGGATTTCAGCCAGGCCGCAGGCGCAGCCGTCTCTGCGATTCTCGGAGGATTCGCCTGTTGAGGGTCGACCGGCTGGGCCGTCATCACGTCTCCTGGTGCGCCATTCTGGGAAAGCGGGGCCTGATCCGGCCTCATCCACCGTAACAAGCGACGATAGAGGATGGGGCAAAAAGCCTATGAGGCGAAAGGTCTTTGGGCGAAACGCCCTCTAGTTCAAGTCGCTGTCGCCAGCTTTGATCAGGATCAAGGCGCGCCAAACCGGGCCGCTTTAGGTTAGAGTAGAACGCCGGTCGATGGGGGCTGGCGGTCAGGAGCCTGGAACGATGATCGACCTGGCGGTCGTAGACCTTTCACGCCTTCAGTTCGCACTGACGGCGCTATACCACTTTCTATTCGTGCCCCTCACATTGGGCCTCTCCTTCATGCTGGTCATCATGGAGAGCATCTATGTGATGACCCGTCGGCCGATCTGGCGGACGATCACCCGTTTCTGGGGCGCGATCTTCGGCATCAACTTCGTGCTGGGCGTCGCCACCGGCCTGACGATGGAATTCCAGTTCGGCATGAACTGGAGCTATTATTCCCACTACGTCGGGGACATCTTCGGGGCGCCGCTGGCCATTGAGGGCCTGATGGCCTTCTTNNGGCTGGATGCAGAACCCGGTCGGCGCCGCCTTCAACCCCGACACCATGCGTATGGAAGTCACCGACTTCATGGCGGTGATCTTCAACCCGGTGGCCCAGGCCAAGTTCGTGCACACCGTGTCGGCCGGCTACGTCTGCGCCGCCGTGGTCGTGCTGGGCATCTCGGCCTTCTATCTGCTGAAGGGCAAGCACAAGGGCTTCGCCAAGCGGTCGATGACGGTCGCCGCCGCCTTCGGCCTGCTGTCGTCGCTGTCGGTGGTCGTTCTGGGCGATGAGTCGGGCTACGCCCTGACCGACAACCAGAAGATGAAGCTGGCCGCCCTGGAAGCCATGTGGCGCACCGAAGAGGCCCCGGCCGGTCTGACCCTGTTCGGCCTGCCCAGCCTCGAGGACCGCCACACCCACTTCGAGGTCAAGGTGCCCTATGTTCTGGGCCTGATCTCGACGCGCAGCATCGACAAGCCCGTCGAAGGCATCTTGGAGCTGGTCGCCGTCGCCGAGGACCGCATCGAACGCGGCGTCGTCGCCTATGACGCCCTGGAGAAGGTCAAGGCCGACCCGACCGACATGGCCGCCCGCGGTCAGTTCGAGACGGTCCGCAACGATCTGGGCTACGGCCTGCTGCTGAAGCGTTACGTCGAGGATCCGCGCACGGCCACGCCGCAGCAGATCCAGCAGGCCGCCTGGTCGACCGTGCCGAACGTGCCGCTGATGTTCTGGGTCTTCCGCTTCATGGCGGGCATCGGCTTCCTGATGATCGGCCTGTTCGGTACGGCCTTCATCCTGTGCACCCTGCGCAAGCATGAGACGAAGTGGTTCCTGCGCCTGGCCGTCCTGGCCATCCCGCTGCCGTGGATCGCCATCGAGTCCGGCTGGCTGCTGGCCGAAGTGGGGCGTCAGCCCTGGGCCGTGGAAGGCGTTCTGCCGACCTTCCTGGGCGCGTCCAGCCTGACCGTGACGCAGCTGTGGACCACGATCATCTGCTTCACCCTGCTGTACGGCGTGCTCGCCGTCGTCGAGGTCGGTCTGATCCTGCGCGCGGTCAAGAAGGGGCCGTTCGCCGAACAGGAAGCCCGCGAAGCCGACGCCATCACGGAAGGCGAGCCCGCGGTCGTCTGACCCGGTCGTTGAAGGAAAAAAGAGAGATGGAACTCCCCCTCGACTACACCACCCTCCGCCTGATCTGGTGGGGACTGCTGGGCGTGCTGCTGATCGGCTTCGCCCTGACCGACGGGTTCGACATGGGCGTCGGCGCCCTGCTGCCCTTCGTCGCCAAGACCGACCAGGAACGCCGCATGGTGATCAACACCATCGGCGCGACCTGGGAAGGCAACCAGGTCTGGTTCATTGTCGGCGGGGCGGCGATCTTCGCCGCCTGGCCCCAGGTCTACGCCGTCAGCTTCTCGGGCTTCTACCTGGCGATGTTCCTGGTGCTGTCCGCGCTGATATTGCGGCCGGTGTCGTTCAAATACCGCTCCAAGCGGCCCGAGGCGCGCTGGCGCTCCATGTGGGACTGGGGCCTGTTCATCGGCAGCTTCGTTCCGGCCCTGGTGTTCGGCGTGGCGGTCGGCAACGTCCTGCTGGGCGCGCCCTTCCGCCTGGATAGCGACCTGCGCAGCTTCTACGAAGGCAGCCTGCTGGGCCTGTTCACCCCCTTCACTCTGATCTGCGGCTTGCTGTCGGTCTCCATGCTGGTTCTGCACGGCGCGGCCTGGCTGTCGGTCAAGGGCGAAGAAGGCGTGGTGCTGAAGCGCGCGCGCGCCATCGGCACCGTCGCCGGCGCGGCCAGCCTGGTGCTGTTCGCCATCGGCGGCGCCATGGCAGCCTTCGGCGACATGGGCTTCCGCATCACCGGCGTGGTGGACACGGCCGGCGTCTCCAACCCGCTGCGTACGGCGGTCGAGGCTGCGCCCGGCGCCTGGATGGACAACTACGGCCGCTATCCGTGGATGATCATCGCTCCGGTTCTGGGTTTCGTCGGCGCTGCGATCGGTCTGCTGGGGATGTGGCGCAAGTCGGCGGTGATGGCCTTCGGCGGTTCGTCGGCCTCGGCGGTCGGGATCATCTCGACGGTCGGCCTGTCGATGTTCCCCTTCATCCTGCCCAGCTCGATCAACGCCCAGTCCAGCCTGACAGTGTGGAACGCCTCGTCCAGCCATACGACCCTGTTCATCATGCTGATCGTGGTGGCGGTCTTCCTGCCCTTCGTCCTGCTCTACACCGCCTGGGTCTATAAGGTGCTGTGGGGCCGTTCGACCGAGGCTGAGCTGAAGACCAACCCCGACCTCTATTGATCCCGCGAAAGGAGATCATCTCATGTGGTATTTCGCCTGGATCCTGGGCCTCGGCCTGGCGGTGGCCTTCGGCGTCCTGAACGGCCTGTGGCACGAGTTCCGCCTGTTCGATGAAGGCGACGAGGGTCACTCGGAATCCTGATCCCCGTCATCTGACGAACTGACTGAATGATCCCCTTCGGCGCTGGCCGGAGGGGATTTTTCATGACCCCTACAACCGCTCATCCCGGCGCACGCCGGGATCCAGTGCTTTGGCTTTAAGGCGCGTCTCTGAACGGCCAAGTTTCTGGCCTGCATCCTCACTGGATCCCGGCGTCCGCCGGGACGAGCGAGAAGAAGAGAATATTTTTCTAAATATCCGTGGCTTGCGCTGGATCAAGGCGGCGTGAGGCGAGCAGGCGCAGGGTTATGCAGACATCGAAGCCGGGCCCTCTCCCGACCCGGCGAATGTCGGGGATTGAACAGATGAAAACCGCTGTCGCATTGATCGCTTCCGTCAGCCTGCTGGCCGTCGCGGGCGCCGCCTCGGCCCAGAACGCCGCGCCTGAACAGGTAGGCAAGGGCTCGCTGATCGTCACCGCCCGCATGACCGGCGTCCTGCCGCAGGCCGACGACGCCATCGCCACCGCCGCCGGGGCCGACAGCGGCCTGAAGGTCGATGTGGGCGACGACTGGATGCCGACGCTGGGCTTCACCTGGTTCGTCGCCGACCACTGGGCCGTCGAGGCCATCCTGGGCGCCACCCAGCACGAGGTGCGCGCCAAGGGCGGGGCGACCGATGTGGCCGTGCATGAGACCTGGGTGCTGCCGCCGGTGGTGACGCTGCAATACCGCCCGACGCCGAACGCGACGGTCAGCCCCTATGTCGGTGCGGGCGTCAGCTACATGGCCTTCTTCAGCGGCAAGGATAAGAACGGCTTCGAGGTCGATCTGGATAACGGCTTCGGCGTGGCGCTGCAGGCTGGCGCCGACTGGAACATTTCCGGCCCGTGGACGCTGAACCTGGACGCCAAGAAGGTGTGGTTCGACACGGACGCCAGGATCAACGGCGGCGCGCTGAAGAGCAGCGTCAGCCTGGATCCCTGGGTCGTGTCGGTGGGTGTCGGCCGCAAGTTCTGAAGCCGATGCGGGGAGGGACGCGGAACGTCAGGCCGCGTCCCCCTATCCCTCTAGCCCAAGATCAGGCGGCGCCTTCGCCCAGGGCCTTCAGTGCGGCCGGATCGGGCAGGGCGACGTCATTGCCCGGCAGAAGCTGGATCAGGCCCGAGGTCTTGAACTGGGTGAAGACCCGGCTGACCGTCTCGATCGTCAGGCCCAGGTAGTCGGCGATGTCCAGCCGCGTCATCGGCAGGTGGACATGGCCCACGGCGCCGCCCAGCTGCACCTGACGCTCGGACAGGCGGGTCAGGAAGCTGGCCAGCCGCTCGCGCGCGGTCTTGCGGCCCAGCAGGACGATCTGCTCCTGCGCCGCCATCAGTTCGTCCCCGGCCAGGGCCACCAGACGGTGCTCCAGCGCAGGCAGGGCGTTTAGCAGTTGATCGAAGTCGCCGCGCCGGAAGCGGCAGGCGTTCAGCGGCGTCAAGGCTTCGGCCGTGAAGCTGGACGGCCCGCGTCCGCCCAGGCCCAGGAAGTCGCCCTGGAACAGGAAGCCGGTGATCTGGCGTCGTCCGTCGGGCAGCAGGCGATACAGCTTCACCGCCCCGTCCACGACGTTGAAGACATAGGGGTTCGGGTCGCCCTCGTGGAACAGGGCCTGGCCGGGCTGGGCGGTGACGTTCTCGCTGGCGCAGGCCATGCTCTGCAGCTCATGACCCTTCAGGTCCGCGCAGACGCCCAGCGGGCGGGCGCCGCAGGTGGAGCAGGGATGGACGTCCTCCAGACGCACCTCTTCGATTTCGGCCTGGGCCGCAGCGGTGTTCACGAACGTCGTCTCCCGAATAGCGCGGCAGTCTAGGCGATAAGGGGCTGATTCCGAATAGGTCAGCCTGTCCTAGCCGTCAGTTCGGCGGCGCAGTCCGGCGCGATGGCTTCCTCAGTGTAGCGCAGCCGCGCGCCCAACTGGCAGGCCAGGGCGGTCAGTTCGACGGCCAGGCTTTGCCGCACCAGGGGCCGCACGCCCATTTCACGCACCACGAAGGGACCGGCCCACAGGGTCTCGCCGTACTCCAGATCGGGCTGCCGCCACCAACTAACGAAGCCCAGCACTCCGCCGCGTTGGTTGCGGGCGCTGAGGATGCCCCGGCTTTCCGGGGCGGCGCGCCAGGCGGTCAGGAAGGCGTCCCACTGGGCCGGCTCCAGATTGGGCCGCCACAGCCGCGCCAGGGCGAAGGCGGCGGGCGCCTCGGCTTCGCTGAGGGGGGCCACCTCCAGGCGAGGCGCATCGGACGCGAAGCGGGACTCTGTCATGGGGGCATTGGAACCGAAGCGGCGTCCAGCCGCCTTGATCTGCGTCAAGGCTGCGTCGAAGCTACCCAGCCAAACTGCCTCGTCATCTTCCGGAGAAACGCCATGAGCTCGACCTCGCGCATCACCCCGATCCACGGCGGCGCGGTGGCCGCCATCCTCAAGCTGCTGGACAGCCAGAAGCTGATGACCCTGGCCGTGAACCGGGCCGACGGACGGCCGCAGGCGGCGACGCTGGGCTATCTGAACGACGGGCTGAACCTCTATTTCGTCACCGCCCGCGATAGCGAGAAGCTGAAGAACCTGACCGCCGACCCGCGTGTCGGCGTGGCGGTGCGCGGCGTGGGCGAGGAAGGGGAGGCGGTCGGCGTCTCCATCGACGGCCGCGCCGAGGAGGTCACGGACGGCGACGAGGTGAAGCGGCTGAACGATCTGATCATCGCCCGCTCGCCCGACATCAGTCCTTGGGCGCCCGGCGGCGACGCCGTGGCGGTGGTCAAGGTGATTCCCGAAGAGATCGAGGCGGTGGCGGTGGTGGACGGCCGCAGCCGGGCCCAGACCTTCTCGATCGGCGATTCCGACGCCCTGGTGAAAGGGCTGAGCTATGAGCCCAGCGCCGTGGCGCGTCTGTTCTGAGGAAAATCCGCGACTTCGCGCGTCTGCGGCGCAGATGGCCCTTGAAATGACGGTGGGGCTCGGGCATACGCCCCCCTCTGGCGAGGGTCGCGCCGCTGGGTGGATATCCACGGCGCGCTGATCTTTGTCCGGGACACTAGGAGTGTAGCTCAGCTGGTAGAGCATCGGTCTCCAAAACCGAGGGCCGGGGGTTCGAGTCCCTCCACTCCTGCCATTCCCCCTGTTGTGATCGCCTGGGACTTCCCATGTGGAGCAGCAGGATCCAGAGGTTGAAGAGACGTCAAATGGCCAAGGCGAAGACCCCGGGCGGCCGCCGCACCACGGGGACCAAGACCGCAGCAGCCGCGCAAGGCGCAGCGACCGTGGCCGTCGACGCGCCCGCGCCGAAGAAGAAGACGTCCATCCCGCAGTTCATCAGCGAAGTTCGCGCTGAAGCCCGCAAGATCGTGTGGCCCAGCCGCAAGGAGACCTGGATCACCTCGGTGATGGTCTTCATCATGGTGCTGATCGCGGCCGCCTTCTTCTGGATCGTCGACACGGGTCTCGGCTTCGCGTCCCGCATCATCCTCAGCCTTGGCCAATAAAGGAGACGCGCACATGACCGATGCAGCGCCCAAGCCGGCGGCCAACCCCCGCCACAAGTGGTACATCGTCCACGCCTATTCGAACTTCGAGAAGAAGGTCGCCGAGCAACTGCGCGACCAGGCCAAGCAACAGGGCCTGGAAGACGCCTTCTCTGAAATCCTGGTTCCGACTGAGGACGTCATCGAGATCCGCCGCGGCAAGAAGGTCAACGCCGAGCGCAAATTCTTCCCCGGCTATGTGCTGGTGAAGATGGAGATGACCGACGAGGCCTATCACCTGGTCAAGAACACGCCGAAGGTCACGGGCTTCCTGGGCGCCGCGGGCGGCACCAAGCCCCTGCCGGTCTCGGAGCGTGAAGTTCAGAACATCATCGGCCAGGTGGAAGAGGGCGTCGAGCGTCCGAAGCCCACCATCCGCTTCGACATCGGCGAAAACGTCAAGGTCATCGACGGCCCGTTCGCCAGCTTCGACGGTCAGGTCGAAAGCGTCGACGAAGAGAACGCCCGCCTGCGCGTGGCCGTCTCGATCTTCGGCCGCCCGACCCCGGTCGAGCTGGAGTACAATCAGGTGGAGAAGGTCAGCGCCTGATCGGCTGCTGACGCCACGCAGAGATCGGGACTGTCTTCGGGCGGTCCCGTTTGCGTTTTCAGGGTCTGCCTGCTAAACGCGCGCCTTCGCTGGACGGCCTTCGAGTCGCCCGGCGTCAAATCCGTGGAAGGCAGCCATGCCGCACCACGGCTCACCGGCCGGGCGCATCGTCGCCGGGTCATTCATAGGAGAGACCAATGGCCAAGAAGATTCTCGGCTATATCAAGCTGCAAGTGCCGGCCGGTTCGGCCACGCCTTCGCCCCCGATCGGCCCGGCTCTGGGTCAACGCGGCGTGAACATCATGGGCTTCTGCAAGGAGTTCAACGCGCGGACCGAGAAGGAAGCCAAGGGCACCCCGCTTCCGACCGTCATCACCGTCTATCAGGACAAGTCGTTCACCTTCATCACCAAGACGCCGCCGGCGACCTGGTATCTGAAGCAAGCCGCTGGCATCAAGTCGGGCGCCAAGCTCGTCGGCCGCGAGTTCGCCGGCAAGATCACGCAGACGCAACTGCGCGAAATCGCCGAGAAGAAGATGAAGGACCTGAACGCGAACGACCTGGACGCCGCGTCGCGCATCATCGAGGGCTCGGCCCGCGCCATCGGCATTCAAGTGGTGGAGGGCTAAGACATGGCTAAGCTGACCAAAGCCCATAAGGCCCGCACGGGCGTCACCGAAGACCTGCTGGCCTTCAACGAAGCCATCAAGCTGGTCAAGGACAACGCCAAGGCCAAGTTCGACGAGTCGATCGAAATCGCCATCAACCTGGGCGTCGACCCGCGTCACGCCGACCAACAGGTCCGCGGCGTGGTGAACCTGCCTTCGGGCACCGGCCGTGACGTCCGCGTCGCCGTCTTCGCCAAGGACGCCAAGGCTGAAGAAGCCAAGGCGGCCGGCGCCGAGCACGTCGGCGCTGAAGACCTGTACGAGAAGATCGCCGGCGGTTTCATGGAGTTCGACCGCGTGATCGCGTCGCCGGACATGATGGCCCTGGTCGGCCGTCTGGGTAAGGTGCTGGGCCCGCGCGGCCTGATGCCGAACCCGAAGGTCGGCACCGTGACCCCGAACGTCGCTCAGGCCGTCAAGGACGCCAAGGGCGGCGCCGTTGAGTTCCGCGTCGAAAAGGCGGGCATCGTCCACGCCGGCATCGGCAAGGCCTCCTTCACGCAGGACGCCCTGGAAGCCAACGTCAAGGCCATCGTGGACGCCCTCGTCCGCGCCAAGCCGTCGGGCGCCAAGGGCACCTATGTGAAGCGCATCGCCCTGTCCTCGACGATGGGCCCGGGCTTCAAGATCGACCCGGCTTCGCTGGGCGCCTGATCCGGCTGCACGGCTAAGAATGACGACGGCCCCGGAAGAGCGATCTTCCGGGGCCGTTTTCTTTGGATTTTCCACCCGCTCATCCCGGCGGACGCCGGGATCCAGTGCTTTGGCTTCAGGGCGTGCGGCCGATGGTCAGACCTCAGCTTGGCGCTCGGACTGGATCCCGGCGTCCGCCGGGATGAGCGGAAGGGGAGGCGCGCGCGTCACGGCGGACATGTGGGCGTCAGTCGGCCTTGTCGCCGCTGAACATGGTGTTGCCGTTGGCGGTTGTGGCGGGAACTGTCTGGATCACGTCGAAATGCTCGACGATCTTGCCGTTCTCGACGCGAAAGATGTCGACGATGGCGCGGCCGGGGTCGTCGGGTGTCTCCTGCGAATGAACATGCAGGGCGACCAGGTCGCCATCCACGATGACGCGGTGGATCGTGGCGCGTGACTGGGGGTTGTCGCGGAAGAAGCCTTCAAAATAGCCGTAGAAGGCGGCGGCCCCGTTCGGCACCGCCGGATTGTGCTGGATGTAGCGGTCGCCGATGTAGAGGCGGGCCGCTTCGGTCGGTTGATGCTGGTTGAAGGCCAGGTCGTAGAAGGTGGTGACGATCCGGGCGTTCTCGGCCTCAGTGGACGTGCGTGAAGCCGACGATGTCGGCGACGAGGAAGGCGCCTGAGCGGTCGCGGAAACAGACGCCGCGCTCAGGGCCAGGGCCGCCAGAGCGGCGAACAGGAACGGTTTCATGCGGGCGTCTTTCAGTAGCCGACGGTGAAGCGGGCGCGGGGGTGCTTCGGCGTCTCGATCTCGTCGGCCATGGCGATGGCGTAGTCGGGGAAGGAGATGCGGCTGTTCCCCTGGACGTCCGTCAGCAGGGCGTCGCCGCCCAGACGGAAGACGCCGGTGCGTTCCGACCCGTCGAACAGGGCCGAAGGCGACAGAAAGGTCCAGTTCAACTCAGGATCGGCGCGCAGGGCGTCCAGGAACCGGCCGCCGGCCAGGGCTTCGGCCTTATAGGCTTCGGGGAAGGCGGGCGTGTCGACCAGGCGTTGGCCTGGCGCGGTCTCCAGGCTGCCGGCGCCGCCGACCACCAGATAACGCGGAACGCCTGCATCCTTGGTCGCCTGGATCAGCAGAGCCGGATCGCTGTCCACGAACATGATGGCGCTGACCACGGCGTCGGCGCCGGCCAGGGCCGGGGCGAGAGAGGCGGGCTGGTTCACGTCGCCTGCGACAGCAGTCACGCCGGGAGCGGCGGGCACGCGGTCCGGCTGGCGGGCCACGCCCGTCACCTGATGCCCGCGCCGGGCCAGTTCCTTGACGATCTCTGATCCGACACGGCCGCTGGCGCCCAGGACGGTTATGTTCATGGGATGGTTCCTGTTAGTTACCGATGGGTACCAGGTGTGCTAGGGGGAGTTCTTATGCAAGAAGGCACCTTTCTCTCACCAGGTTCCCCAGCGGTGACCGCTTCCGGCGATGGCGAGCGTGGGAACGTCTACGCCGCCGACTGCCCGACCCGGCTGCTGCTGGATCGGATCGCTGACAAGTGGACGGTGCTTCTACTGACCACCCTCGCGGACGGGCCGATGCGTTTCAATGCGCTCAAGCGCCGGATCGAGGGCGTGTCGCAGAAGATGTTGAGCCAGACCCTGCGCCAGATCGAACGCGACGGCCTGGTCACACGAACGGTCGAGGCCGCTGTGCCGGTGTCCGTCACCTATGCGATCACGCCCCTCGGGCTGGAACTGGTTCGGTCGTTGCGGCCGATGATCGACTGGGCCGAGACGCGCATGGGCGAGGTGGCGGCGGCGCAATCAGCTTATGATCAGTTGCGAGAGGGCGCTTGATCAATAGTGAACTCCCGCTGCGCCTTCATCATCTCGGTGATCAGCCGTTTCTCGCCGTCGTCGAGGTAGGGGTTCCAGACGTCGAAGATCAGGATGACGCGCATGGCGTCAGCCTCATTCCACGCCTCGTGCTCGATGGTGTCGTCAAAGACCCAGGCGCGGCCCATCTCCCATTCGCGCACCGTATTGCCCACGCGGAAGCGCGCCGGTCCCGGCAGGATCAGCGGCAGGTGCGTCAGCAGGCGCACGTTCGACGAGCCGGTATGCGGTGGAATATGCGTCTTGGGCTGAAGCGCCGAGAACATGGCGGTGGGCGCGAAACCGTCCTGATCGGCCATGGGCAGGCTTTCCAGTAGGGCGGCGGTCTGGGGCGCGCGGGCGCAGACTTCGTCCTGGCGGAGGCCGTCCTTCCATAGGAAGAGGGAGCTCCATTTGCGCGAGTGGTTCAGTTCGCCCCACTGATTGACCGGCGCGCCCTTGGGATAGGCGATGTAGGGCGAGAACTCGTCGAAGGCGGTTTCGAGCAGGGTCGTCAGTTCGGCCTGGATGACGGGGGTCGCTTCTTCCAATTGCGCCAGCCAGGGAAACAGGGTGCGGTCATAGAAGGGGATGACCGGCAGGCGCGGATAGTTGAGCAGGAGCGGCTGCTGCTTGGGCGGTTGCTTCAGGCCGGCGTAGATCTCCAGGCCTTCTTCGAAACGGTCCCGGCTGGCTTCGCCCAGTTCGGCCTTCAGCGGCGAAATACGATCCTTCATGAATTCGGCCAGCGCCTTGGCGTGCCGGTCGATCAGGCCGGCGGCGTAGTCCATCTGGCTGACCACGCCAGGCGGACAGGAGGCGCGCGGCGGGGCGATCTTCAGGGCGTTGCGATAGACTTCGACCGCCGCCTTGGTCTGGTTGATCTTCTCCAGCATGGCGCCCTTGGCCAACAGCGCCATGAAGTCGTAGGGCCGCATGTCGAGCGCGTCGTCCAGGACGCGCAGGGAGGCGTGGTAATCGCCCAGAAGGCGCAGGGCGACGGCGCGGTTCAAGGTGGCGTTGTGCGTCTTGCCGAACTGATCTGCCTGATCCAGCAACCGCAAGGCGGCGCGAGGGTCGCGACGAGCGAGGGCCTGGCCGGCTTCGACAAGCAGGCGCTCCTGCTCTGCAGGGTAGGTCATGGCGATTTTGGCCGCTATTTGAACACAAAGATGACATTTTCTTCATGCGCCTCGGCTGGAGCGGCGTCAATGGCTGGGGGAGAAATCCGAGAATCCGTATGCGGATGACTTGACGAAGAGGCCGGAAGCCGGGACTTGGGGCGCCGGCTCGGTCTCGGTATGCGCGAGGCGGCCTTGCGGAGACGACCCATGCTCAACTGGTTCCAGGCGCTGCTGCCGAAGGAAGACAACTTCTTCCGACTGTTCGACGCCCATGCGCAGACGCTGGCTCACGGCGCGGGCGCCCTGCGTCAGATGATGAACGGCGGACCCGCAACCGGGGAATGGTGCGCCAAGGTGGTCGCCCACGAGGAAGAGGCCGACGAGATCGCGCGCGAGGTGCTGTTCGCCGTGCGCCGCAGCTTCATCACCCCGTTTGATCGTTCGGACATTCGCGGCCTGACCAACTCGCTGGACGACACCATCGACCAGATGCAGAAGGCGGCCAAGATCGTCACCCTGTACGAGATGCGCGACTTCTCGCCCAAGATGCAGGAGCTGGCCGACATCGCCGTCGAATGCGCGGCCCTGACGCAGGAGGCCTTCATCCTGCTGCCGGCCATGCGCAAGAACCATGAGCGGCTGGCGATCCTGACGGAACAGATCACCAATCTGGAGGCCCGCAGCGACGACCTCTATGACGCGGGCATGAAGGCGCTTTATGAGGCGCACCGTCACGACATGACGGGCGGCAACACCCTGGGCTTCATCATCGGCAGCCAGCTTCTGGATCACCTGGAGAAGGTGATCGACCGCTTCGAGGACGTGGCCAACCGCATCAACGGCGTTCTGGTCGAGCACCTGTAGGACGCCATGGATCACGCCCTCCTGATCCTGGTCTTCCTGATCGGCGTCGCCCTGCTGTTCGATTTCCTGAACGGCCTGCACGACGCGGCCAATTCGATCGCCACCATCGTCGCCACGCGCGTCCTGCCGCCGATCTATGCGGTGGGGTGGGCGGCCTTCTTCAACTTCATCGCCTTCCTGTTCTTCGGCCTGCATGTCGCCGACACCATCGGGCGGGGCATCATCTCGCCGGACGTGATCTCGGATCAGGTGATCTTCGGCGCCCTGATGGGGGCCATCAGCTGGAACGTCATCACCTGGCTGGGCGGGATTCCGTCGTCCAGCTCGCACGCCCTGATCGGCGGCCTGCTGGGAGCGGGCATCGCCAAGGCGGGGACCAGCGCCGTGGTCATCGCCGGGGTGCTGAAGACGGTGGGCGCCATCTTCATGTCGCCGGCCATCGGCTTCCTGCTGGCCCTGTTGCTGGTGCTGATCGTGTCCTGGCTGTTCGCCAAGGCCAATCCCAACTTCGCCGACCGGGTCTTCCGCGGTTTGCAGTTCGTGTCGGCCTCGGCCTATTCCCTGGGGCATGGGGGCAACGACGCCCAGAAGACGATGGGGATCATCGCCATCCTGCTCTATTCGCGCGGCATGCTGGGCGGCGAGTTCCACGTGCCGTTCTGGGTGGTCATCACCTGTCAGGCGGCCATCGCGCTGGGCACCCTGTTCGGCGGCTGGAAGATCGTCCACACCATGGGATCGCGGATCACGCGCCTGTCGCCCCAGCAGGGCTTCTGCGCCGAGACGGGCGGGGCCATCACCCTGTTCGCGGCGACCAGCATGGGCATTCCGGTGTCAACCACCCACACCATCACCGGCGCCATCGTCGGCGTGGGCGCGGCCAAGCGCGTCTCGGCCGTGCGCTGGAGCGTGGCGCGCAGCATCGTCACCGCCTGGTTCATCACCATGCCCGCCGCCGCCGCCATCGGCGCGCTGTTCTACGCCCTGGGCGGGCTGTTCCTGACCTGATGTCGAACAAGCCTCGCACCCTTTCGTCCGAGACGCGCCAGGTCGCGGCCCTGCCGTGGCGACACGGCGCGGACGGCGTGGAGATCATGATGATCACCTCGCGCGAGACTCGGCGCTGGGTCATCCCCAAGGGCAACCGCATGGCGGGCAAGACCGACGCCGAGGCCGCCGTGATCGAGGCCTATGAAGAGGCAGGCGTTCAGGGCGACGTCATGGGCGCGCCGATCGGCTGGTTCCGGTACGGCAAGCGGCTGAAGTCGGGGCGGGTCCAGGCCACCATCGCCAGCGTCTATCCGCTGGAGGTCTTTATCCAGCTGGGCGCCTGGCCCGAGGACGCCCAGCGCGAACGCCGCTGGATGTCGACCGAAGACGCCGCCGCCGTCGTGGACGAGGTCGAACTGGCTGAGCTGATCCGCGACTTCAAGCCGGGGCGAGGGGCGGAGTAGGGCGTTTCAGCCTCCGCTGCCTGACCGCGCCCTCCAGCCGTTGATTTTCCCGCCGGGCCGTGTATAGAGCTCGCATCTCGTCGGGGCCTCGGTTCTGACGATGCCTGTCCGAGAACTTCGGGATGCGGGGGTCGCCCGCGTCGTAAACGTCCAGAGAGCCCTCTGGCGCCGTGGGGAGATGGGGATGCAAAGACCTTTTGCCTGCCGGTATCCGGCGGGCGGGCCACGCTTCCTTCGGACAATACGACCGGCCTGAACGCTGTGCAGCGATGCATGGCGCAATGGCCAATCCGTCGCTGGGAATAAGCTCGGCGGCGAATACCAAAACTGGAGACCACAATGGACCGCGCACAAAAAGCCGAGTCGATCGAATCGCTGAAGAGCGTGTTCGCCGACGCGGGCGCCGTGGTCGTGACCCACAACCTGGGTCTGACCGTTGTGGAGATGGAAGACCTGCGTGGTCGTCTTCGTAAAGAAGGCGCCGCGTTCAAGGTGGTGAAGAACCGTCTGGCGCTCAAGGCGCTGGGCGTCGAGGAAGGCAGCGAGTACCACAGCCTGTTCAAGGGCCCCGTGGGCATCGCTTACGCAGCCGACCCCGTCACCGCCGCCAAGGTCACGGCCGAATTCGCCAAGGGCAACGACAAGTTCGTCATCCAGGGCGGTTTCATGGGCGACAAGGTTCTGGACGCCAAGGGCGTCGAGGCCCTGTCCAAGCTGCCGTCGCTGGACCAACTGCGCGGCAAGCTCATCGGCCTGCTGCAAGCCCCGGCGACCAAGGTTGCCGGCGTTCTGCAGGCGCCGGCCGGCCAGCTGGCGCGCGTCTTCAACGCGTACGCGACCAAAGACGCCGCCTAAGCCCCGTCATCTCTGCATATCTCTCTGAACCTCATCCTACCGAAGGAAGACTAACATGGCTGATCTCGCCAAAATCGTTGAAGAACTGTCGGCTCTGACCGTCCTGGAAGCCGCTGAACTGTCGAAGCTGCTGGAAGACAAGTGGGGCGTTTCGGCCGCCGCTCCGGTCGCCGTCGCCGCTGTCGCCGGCGCTGCTGAAGCCGCTCCGGCTGGCGAAGAGCAAACCGAGTTCACCGTTGTCCTGGTTGACGGCGGCGACAAGAAGATCAACGTCATCAAGGAAGTCCGCGGCGTCCGCACCGACCTGGGTCTGAAGGAAGCCAAGGACCTGGTCGAAGGCGCTCCGCAGCCGGTCGTCGAGAACGTCTCGAAGCAAGCTGCTGAAGAGCTGAAGAAGAAGCTGGAAGAAGCCGGCGCCAAGGTCGAAATCAAGTAAGATTTCGGAACTGGCCTCTGGATCTCCAGAGACAGCTTTCAAAGCGAAGCGGGTCGGAGGGAAACCTCCGGCCCGTTTTCTTTTGCGCCGAGCCGTGTCGGGCAAGCGCGGCAACAGGCGTGCGTGACGCGGGCGAGCTGGCGCGCTAATCTGCCCCGAAAGGCCATCAGAGCCGTGAGGAGCGTTCCCATGTCCGACTTCGAGCACGTTTTCGAGCAGCCGCCGGAAGGCGCCGCCGCCGACTGGACCATTCCTCAGAACTGGTCGGCCTATACCGAGGTCGAGCATCAGACCTGGAACACCCTGTACGAGCGGCAGATGAAGATCCTGCCGGGCCGCGCCAGCGAGGCCTTCCTGCGCGGGCTGGATGCGCTGGACCTGAACGCGGGCGGCATTCCCGACTTCGAGATCATCAACCCCAAGCTTCAGGCCCTGACCGGGTGGACCGTGGTCTGCGTGCCGGGGCTGGTGCCGGACGAGGTCTTCTTCGATCACCTGGCCAACCGCCGCTTCGTCTCGGGCCAGTTCATCCGCAAGCCGGATCAGCTGGATTACCTGCAGGAGCCGGACATCTTCCACGACGTGTTCGGCCATGTGCCGATGCTGACCGACCCCGACTTCGCCGCCTATATGGAGGCCTACGGCAAGGGCGGGCAGCGGGCGGCGTCGCTGGGGATGCTGCCGAATCTGGCGCGCCTGTACTGGTACACGGTCGAGTTCGGCCTGATGCAGGAAGCGGGCGAGCTTCGCATCTATGGCGCGGGCATCGTGTCGTCGGCGACCGAGAGCGTCTTCAGCCTGGAAGACCCCTCGCCGAACCGCCTGGGCTTCGACCTGGAGCGGGTGATGAAGACCCTGTACCGCATCGACGACTTCCAGCAGGTCTATTTCGTCATCGACAGCATCGAGGCGCTGAAGACGGTGACGTTGCAGGACTTCGGCCCCGTCTATGAGCGGCTGAAGGGCGCTGAGGCCTTGCCGATCGAAGCCGTCCTGCCGACGGACAAGGTGTTCACGCACGGCACCCAGGCTTACGCCGCCAAGGGCGGGCGCTTCGCGGCATAGGCGGCGCATCTTCTCCCTCCCCTTTATGGGGAGGGTGCGACCGGGTGGGGAGGGCTGTGTGATCCAAGAGCGGCGATCAGCTTGCTTCGACGCCCCCACCCGGCCTCGCCTGACGGCTCAGCCACCCTCCCCATGAAGGGGAGGGAGAAAAAACAGAGTCCAATTCGTCTGAATCGTCTGAATCTCTCCTGTGCGGCGGCGCGGGGGAGGGATCATCGCATGAGCGCGGGCGGGCGGCGTGAAAGCTCAGGTCTGCGAGCGCCGACGCCGGGAATTTCCTGCGTTTGGACGGTGAGGATGCGCTGACGCTCCCTTCTTTCCGTCACCCTCGGGCTTGTCCCGAGGGCCCAGGTTCCGTTCACGCTCCCGAGCACGGAGTCTAATCGCCGCGCCTAACAGCTAACCGTAGCGGGTGAGGCCCCGATGGGCCCTCGGGACAAGCCCGAGGGTGACGGAATGGGGGCCCTCAGACCCTGAACCGATCCCACGGGCCAGTGACGGCCAGGGTCATGCCGGGGGAATACAGGTTCACGAACATGGTCCGGCCGTTCGGGGCCCAGCAGACGCCGGCGAACTCGGTGTTCGACTCATCGGCGTCGTGGCGCATGGCGTTACGGGCGATGGCGTAGACGCGGCCGTCGGGGGTGACGCCCTTCACATGCTGGGTGCCGACCTGCTTGTCCTCGCAGCCGATGACGTGGCCGTTGGGGGCGATGGCGATGTTGTCGACATAGTCCAGCACGGCGCGGTCGCCCGCCTCGACGAACAGCTCCAGCATGCCCGGCTGGCTCGCCTCGTCCGACTGGCCCTCGCGCGGGCTAGGGACGTAGCGCATGATCTGGCCGTGACGGCCGACGCCGCCCGAGGTGCAGGTGAAGTAGAGGTGGTCGCCCGCCCAGTGGACGCCTTCGCCGCGCGCGAACAGGGCCGCGCCCGAGGCGTGGCCGCGCAGGGACAGGTCGCCATCGGGGCTTTCGACGTGATCCAGATCGACCCAGCGCACGGCCAGGCGCTGGCCCTGGCGCCACAGGACGTCGTTCCAGTTGCGGGTGTCGCCGCGCGCCTGATCGACCAGGGCCAGGGCCTGAAGGCGGCCGCCCGCCTGCAGACGGCGCGGGTCGGTCGGCAGGTAGCGGTAGAAGAGGCTCTCGGCCGTGTCCTCGGTCATGTAGACGACGCCGGTGCGCGGATCGATGCAGGCGGCCTCGTGCTTGAAACGGCCCATGGCGCGGATCGGGGTCGGATCGACCAGGCCGGTGGCGCGCGACGGCACCTCGAACACCCAGCCGTGGTCCTGGGGCAGGCCGTCCTTCGTTCCGGCGACGATCTCCTCGCAGCTGAGCCACGAACCCCAGGGGGTGACGCCCCCGGCGCAGTTGACCGCCGTGCCGCCCAGGCTGAGGTGCTGGCGCTCCGTGCGGCCGGTCCTGAGGTTGTAGACGACGGTGGTCGTGCCGCCGCCCAGCGGAGCGACCGCGCCGTCCTTGTCAGGATAGACGCCATAGACGCGGGCGCGGTCGAGGTCGCCGACCAGCCGGTGATTGGCACCCCAGGCGCTGGCGTTGAACTCCAGCGGATTGACCTCGTGGTTGCGGACCAGGGTCACCCGGTCCTCGTCCAGCCCGAAGCAGCCCATGCCGTCGAACTTGTCGGGGGTCAGCAGGCCGTCGGCCATGGTCTCGCCCGCCTGGGACGCCACGCGGTAGGAGAAGCCCTCGGGCAGGTCCAGCAGGCCGTAGGGGTCGGCCTTCATCGGGCCGTAGCCGAACACCTCGTTGCGCGAGGGGCCGTCGACGAAGCCGCCGGGCTCGGCGGCCATGGCTTGGGCGCGCTTGGCGTAGCCCGACAGGGCGAGGGCGGCGGCGGAGGCCATGAAGGCGCGGCGTGAAGCGATCATGCGCCGTGCTTACGAGCGGCGCATTACGGTCCGATGACGGCGGCTTGACCGCAGCGTGACGCGAGCTGCGGCCGATGGTCCTGCCTGACGGTCAGACCCGCTGGAACGGATAGAAGCCGCCGCCGAGGTTCAGGATCTGCGTCAGCGCGTCAAGCGCGCCGCGCGTCTCGTCCAGCAGGGCGGGGTCGGCCAGGTCGTGCGCCGTCAGGCTGTCGCGATACCAGCGGCGGCCCCAGTCGGACAGGCGGGCGTGCAGGGCGTCGGTCAGGCGCATGGCCGGATTGGTCGCCGCCAGCTCGGCCTCGGTCAGGACGACTCGCAGGCGCAGACAGGCCGGACCGCCGCCGTTGCGCATCGACTGACGCACATCGACGTATTCGACATGGCCGATCGGGCCGTTGGAGGCGGCGAGGCCTTGCGCGACCGCATGGCTGCGCGGGTTGTCGCGCGTCTCGGTCGGGCAGATCAGGGTCAGGCGATCCTGCCCCGGAACCCGGATCAGCATGGAGTTGAACAGATAGGAGCTGATGGCGTCGGCCAGCGGCAGGTCGGCGGCCGAGACCTCGACGAACTGCGGCTCGAAGCCGTCGGCGGCGGCGCGGATGGCGGCCTTGGTTCCGTCGGTGTCTTCAAACGCCAACTCGTGGAAGAAGAGGGTGTCCAGCGCACCGACGCAGACCACGTCGTTGTGGAAGGTTCCGCCCGCGATGGCGGCCTTGCCCTGACGCGCCAGGACGGCGCCGGACGCGGCGTGGCGGCGCATGATCGCCTCGGACGCCTCGCGCGTCTGGCGGGCGGGGTAGGGGCCGTCCCAGTGCTCCCAGGCCTCGCGGCCCCAGACCATCAGATTGACGCCCGCCTCGCCGTGATCGCGGCACAGGCGGACGTGGTTGGCCGCCCCTTCGTCCGCCAGATGGGCGACCGAGGGCAGGGCGTCGTGGACCGCGAACCTGGCCGTATCGGGGAAGAGGGCGTCCAGCGCGCGCTTGGTCTGATCGTGCTCCAGGCTGCGGTGCAGGTTGGTGATCAGATTGGCGGGGGTGAAGTGGACGCGGCCGTCACGTGCGTCGGCGCTGGGCGTCACCGTGGCGGCGTTGGCGGCCCACATGGGCGAGGCCGAACAGGCGGCGGCGGCGAAGGAGGGCGCGTCCTTCCATGCGCGCTCCAGCACCTGGGCGTCGGAGCCCGAGAAGCCGAGGTCGCGCAGGAAGGGGATGTTCGGCCGCTCATGCGGGGGCAGGACGAACTGGGGAAGGCCCAGGCCGGCCAGGGTCTTCATCTTGTCGAGGCCCTGCAGCACGGCCGCCCGCGGGTTCGACGCCTCGCCCTTGTTCAGGCTGGACGCCAGATTGCCCGGCGACAGCCCGGCGTAGGAGTGGGTCGGCCCGATCAGGCCGTCGGCATTGGCCTCGACAGCGGAAGTCATGCGCGCAAGCCCTTGATCTCGCTTTCGATGTTCTTGACCGAACCGGCCTCGAAGCTGGCGACCGGATAGGCGCAGTAGTCGGCGGCGTAGTAGGCGCTGGGGCGGTGGTTGCCGCTGGCGCCCAGGCCGCCGAAGGGCATGTCCCCCGCCGCGCCTGTGGTCGGACGGTTGAAGTTCACCACGCCCGCGCGGATGCGGTTGATGAAGCGGTCCCAGTTCTTCGCGTCGTCGCTGACCAGGCCTGCCGACAGGCCGTATTTGGTGGCGTTGGCGGCGGCGACGGCGGCGTCGAAGGTCGGGACGCGCAGCACCTGCAGGAAGGGGGCGAACATCTCTTCGTCCTCGACCGCGACGCCGGTGACGTCGATGATCGCAGGCTTGACGAAGGCGCCCGGCAGATTGTCGACGGGGCCGGAGGCGCGGATCACGCGCGCGCCTGCGTCGATGCGCTGTTGCAGGGCGGCCAGCGCATTGCTGGCGGCCTTCTCCGAGATCAACGGCCCGGCGTAGGGTTCGGGGTCGCTGTCCCACGGGGCGAAGTTCAGGCGGTCCGACATGGCGGCCACGGCCTCGATGATGGCGTCGCCCTGGGCGCCTTCCGGCACGATCAGGCGGCGCGCGCACGAGCAGCGCTGACCCGTGGTGACGAAGGCGGACTGGACAACGATGCCCGCGACAGCGTCAGCGTCCGCGGCGTCCCAGACGACCAGCGGATTGTTGCCGCCCAGCTCCAGCGCCAGGATGACGTGGGGATCGTCGGCGAACTTGCGCCGGAAGTGCGCGCCCGCCGCGCCCGAGCCGGTGAACATCAGGGCGTCGATGGGCTGATCCAGCAGGGCCGCGCCGGTGTCGCGCCCGCCCTGAACCATGTTGAACACGCCCTTGGGCAGGTCCGCGGCTTCCAGGCATTCGGCCATCAGCTGGCCGGTCAGGGGCGTCTCCTCGGAGGGCTTGAACACGACCGTGTCGCCCGCCAGCAGGGCCGGGACGATGTGGCCGTTGGGCAGGTGGCCGGGGAAGTTGAACGGGCCGAGCACCGCCGAGACGCCGTGCGGACGGTGACGCAGGGTCGCGCGGCCGAAGGCGGTCTCGCTGCTGCGCTCGCCGGTACGCTCGTCATAGGCGCGGATCGAGATGTCGACCTTGCCAGCCATCGAGGCCAGTTCGGTCTTGGTCTCCCATAGGGCCTTGCCCGTTTCGCGGCTGATGGCCTCGGCCATTTCGGGGGCGCGCTCTTTCAGCACGGCCTGATAGCGTTTCACCGCGTCGATGCGGTCCTGGCGTGAGCGGTCGGCCCAGTCGGGGAAGGCGGTGCGGGCGGCCTCGACGGCGGCGCCGACCTGTTCGGTCGTGGCGGCTTCGCCTTCCCAGACGGTTTCGCCGGTGGCGGGGTTGGTGGAGGTGAAACGGGTCATGGCGGGTACTCGGTTCAGGATTTCACGCGGACGACAGCGCCGTCCTTGATCTTCAGGGCGGCGGCGACGTCGGGGGTCATGCGGACCATGTCGCCGTCCACCAGGACGCGGGCGCGGACGGCGCGGAAGGCCGAGACGCTGTCGGTCGAGACGAGGCTGGGCAGTTCGACCTCGACCTCCTTCTCGATGCGGGCGGTCAGGACGCGGGCGTCGCGCACGGTGCGGATGTTGTCACGGCCGCAGGCCACGGTCGGACCGGCGTCGAAGATGTCGACCAGGCCGTTGGGGCGGAAGCCCTCGGATTCCAGCAGGGCCATGGCGGGCACGCCCTGGGGGTGGACCTTGCCGATCACGGCGCGGGCCGGTTCGGGCAGCAGGTCGATGTAGATGGGGTGACGCGGCGCCAGGTCGAGGATGAACTGCTTGTCGGTCGAGCCGCTCATGCGGTCGGCGTCGTCGAAGTCCATCGGGAAGAATTTGTGCGCCACATGGTCCCAGAAGGGGCAGTAGCCGTCGGGGGTGAAGACGCCGCGCAGTTCGGCCAGGACGTTGTCCGCGAACAGGTCCGGCTGGGCCCCGATCAGCATGTAGCGCGACTGGCTGAGCAGGCGCCCGGCGCCGCCCTTGCGACGATCGGCCTTGAGGAACAGCGAGCCGACCTCGGTCCAGCCGGTGCACTCGTTCACCAGCACCAGGGTCTGATGGTTCAGCTTGATGCCCAGCGAAGGCGACTGGACCGTGTTGTTGACCACGCGGAAGCTGAAGAAGGGCCGCTTCAGCCCTACCGTCGCCTTGACCGAGCCGACGCCGTCGATGTCGCCCGTGTCGCCGTCTTCCAGCATCAGGGTGTACCAGGCTTCCTGCGGCGGGATGCGGCCTTCGAAGCTGGCCTGGCTGAGTTCCAGGCGCTCGCTGAGGACGTCGGCGTCCTCGGGCAGGCTGGTGAAGCCGGGGCCGGACAGGATGGCCAGTTCGAGCAGGTGATGAAGATCGGCGGGGCCGGCGGGGCGAACAACGAGCATGCGGTTACATCGTCTCCAGTCGGAGCTGTTTCAGTTTGAGGGCGTCGATCTCGCCCGAGGCGATCTTGCACAGGATCAGGGCGGACAACTGGGCCCGTTCGACGAAGCTAGCGGGCCAGGCGAACTCCTGATCCGAGTGAATCTCGCCACCGACGACGCCCAGGGTGTCGACGTTGGGCAGGCCCGCGGCGTGCAGGTTGTTGCCCTCGCAGACGCCGCCGGAGGGCTTCCAGGCGATGGTCTGGCCCAGCAGGTCGCCGGCGTCGCGCACGGCGTGGAACAGGGCGGTCTGGCTAGCGTCCATCGGCTTGGGCGCGCGGGTCATGCCGCCGTGCAGGTCCAGCGTCAGGCCGGGGAAGGGCGGCTCGGCGGCGATGGCGCGCACCGTGGCGTCGATCCAGGCGGCGCTGTCGGCATCGGGCACGCGGACGTTGAAGCGGACCACGGCGTTGTCGGCCACGACGTTCAGGGGGCCGCCGCCGGCGATCTTGGCGACATTGACGGTGACTCCCTCGCGCTGGCCGTTCAGGCCGTGCAGGCGGGCGGCGATGATGGCGGCGCCCGCGACGGCGTTGGCGCCCTCGTGGAAGGCGCGGCCCGCGTGGGCGGCCTTGCCGGTGACGATCAGGTGGAAGTTGCCGCTGCCCTTGCGTTCGCCCGCGAGCGTCCCATCGGACAGGGCGGGTTCATAGGTCAGGCCGACGTGGCCGCGTGCGCCCAGCTCCGCCAGCAGGGGCGCCGAGGCGGGCGAGCCGATCTCTTCGTCGGGGGACAGCAGTACGGTCCAGCCGACGCGGGCCTTGTCGGGATGGGTCTCGAAGGCTTCGAGTGCGGCCAGCATGACGCTGATTCCGCCCTTCATGTCGGCGACGCCCGGCCCGTTCAGGGCGCCGTCGTCGCGGGTGACGACGGTCTGGAAGGCGCTGTCGGCGGGGAAGACGGTGTCGTAGTGGCCGGTCAACACGACCTGAAGCGGGGCTTCGGGCCGGGCGACGATCTTCAGGCAGTCGGCGTAGCTCTCGGCGATCACCGCGCCGCTGTCGGCGACGGTGGTGGAGCCTTGGGTCGGCACGCGCACGACCGTGGCCGCACTGAAAGCGGCGCGCGCGGTGGCGTCCAGAACATCGAGAACCCGCGCCAGGCCTTCGACGTGGCGGCTGCCTGAGTTGATGTTGGACCAGTCGACGGCGCGCTGAACAATGGCGTCGCCACGGGCCGCGACGTGATCGAGCACGGCCTGATCTTGAGGTTCGATCCGCATGGCGGCGACCCTAGACGGGCGGAGGTCAAAGGTGAAGGCGGGGCGATATCTCTCTCACGCACTTGGGATTTCGGCCTTGAGCAGGATAGTTTCGCCGCCTCAGTCAGGGAGTCGCGCATGAACCATCGGATCGCACCGCCTCAACCCTTCGCCCCGGTCGATTCGACCGAGACGGCGACGGCGCTGGCGCGGGGCAGCGCCTGGGCCTTCTGGATCTGGGCGGCTGTGGGCCTGATGCAGGCCGGGCTGATCTGGTTTCAGGGCGATGCGGCGCATCAGGACGTGCGCGGCGCCACCACGGGCTTCATGATCTTCTTTGCGGGGTTCGCCGCCGTGCTGGGCTGGATGCAGCACCGCAAGCCCAACCGCATCCTGCCCGTGTTCGGCCTGGCCTGGGCCCTTTATGAGTTGAGCGCCCTGTCCGTCGGCCTGATGGTCGGGGCGCCGATGGCGGCGCCGGGCCTGCCCGGCTGGAGCATCGCCTTGGCGGCGGCGGCCATGGTGCTGTGCCTGCTGCTGCACATCGGAGGCCTGCGCGGGGCGACGGGCATGGCGCGGTTCACGTCGGCAAACAGAGCCTGAGCGCGCGACATGAGGGAGGGAAAGTGAACCAGAAGCTGAAACTCTGGCTGCGTGCAGCCAATCCGACGGCCCCTCCGCGCGGCATGGCGGAGGCGCAGCGGTCGGCGCGTGTCGGCGCGGCCGCCCTGGTCATCGGCGCCGTTCAGGGCCTGGCGGGTCTGCCGACGATATCTGGCAAAATGGAGCAGTCCGCAGCGTTGATGATGCAGGGGGGCGCCGTTCCGGCCCACGATCAGGCGATGTTCGAGGGCGTCATGACCGCCATGGCGCCGGTCATGATCGGGGGCGTCCTTGTCCTGTCGGCGGTCTATCTGGTGCTGGCCGTGGTGCAGTGGCGCAAGATGACCTGGCTGATTCCGGCCCTCATGCTGGTGTTGCTGGCCTACAGCCTGATCAGCGTGGTCAACGGTTTCGCCCTGCTGGGCGACGAGGCCGGTCAGTTGTATGGGCCTCTCGCCATCGTGCAGTGGATCATCATGCTGGCGACAGGTTTTCTATATGCAGCCGCCGTACGCGGCGGTCTGATGCTGAGCCGGCTGAAACGGAGCTTCTGATCATGAGCGTCACCCTCTATCACAACCCGAAATGCTCGACCTCGCGTAAGGCGCTGGAACTGCTGCGCGAACGGGGCGTCGAACCGACGGTGGTCGAGTATCTGAAGACCGGCTGGGACGCCGAGACCCTGAACCGCCTGGCGCGCGGGACGGGCGGCGGGCTGAAGGGCCTGCTGCGCAAGAAGGAGGCCAAGGCCGCCGAACTTCTGGCCGCCGACGCGGACGACGCGACAGTTCTGGCCGCGATGATCGAGAGCCCGGTCCTGGTCGAGCGCCCCATCGTCGAGACGCCCAAGGGCGCGGCGATCGGGCGGCCGCTCGAGACGGTGCTGGACGTTCTTTAGGGGCTCTTGGTTTTCTGAGCTTCAGGTTCCTGCGCTCGAATATGGGCTTCAACGGCTTCTGCCGCCTCTGCGGGGACTTCGGCGCGAGCTTCAACAGATTGTTGGACGCCTGCGATCTTGCCCGCCTCAACAGGCGTCGTCACCTTTGCACTGACTTCATGACGGGGCTCGGAACAGGCCGATATGAGCACCAGGGTCGCTAGGGCTGCTGCACGCTTCATCTTCGCCTCCGCTTGATAACGTGACTCTTTCAGCAAGGCGTCGACCCGTCGAATGAAGTTTTCTTCATGAGGCTCGGAGGCGAAAATTGACGAGTGCGGGAGGTGATGCCAGACCCCGGCTGTCAGTCACGCTTGGAGTTCGCCCATGACCCGCACCCTGTATGGCATCAAGGCCTGCGACACGATGAAGAAGGCGCGCGTCTGGCTGGATCAGAACGGCGTCGCCTATGACTTCCATGACTATAAAGCCGTGGGCGCGAACCGCGCCGAGGTGGAGCGTTGGGTCGCCGAGCATGGCTGGGAGAAGGTGCTGAACCGGGCGGGCACGACCTTCCGCAAGCTGTCGGACGCCGACAAGGCCGACATCGACGCGGCCAAGGCGGTGGACCTGATGCTGGCCCAGCCGTCGATGATCAAGCGGCCGGTGCTGGACCTGGACGACGGGCGGACGCTGCTGGGCTTCAAGCCGGACATCTACGCCGCCGCCCTGAAGGGCTGAGGGTCAATCCTCGACGGCGGTGGTCGGGCGGTCGTGGCCGTCGGCGCGTTCGGTGACCCACTGGCCCGAGGCGTCTTCATATTCGATCCAGGAGGTGCGGTCCGGCACGCGCTGCTCGCGCGCTGCGGCCGTGGCCGCCGCCAGCGCCGCCGCGTGGTTGGGGAAGGTCTCGGAATAGCTGTCGCCGAGCTTGTAGGCCCAGCCGCCGTCATGCTGGACGATGCGATAGGTGATGTTCATGCGCGTCTCCGAAGGGTTCGGCGGCACCGTTGAACGCCGCTTCGGGCGTGTCGAGTCACGCTGTGGTGACGCATTACGAAGAGTTCATGCGCGCAACTGCATCCATAGGCGATCATCGCCGCCTCTTGTGATCAGAAGGCCGCCGCATCAGGCTCGGTCGAACAGGGGTCAAACTCATGGACGAAGTCCTCATTCCGCTGACGTTCTTTGCGATGATCGCGGCCATCGTTCTTGTGCCGTCGTGGCTCAAGAGCCGTGAGCGCCGCGAGATGCAGGCCACGCTGCGGGCCTCCATCGAGAAGGGGCAGGCTCTGCCGCCGGAAGTGATCGAAGCCATCAGCAAGGACAATGCAAAGCCGGTCCAGACGGCGCATCGCGACCTGCGGGCGGGGGTGATCCTGCTGTCGGTGGCGATCGGCATCGCCCTGTTGGGCTATGCGGTCAGCTTCGCCGAGATCGACGCCTTCTATCCCATCGCGGGCGGCGCCGCGATCCCGGGCATGATCGGTCTGGCCTTCATCATCCTGAGCTTCTTCAACAAGAACAAAGGCTGAGGCGGGCCGGAGCAGGGAAGCCGTCATGGCCCAAGCCTTACGTGATCTGCACGACGTCGAGCTGGCCGGGCTGCCGGCCGGCGGCGGCCGCCGCGAATTCGGCGTGCTAGTCCGTCGGGACGGCTAG
>DJDA01000028.1 GCA_002430835.1 Brevundimonas sp. UBA5936
CAGAGCCCGTGTGGCGCAGACAGGCCGTGCCGGAAGCGGCGGGCGCAGGGCGCGCGGCGTCGGCGGCGGCGGGCTGACCGACAGGCGCGGCGTCGGCCATCGTCACGGCGGGCGCCTCGGGCGGAGGCGCGAAGGAAGCGGTCGGCGCCGCGACCAGAGAGCCGGTCGAATCCAGGCCGACATCCAGGGCGCTGGTGGCCACGCCGTTCTTCTGGGCGCAGTCAGCCAAGGTGGCCAGGCCGACGAACTGTCCGTTGACGAAGCAACGCAGCTCTCGCGTCGGCTCCAGGGTCGGGGCCTCGGCGACGTCGATGGTCAGCCCCCCCTTGGACGCCGGCGGCGCCTCGACAGGTCCGTCGCGCCCGCCGCTGAACACCAGGGCGGCCGCCACCGCGCCAACGACGGCCAGGCCGGCGCCGACGATCAGGACCGTACGATTGTCTTTGGAAAGGGCCATGCAGCTCTCAACGCTAACGAAGGCCCCACTAACCCCGTCCGCCCTACGGCCGTCAACCGAAAGCGCCTTTCATCCCGGCTTAGCCTGTGAGTCGCGCCAGGGCGGCCTGATAGTTGGCCAGTTGAGCCTGCAGATAGGCCGGCGCCTGCCCCGTGACCGGCGGCTTGGACGCTTCGGGCGACAGGGCGCGATAGGCGTCGCGCATGGCCTTGATCGCCAGTTGCACCTGATCCTTGGACTTGGCGATGGCCTCGGCGCTGGACAGATTGAGCAGCGGCGACAGGTCGACGCCGAAGGTCTTCTTCTTGTCGTCCGCCGACTTGCCGATGAAGCCGGGCGTCAGGCCCAGCCCCGCCAGGGCGTCGCGTCCGCCCTCACCAGGGATCAGCACGGCCCCGGCTCGCCCGTCAGCGCTGGTGATCGACAGACGCTGGACGCCGCCGCTGGTCACGCGCGTGTCGCCGTCCATGCCCGTCAGATAGTCCCGGTCCGTCTTGATGGTGACCTTGAGGTGGCGGCCCGAAGCCAGTTCGATCTTGCGCGCCAGGGATTGCAGCGTGTCCTTGGCCTCGATGGTCACAGCCGTCTGCCGCCCGGTCGCGGGGTTCTGCACATAGAAGCGATCGCCGGCGCGCACGGCGGTGGCGTCCACCAGAGCCTTGGAATCGCTCTGGTCGATCTCGCCCTGCGGCAGACCCAGGCGATCCAGAACGCTGGCGCCGCCGGAGGAAACCGTCAGGGCCAGCGGCTTGGCCTGCCCCTCGGCCGCCGTCCAGGTCTGGCTCCATTCCACCTGGCCGGTCTGAGCGTCCAATCGCGCCAGATAACCGCGCGTGGGATCATCCTTCTTGGCGCCGAGAGGGCGGTCCGAAACGCCGGTCAGCCAGACCTTGCCGTCATGCACCTTGACGTCGGCGGCCGTGTCGTCCCCCTCGCCGCCGTAGTAGGTCAGCCGATCCGCGCCCGAGGCGGCCAGGTCCGTGGATAACGTGGCGAAGAAGGCGTCCTGCCCGCCCGCGTGGGCGTTGCCGACCTGACCAGCGTTCAGGGCGCCGTTGCCCGTCGCCCCCGACACGATCAGCCGCCCGTTCGCCACCGCCAGACCGGCGATCTCGCCGCCCGAGGACGCGCCCAGGTTCCGCTCGCTCAGCAACTCAGGCGCGCCCGTCGGGCCGACGCGGAAGTGACGCAGCACGAAGGCGCCGTTCTCGACGCCCGCCGTATAGAGATTGTCGCCGTCGATGGTCATGGCCTGGACGTTGTCGTCCCCCGCCGTGCCGAACTGGGCCGCGCCGGTCGCCGTCGCCTTGATCGGCGCCAGGCTGTGGATCTGGCTTTCGCTGAAGGCCTGGACGTAGCCGTCCCAGCCGCCCACGGCCGAGGTTCCCGGCATGGCCGACTTGGCGCGCCCCGCCACATAGACCCGGCCGTCCGCGCCGAAGGAGACCGCCGTCGCCTCGTCTTCGGCCCTGGCGCCGCGCCTCTGGGTCCACTGCTCGCGGCCCTCGGCGTCGAAGACGGTGACGAAGCTGTCCGCCGTCGTGGCCGAGGCTCCGGCCTCGCCAGGAACCAAGGCGCCGACCACTGAGCCGGCCACCGCCACCCGTCCGTCCGCATCCACGGCGATGGCGTAGCCGCTGGCCTTAGAGGCCGCGCCCAGAGCCCGGCTGACCACCACATTGCCCGCCGAATCCAGCTTCATCAGAACGACGTCGGCCTGGCCCTTGATCGGCTGCGTCGAGGAGCCGGCGTTGACGTCAGCCACGATCCACATGGAGCCGTCGGGCCCCGCGGCGCTGGCGCGCACCGTCTCGACGCCGTCCGGCAGGTTGGAGACGCCGCTGCGGCCCTCGACCCAGAAACTCTCGCCGCCCGCGCCGGCGACCGGATTGCCGTCCGGGTCGAACTTCAGCACTTCGTGACCGCCCTTGGTCCCGACGCCCTGCACCACCTGGATCGAATCGCGCGCCTCTGCGGGAACGAAGCTGATCGTCTCCGCCGAGGTTCCGCTGACCGTCAGCCCCCAACGTGTCGGCCCGGCCGGCAGGGTGATGGTCTTGTCGCCCGCCTTCACGGTTCGCGGCTCGGCCTCGATCATCTGGCGGTGGATGCGGGTCTGCACGCCCGCCGCTTCCAGCTTGCCGTTGATGTGCTCCAGCACCGCATCCATGGTGCGCGGCGTCGTCCCCATCTCGGCCAGGTCGATGTTGACCGTCTGGGTTCCCGTCAGGGTCTTCACCGTGACGCCGAAGCGCACGTCGCCCTGAAAGGCCGCGACCGGGTCTGTCAGGGCGCCGTCATGGATCGGGCCGGTCAGATATTTGGAATTGTCGCGTGCGACGGCCGCCGTGGACTGGCTCTGCGAGGCCGAAACGCCCTGCACGATACGCACGCCGTCGAACTGGGCCGAGGCCAGGAAGTCCGTCACCTCGGCCACGCCCGAGGCGAAACGGCGCGACAACTGGTCGGCCTCCAGCCTGCCTACGCCCCGCTCGCCCGCCCGCGTCGTCAGGGCTTCCAGCATGGTCAGCCCCTGATACATGGCGAAGATCTTGCGATAGTCGCCGGACGAGGCCCCTTTGACGTCAAGGACCGCATTCTCTTCGTTGACGAGTTTGCGCCCGCTCAGCGCCGAGCGCAGCAGGTCCGATTGGCTCGGCTTTTCCTTGGGTGTCAGGGTCCAGGGCGCGGTCGGCTGCGTCTTGGGCTTTGGCGCAGGCGCAGCCGAAGGCAGGCCGCCGAGACCCGTCCCCGCGCCGAAAAGACCAAGCAGATAGCTGTTGTTGATCGCCGCCACGCAAGCCTCCGCCCGTCAGCATCGCTCACTGCGGTAACGAACTGTTTAACCGTCGCCAGGAACCGGCGCCCGACGGCGTCGTTTTCGCCTCGCCACAGCCGAGGTGAGACCACCCATGTCACGCGTGCGCTGGATATTGATGAGGCTGATGAGCCTCTATGGCCTGATCCCCCGACCGACCCGCCGTCGGCCGCCTCCCCTGTCGCTAGGACACGGCGCGCACCGGCGGCTGGGCTAGGGCCGCGATCAGCCCTTGAACAGCGACAGGATGATCTGCGGCGCCTGGTTGGCGATCGACAGCGCCTGGGCGCCCAGTTGCTGCTGAACCTGCAGGGCCTGCAGTCGCGCGCTTTCACGGGCCATGTCCGCATCGACCAGATTGCCGACGCCGACCTCCAGCGAGTCCATCAGCTTGGTGACGAACTGAGTGTGCTTCTCGATCTGCTTGGACTGGGCGCCCAGTTCGGCCAGCCTGGAGTTGGCCGTCGCCAGCGCGGTCTCGACGGCGGCCAGCACCTCTGTCGCATTCGCTTCCGTCAGCAGGCTGGGCGCAGCCGTTCCGGGCACCGCCGCCACGTCATCCGCATTGCCCGGAATTCCATCCGGACCGGCGTTGCCGGGGGTGCCGCCGAAAACGTTATTCAGACCAAGCCCCTCCAGCGTCATGTCCTGGCGGTTCATGGTGATCGTCTCGGACGCATCCGCATTGGCCAGGAAGTTCAGCGGCGTCAGACCCGCAGGCGTGGCGGGTCGCGTTCCGCCCACCTTGCCGTTCAGAATATTCTCGCCGTCGAAGGCGGCGTTGTCCGCGAACGACTGCAGGGACTTCAGCAGCGACTGGAACTCGTCGTTGTAGGCCTTGCGGGTCGCGTCGGAAGCCGACGGATCCGCCGCCGCCGTGGCCTTCTGGCGCAGTTCCACCAGAATGTCGGAGATCTGCTGACCAGCGGCCAGGGCGACATCGGCGATGGAGGTGGCGCGGTTCAGGCTGGTCTTGACCGATTCCAGCGCATTCATGTCAGCGCGCTGGTTCTGGGCGACGGCCCAGGTGGCGGCGTTGTCGCGCGCGCCCTGCACCTTCAGGCCCGTGTTCACCCGGCTCTGGGTCGCCGCCAGCTTGGAGTTGGTGGCGTTCAGGTTCTGAAGCGCGACAAGCGCCGACGCATTGGTGATTACGCTGTTGCTCATGGCTGTTCTCGCCTCAGTCCGATTCTGGCGAGCATTAGTGACGCTGATTCCTGAGCGTATGGTTAACGCCATCGCAACGCCTATTAACGCCGCCCGGCCATGCCGAGAGGCGTTTCATGGTTCGGACGCGCGGCTGGTCAGGCCTCGGTCTTGATGATCTTCCCGACGTCGTAGGCCGGGCTTTGGCGCAGTTTCAGCACTTCCTCGCGCGGGAACTGGCGGATCACCTCCCCGGTCACGCGATCCAGGGTCTTGTAGACATAGCCCGTCGACTCGCGCTCGATCGTCAGTCGGTAACGGCCCGCGTCATCGGCGGCACCCTGAGACGCCTGAACAGCGGGTTTAGACTCGACCACGACGCCCTGCGGCTCGCGGTCCAGATAGGTTACGCTGGAAACTCCTGCGACATTGTCAGCCATATCCCTCTGCGCGGACCTGCCGCGCCTCCCGTCTCAACGATGCGAGAAAGGGGCGAACCAGCGGCCCGCCCCTTCCTTAACCGCGTCGGATTAGCGGAACAGGCCCAGCAGGATCGAGCTGGACTGGTTCGCGATCGACAGCGCCTGCACGCCCAGCTGCTGCTTGGTCTGCAGAGCCGTCAGGCGAGCGCTTTCCTTGGCCAGGTCGGCGTCGACCAGGTTGCCGATGCCGACTTCAAGCGAGTCCTGCATCTTGCTGACGAAGGTCAACTGGCGATCCATGGACTTGGACTTGGTGCCCAGGTCGCCCAGCACGGCGGTGAAGGCCGTGATAGCGCCTTCGACCGCAGCGGTCGTGGCGGTGGCCACGGTCGCCGTGCCGCCAGCGGTGGCGACGGCAGTGTCAGTCCCGGCGATCGCCTTCACGGTGAAGGTGTCGGCCGCGCCGGTGCCGGTGCGGACGTCGACAGCCGCGGCGTTGGCCTTGAACAGGTTCACGCCGTCGAAGCTCGCGCCGCCCAGCGCCTTGGTGATTTCATTGCCCAGGGCGTTGAAGTCGGCCAGGTAGGCCGTTTGAGCCGCGCCGGTCGACGAAGCGATGGCGACCGCCAGACCCTTCTGTTCTTCCAGAGCCTTGGTGACGATCTCGCCGGCGGCCAGGGCCACATCGACGATCGACTGACCGCGCTGGATCGACTGCTTCACCGAGTCCAGAGCGCCCATTTCGGCGCGCTGCGACGTGGCGATGGCGAAGATGGCGCCGTTGTCCTTGGCCGTGGAGACCTTCAGGCCGGTGTTGACGCGGTTCTGCGTGACGTTGAGGTCGCGGTTCGTCGCGTTCAGATTTTGCAGGGCGATGAGAGCGCCCGCATTGGTGTTGATGCTGTTAGCCATTTTGGCTGTCCTTTGTCTTCAGACGATGGCCGACGCCGTTTTGGCGTCGGTGAGCATTCTGCTCGGTAGCGAGAGGTGGTCAGGCGGCGGCCTCAACCGCCGCCTTCAGCGTTAGCGGAACAGGCCCAGCAGGATCGAGCTGGACTGGTTCGCGATCGACAGCGCCTGCACGCCCAGCTGCTGCTTGGTCTGCAGAGCCGTCAGGCGGGCGCTTTCCTTGGCCAGGTCGGCGTCAACCAGGTTGCCGATGCCGACTTCGAGCGAGTCCTGCATCTTGCTGACGAAGGTCAGCTGACGCTCCATCGACTTCGACTGGGTGCCCAGCTTGCCGAGTTCGGCGGTGAAGCCGCTGATGGCGGTGTTGACGGCCGTGATCGCAGCCTGAGCGGCCGTGGCGTCCGCCGGAGCCGACAGGGTGGCCGTGGTGGCGACGGTGATCGCCGCGCCCGTGCCGATGTTCTGGGTCGCACCCGAGGTGCTGGTCAGAACCGACTGCTGCGTGGCGTTGGAGAACAGGTTCACGCCGTCGAAGGTCGCGCCGGCCAGGGCCTTGGTGATTTCACCGCCCAGGGCGTTGTAGTCGGCCAGATAGGCCGTTTGAGCCGCGCCGGTCGACGAAGCGATGGCGACCGCCAGGCTCTTTTGTTCTTCCAGGGCCTTGGTGATGGTCTCGCCGGCGGCCAGGGCCACGTCGACGATCGACTGACCGCGCTGGATCGACTGCTTCACCGAATCCAGAGCGCCCATTTCGGCGCGCTGTGCGGTGGCGATAGCGAAGATCGCGCCGTTGTCCTTGGCCGTGGAGACCTTCAGACCCGTATTCACGCGGTTTTGCGCGACGTTCAGGTCACGATTCGTCGCGTTCAGGTTTTGCAGGGCGATGAGAGCGCCAGCATTGGTGTTGATGCTGTTAGCCATTTTGGCTGTCCTTTGTCTTCAGACGATGTCCGACGCCATTTTGGCTGCCGGGAGCATTCTGCTCGGACGCCTACGCAGCAAGGTGCGGGCCAGGCCGCACCAACACCTCGTTTCCTGCATCTTATTGAAAACAAACAATCTTGATCTGGAAGACACTCGGCACTTCCTTCCCCTCAGCACCGATAGGCGGCATTTTTTACCGAGTTAGCAGGCATTTTTTGCCGCCCCACGCACTCCATCCAGACGTCGATCAGGGCGCGTTCGTCCCTCAGCGTGTCCACCGCCAGCTGTCGCGCCGCATCGCAAGCCGTGATCTGAGCGCCGCGCCGGACATAGGCCGCCTCCAGATCAGCCGCCGTCGCCTGTGGCGGCAACCGCGCCAGGCCGCACCGCGCCTCGGCTTCCGGCGGCAGCATCAGTCGAGGCGGCGCAACCGCCGAGACGGGGCGAGAGACGGCACAGCTCGCGGTCATGATCATCAAGACGCCGAGCGACAGCGTCATCCAGGGGTGTATCGGCGTCATCGGCGCTCCTCGCCTTCTGTTCGGCCGTGATCGTCGCGCGATCGACAGCCCGGCTCTGTTCGTGAAAATCGCGGAGGCGATCGGTTTGACGCCCCCGCCCTTCCGCTTCGATCGTGCGGGCGGCCGCGTCCTGTTCGGCTCGGTCGGCGCGGCGCTCCGTCTCGGCATGACGCCGGGCCTGCAGGCCGAGCGGATCCCAGCTCAGCCCCGCCCCCTTGCCGATCAGCAGCATCAGGCCCAACGCCAGAGCCGCCACGACCAGCCACCCCAGAGGCGTCAGCACGCGCAGAAATCGCGCGCTCATGGGTAGCCCCTCCGATCCAGTTCGAAATGCGGTCCGTCGCGCAGGCGCGGCCAGTCGCCGCCCCAGATCAGAGCCACATCCCGGTCCTTCGCCGCCGCCTTGAACGCCTCGGCGATGCGGGGGTACAGCGGCCAGTCCCAGCGCACCTCGCCGTCGATCCATGCGGCGACATCCACCGCATGGCCCGTCAAGTGGCGCGAGTTCAGCGTCCGGCTGGCCCCCGCGCGGACCAGTTCCGCCTGGCGCGCGGGCGTGCGCAATCCCTCTGTGATCATGAAGTCCACCGGCGTCAGGCGGATCGCCGCCTCGACCACGGCGACCAGATCAGGATGAACGCCCTTCAACCGCTCGCGCGAGCGTTGCGACAGACCGAAGCTCATGGCTTCCCGCCCGCGCGCAGCCGCGCCAGATTGACGATCTGCTGGGCGCTGGGCGCCACCAGATAGAGCAGCAGCATCAGGGCGATCAGCCCCATCAGCCCTTCGGCGATGCGCGGCAGGTCCGTCGCCGCCGCCCGCGTCACCGCCAGCCGCAACAGCAGCCACAGCGCCAGGCTGGCCGCATAGACATAAAGACGCCGCCACAGCCAGCGGCCCTCGGCCAGATCGATCGGCTGTCCCGCCCGCTTCATCGGTTTATCCTCATGTTCAGGCGTCATTGCTCATCCTCCGGGTCGTGGGGCGCGGCCGAGCTTCGCCAGTCGCTGCCCAGATGGTCGAAACAGTCGTCAGCCGAGAGACGCTCGGGCGCAGCCCAGACCTCGGCGTCCAGCAGCGGCTCAAGCTCGCCCAGCGACAGGGCCTCTTCGGCGTCGACGATGCGGTGCAGGCGTCTGATCATGGCGCTCACCCGATCGCCGTCAGCCAGACCACGCCGGACGCGCCCGCGCCGCC
>DJDA01000029.1 GCA_002430835.1 Brevundimonas sp. UBA5936
CGCTATCGCTCGCCGCGCGGCGCCTCGCTGCTTGAACGGGTTGGCGCCGCATCATCATGCGCCCGCCGCCCGGAACAGCACGCGCTCGGCGGCCTGTTCCTCATCGGCGAAGACGCGCACGTCGATGCGGCCGACGCCGGGCATGTCGGTCGCGCTGACCACCCGCACCCAGCGCCATTCGCGCCCGCCCAGGGACGCCTGCCCCGAGGTGCTTCCACTGGGCAGGTCGCGCGCGATCATCGCCTCGGCGGCGATATTGTCTGCGACGACGCCGCCCAGCGTCCGCGTCTCGACGCGCGCCGCCGAGCGCGTGCTCTCGCCCGACAGGTTCAGCAGCGCCATCGCCGCCAGACCGAACACGGCCAGCGCCACAAGGCATTCGATCAGGGTGAAGCCCCCCCTTAAAGCCCTCCCCCTCGATGGGGGAGGGTTGGGTGGGGGTGCAGGCAGGGCGCGTAGAGTTGAGGTGCTGAGACGCCGCGCCGCCCGCGCCCTCTCTCGCAAGGTCGCGCCCGCACCCCAATCCCCGGCCCTTCCCCCCTCGAGGGGGAAGGGAGCAGACGCTCTATTCATGGATCGTCACCTCGCCTGCGCCGTCGATGGCGACGGTGACGGCCTGGCCCTCGCGCTCCAGCCGCACGCTGGCGGCGTCGCCGCCGCCGGTCGGATCGAACACGGCGCGCGCGGCTCCGGCGACGGCGGCGCCCTCGCCCCATGCCTTGGGCGCCAGAACGCCGGTCAAAGGCGTCCAGACGGCGCCGTCGAAACTCTCGAAACCATAGCCCGCCGCATCGGCGCGCAGGGCCACCGGGCGGTTGGTCATCACCGCCTCTTCGCGCGCCAGGGTCAGACGCGCGGCGAACCGCTCGGCCTCGACCGCCAGCGTCGGGCGCGGGTCCGGCATGGACAGCAGCACCGCCCCCGCCGCCACGCCGATGATGGCGATCACGACCATTAACTCGACAAGGGTAAACCCTTGTCGTGCGCTACCGCTCTCCGCGCGGCGGCTCGCTGCTTCAGCGCGTTTGGGCGTTCCCACGGCTACCGAACCGGCCGGGCGAGAGAGCGCTTCAGCCCTGCCAGTTGCCGATGTCGGCGTCATTCCCCTCGCCCCCTTCCTGACCGTCGGCGCCGAAGGACCAGATGTCGAACTGGCCGCCGTGAGCGCTGCGGCGACGGTACTGATAGGGATTGCCCCACGGGTCTTCCGGCAGGCGGCGAACATAGCCGCCTTGGCGATAGCGTTCCGGCCGCGCCAGATCGGCGGGCGGCGCCGTCAGCGCCTTCAGACCCTGCTGGTCCGTCGGGAAGGTCAGATTGTCGAGGCGATAGGTCTCCACCGCCTGCTCCAGCACCGAGATGTCGGCCCGCGCCTTGCCGACCATGGCCTTGTCCTGACTGGGCAGGACATTGATCGCCACCACCGTCGCCAACAGGCCGATGATGACGATGACGACCATCAGTTCGACAAGGGTGAAGCCCTGACGTTTCTGGCGCTTGTCCTGAATATCTTCGTTGCGCATGGAAGGTCTCCTCACCCCAGAGCCAGGGTGTTGATCTGAAGAATGGGAAGCAGGATCGACAGCACGATCACGGCGACGATCCCGCCCATGACCACGATGATCGCCGGCTCCAGCAGGCTGAGCATCACGGCGGTGAAGTTGGAGAATTCGCGCTCCAGATAGTCGGCCGCGCGCTCCAGCATGGGCTCCAGTCGACCGCTGCTTTCGCCGGATGCGGTCATGTAGACGAGGATGGGCGGGAACACCTCGGCGCGGCGCATGGCGGCCGACAGGCCTCCGCCCTCGCGCACGGCCTCGGCCATCTGTTCGGTGGCGCGGCGCAGGGCGCGGTTGGAGACGGTGCGGGCGGTGATGGTCAGCCCCTCCAGCACCGGCAGGCCCGCCGCGATCATGGTCGACAGGGTGCGGGCCATGCGCGCCCCGTGCAGGTCGCGCGTCAGCCGTCCGACCAGCGGCAGCCTGAGCACCCAGGCGTCCAGCTTCAGCCGCACCGCTTCGCGCCGCCGCGCGATCAGCCCCGCGGCGACGACGGCGGCGATGACCAGCGCCATCAGCCAGCCCCAGTCCCGCATCAGGTCCGACAGACCGATGACCAAGCGTGTCAGCAGCGGCAGGGTCTGGCCCATGCTGTCGAACTGATCGACCACCTTGGGCACGATGTAGGTCATCATGGCGACGATGACGCCCAGCAGCATCAGGGCGTTCTGGGTGTAGTTGACCACGCCCGAGGTGAAGGCCTCGCGCACCAGATTGGCGTCGAACAGGACGGAGGAGACGAACGTCCCCGAATGCTGGCTGCGCAGGCGCGACAGGTCGGCCCGGATCATGCCCGAGAACAGCTGCTTCTGGATGTCGCCGACGATGCCGTGGCCCAGCCGGTTCACCAGTGCCGCCTGGCCCGCCATGCTCAGCGAGCGGATCACCGCCACGACGATGATGAACAGGGGAATGGCGATCAGCACCTTGTCCGCCGGGATGGTGACGGTCTTCCAGATGGTCACCGGTCCTGCGTGCTGGCCGAACAGCAGGTCGATCGCAGGCTCCAGGAACTTGAGCAGCAGGGCCGTCAGACCGCCCGACACGCCCGCCAGCAGCATGGAGGTGAAGAAGGCCGGCTTGTGCCGCGACAGATACTCGCGCCAGATGCGGGCGAGCAGGGGCCGCAGCGGCTCGCGGGCGTCGTCATGAGGGGCGGGAACGGTCATCGGCCTTCGGTCGAACGGCTGAGGCGTCAAGTCAAGCGGCCGCGCGCGAGAGAGACGGCCTTGGGACGGGTGACGCCGGGTGCAAACGGCGCTATCTCGCCGTCATGGGGCGCTACGATCTGACTACGCCGTTCGGCCGTTTCAAGGCGCGCTGGTCCTATTTCTGGAAGGATCACGCCTTTCTGCGCACGGCGTTCACCAACGCCCACTGGCTGGGGCCGGACCTGGTGCGGACCAATCAGCCGTCGCCGCGCCAGCTGGCCTGGTGGAAGCGGCAGGGCGTCCGCACCGTCGTCAATCTGCGCGGTCAGAGGGACGAAGCCTATTACTGGCTGGAGAAGGACGCCTGCGAACGGCTGGGCCTGACCCTGATCGACGCGCCGCTGGATTCGCGCGATCCGCCGGGCAAGGACCGGGTGCGCCGGGCCAAGGCCCTGTTCCAGACGATGGAGTATCCGGCCCTGATCCACTGCAAGTCGGGCGCGGACCGGGCGGGCATGATGGCGGTCTTCTATCGCCACTTCCACCTGGGCGAACCGATCTCGGCGGCGATGGAGGAGCTGGGCAAGCGCACCCTGCACAGCCGCGAGGGGCTGACCGGCGTGCTGGATTATACGCTGGAGAAATATGTCGCCGAGGTCGAACCCACGGGCGTCAGCTTCGAGGACTGGGTCGAGAGCGACGCCTACGATCCCAAGGCGATCCGCGCCGAGTTCAAGGCCGGATGGTGGGGCAAGCTGGTCGTCGACCGCCTGTTGAAGCGCGAATAGGGGTCAACCCCAGGGGCCGCGTCCGGCGGCGGGCGGCGGGGCGTTGCGCGCCGCCTGTTCCTTCTTCCACCGCTTGATCTGACGCACGTGGTCACGCTGGCGGGCCAGGACGATCAACCACAGGGCCAGGACGGCGATCAGGGAGACGACGCCGAAAATCTGCTGGCCGTCCAGCGTCTGGCCGAAAAGGGTCAAGGTCTGCGTTCCCGATCAGCGGGGGTGATGGGGTCGTTCCAGGCGGTGTCCTGATCCTCGCCGGGGCGGGCGACGTGCGGCGGCCCCTTGCGCACGACCCAGACGATCGCCGCCACGGCGACAATCACCAGAAGCAGGACGATGAGGGTCGGCAGCATGGGAAATCCTGTTCATGACAAAGGCGGCTGATGAGAAAGCGCATCAGCCGCCCCTGCGGTTCCTGAACAGCGGCGTAACTGCGCCGTGAACGGTGGATCAGGCGTCGGTGCGCGGGTCGATCAGCTTGTGCGCGTGCAGGATGAAGTAGCGCATGTGGGCGTTGTCGACGGTCGCCTGGGCGCGGGCCTTCCAGGCCTTCTTGGCTTCTTCGTAGTTGCCGAAGGCGCCGACGAACTCGACCTGCGACAGGTCGCGGAAGACGGGCTCGGCCGGATGGCGCATTTCGCCGCCGATGACGAGGTGAAGCAGTTGGGGGTCGTGAGAGTCGGCCATGGAGAGGGGGTCCATTGCGGGAGGAATGTCAGATGGCCAGCGGGATAGGCGCTGTGCGCCTCACGATCAACGGGTGAAGGGCTGGCGCGGCGCATATCAGGCTGGTTTGACGCGGATCGGGGCGATTAAAGCGCCACGGACGGCCCATGTGGTCGCTGACCTTGGCTCCGGCTTCTTCAGCGATCAGGGCGCCGGCGCAGACGTCCCAGTCCCATTTGGGGCTGATGGCGATGGCCGCATCGAACGCCCCCGCCGCCACCAGCGCCATGCGATAGGCCAGGGCGTTGCGCTTTGAGAAACGCATCGGCGGCCACGGCTCGTCCCATTCGCGCGCCTCCATCAGCCGGGCGTCGGCCAGAAGCTCGGCGTCTTCCAGATCGTCGGTGTCGGAGGCGCTGATAGGGCGGCCCTGAAGACGGGCGCCGCCGCCAAGCGTGGCCTCGAACACCTCGTCCATCATCGGGGCGTGGATGACGGCGGCGACGGGGCGGCCGTCCTCGACCACGGCGATGGGCACGCACCACCACGGCTTGTTCTTCATGAAGGCGACGGTGCCGTCGATCGGGTCGACGACGAAGATGCGCTTCTTCGACAGCCGCTCCGTGCTGTCGGCCGTCTCTTCGGACAGCCAGCCGTAGTCGGGGCGGGCCGTCAGCAGCGTGTCGCGCAGCAGTTGATCCACCGCCAGATCGGCGCTGGTGACGGGCGAGCCGCCGTCCTTGGACCAGACCTTCAGCCCGGCCTCGCGGTGTTCGAGCGCCAGCCGACCGGCGGCCAGCGCCGCGTCGCGGATCAGGTCAAGGTCGGCGCTGTAGTCGCTCATTTGCCCGCGATCGCCACCTTGTCGAACAGCAGTGAGGGGCTGTTGAACGATCCCCGGAACTCCAGATCCCCGGCGCGCTGCAGGCGGGCGTAGAGGTCGATCAGATTGCCCGCCACGGTGACTTCGCTGACCGGATAGGCGCGCTGGCCGTTCTCGAACCAGAAGCCCGACACGCCCGCCGACCAGTCGCCGGTGTTGCCGTTCAGCGAGGGGCCGAACATGGAGGTGATCAAAAGGCCTGTCCCGGCCTGCGCCATCAGGGCGTCCAGATCGCCTTCGCCCGGCGCCAGGTGCAGGTTGTGGGTCGAGACGCCCGACGGTCCCGCCAGCCCGCGCGAGGCGTGGCCGGTGGTCTGCAGGCCCAGCTGGGCCGCCGAGGCCGTGTTCAGCAGCCAGGTGGTCAGGACGCCGTCCTTGACGATCTCGCGCCGCTCGACCGCCACGCCTTCATCGTCGAAGGGGGTGGAGCCGAAGCCGCGCGGGCGGAACGGGTCGTCGATCAGGTCGACGCCGGCCGGCAGGACGCTCTGGTTCAGCTTGTCCTTCAGGAAGGAGCTGCCGCGCGCGATCGACGGGCCGGAGATGGCGCCCAGCAGCGGCGACAGCACCTGGGTCGCCACGCGGTTCTCGAAGATGACGGGGGCGGTGGTCGAGGCGATCTTGCGCGGGCCGACGCGGGCGACGGCGCGCTCGCCCGCCTTCAGGCCGATGGAGGCGGCGTCCGGCAGGTCGGACAGGTGGCGCACGGCGCGGCTTTCGCCGCCGCGCTCCATGGCGCCGTCCTTCTCGGCGATGACGCCGACGCCCAGAGAGAAGGCGCTGCCGCGATGGCGGCCGTCGAAGCCGTGGGAGGTGACGAGGCGCCACTCGCTGGCCGACCAGGAGGCGTGGCCGCCCTCGGATTTGGACACGCCCGATACGGCGAGGGCGGCGGCCTCGGCCTCGGCGGCGGCGGCTTCCAGCGCCTCGGCCGAGCGTTCGGCGGGGTCATAGAGGTCGAGGTCCGCGTGCGGCGCGGCGGCCAGCCGGTCCTGCGGCGCGAGGGCGGCGTAGGGGTCTTCCGGCGCCAGCTTGGCCATCGCCACGGCGCGCTCGACCAGACGGGCGCGGGTGGCGTTGGACAGGTCGGAGGCGGACACCGTCGCTTGACGCCGCCCGATGAAGACGCGCAGGCCCAGATCGCGGGCTTCTTCACGCTCCACATCCTCCAGCGCGCCGTTTCGTACGCCGACGGACAGGGAGGCGCGATGGGCGGACACGGCCTCGGCCGCATCGGCGCCGGCCTTCAGCGCGGCGGAGATCAGATCGTTCAGGATGTCGGGGGAGGGCGTCTTATCGGACATGCCCCGATATGGCGGAGGGAAGGGCTGGCTGCAACAGCATACCCTCTCCCGGCGGGAGAGGGATTACAAAATCGACCACGCGATCAGGCTCAGCGCCGCGACCAGCAGGGACAGCCAGGTCAGGATCATGCCGACCGAACGGCCCAGAGACGGGCCTTCCTGGAACAGCAGGCCCAGGGCGTGGATCACCCGTCCGGCGAACAGCATCCCGCCGACCGCATGGATCAGCAGGGCCGGTGCGCCGAGGAAGGCCAGCAGGATCAGGCCGCACATTCCGGCCGGGATGTACTCGGCCGCGTTGGAGAAGGCGCGGGTGGCGCAGACCAGCTCGCGCACCCCGCCGTCGCCAAACTCGACCAGATGCTGACGGCGCCGCCGCACCACCACGCCCGACAGGACGAACAGCAGCAGGATCAGCAGCCCGCCCCACAGGGCGGCGGCCTGAATGGTCGGGATCAGGCTCAATTTTCACGCCCCACGGGATAGAGGCGATAGCGCTGATCGTAGAAGGGCGTGCGCTCATAGAACCAGGCGAGACGCGCATCGCCGTCGGCGGCGAAGGCGGGATCGGCCGCCAGCTTGGCCTCGAACGCGGCCTTCAGCGCCGGATCGGCGGCCAGCATTTTTTCGGCCAGCGGGGCGATGGCGTAGGCCTCGATGTATTCGACGCGGTTCAGCACTTCGGGGAACATTCCCCAGGCGAAGAAGCTCTCGTTCGACTGCGGCTCCAGCAGCAGGATGGCGACGTCGCCCATCGGCTGATCGGTCGGCACGCGGACGGAGCCGATGGGGAAGGTCCAGTCGTGGGCCTCAGGTCTAACTTCGCTGACCGAGATCGGCACATGGCCTTCATTGGTGCGGGCCGACACCTTGGGATCGACCAGACGCAGCATGTCGACGGCGACGGTGCGCGGCGTGTCCAGCGTCTCCATCCGCACGCCGTGGACGCGCAGGCGCTCGATCACGTCCTGACGATAGGACGGCACCCAATAGGCGCTCGGCCGCTTCAGCGTCAGCGTGGGGTGCGAGCCGTAGAAGGGCATGGGCCACAGTTCGGCGTCCGGCTGGCCCAGCCAGCGGATTTCGGAGCGGCCCGAGGCGACGCTGTCGAAGGTCTCATAGCGGATGCCCTTGAAGGGGCGGGTGCGCGTGGGCGCCTCGTCGCTGTCGAAATTGGCGGGCAGTTCGGCGGGACGCAGGGCGCGGTCGGCGGCGATGGCGGCGCGCAGGTCGCCGGACTTTTCGGCCAGCAACTTCAGGGCTTCCTCGAGGAAGACGTAGGTGCCCAGCACCCGCTGTTCGTGCGGCTTCAGGCTGTGGTTCTCGATCAGGATTGTCGGGACGTGGGCCGCCGAACCCCAGCCGTTGGAGAAGCGCTCGCCCAGTCCGCCGTCGTTCAGGCCCTTCTTCGGATCGCGGTCGTCGATGGCGAAGACCAGCTCGCCGGGAATGTGGCCTTGCGCCTCCAGCGCCTCATACATGGCGGGCTTGAAGGCGGCGTCCAGCCATGAGGCGATGGCCGGGCTGCGGCTCCAGACGCCGTCCTCGCCATTGTAGCCGAAAGTGACGTCGTATTGATAATCGATGCCGTCGGTGACGTGGATGTCGACGTAGAGGTCCGGCTGATACTTGTGGATCAGGCCCATGACGGCCTGCATCTCGGCCTGATCCAGCTTCATGAAGTCGCGGTTCAGGTTCTGGTTGGTCGCCGTGTGGCGCCAGCCCTGGATGCGCGGCCCGCGCTGGTTGGGACGCGAATAGGCGCCCGCGCGCTCGTGCCCGTCGACGCTGAGGATCGGGATCAGGATCAGGTTGGCGCGGTCCAGCAGGCCGTCCTTGCCGTAGAAGGCGATGTCGCGCAGCAGCATCATGCCCGCGTCCTTGCCGTCGATCTCGCCCGGATGGATGCCGGCCTGGGCCAGCAGAACGGGCTTGGACGGATCGAACGTCGCGCCGTCTTTCGAGGCGATCACGGCGTAGATCGGGCGGCCTTCCGGCGAGGTTCCGAACTGCTCGATGCGGATCAGGTCGCTGGCGGCGTCCAGTTTGTCGAACCAGGCGCGGGTGTCGGCGTAGTTGGGCGAGAAGTCATGCGCCGCATCGGCCTCGAACCCCGTGACCCAGGGATCGGCGGCGCCTCGCAGCAGGGCGCGGCTGGGACCGTCCCAGGCGGGAGCGGGCGGCAGGAAGGCCTGGTCCCACGGGGCTTCGTTGGGAACGGAAGCGGACGGGGTCTGGGACATGGCGGGGCTCGCGAGACAAACTAGGGCGGCGACGGCCGCTGTGACGAAACGGTCTAGGCGCATAGGCCCTTCGTGATCCGATCACAGCCGTCTGGCAACCCCGGCGCAGTTCGCGAGAAGCGCGTCCGGCCGTGCGTGACGGCCGGACGCAGGGTCGTTACGCGGGCAGTTCCACGCGGTTCATGTTGCCGATGGCGCTGTTGTAGCGATCCACGACGGACTCGCGGTAGCTGTCCGAGTTGGACTGCTTGAAGTCGCGATAGGCGCCGACCATGCCGCTGAGGTTGTCGGCGATGCTGGACAGGTAGGACTTGTTGCTGTTGTCCGCCGGCATCTTGGCCTGTTCCTCGCGCAGCTTGGCGATGGCCGCTTCCATCGCCGGCAGCTGGGCGTCCGCTTCGGCCTTGTTGTCCTCCATCACCGCATTGGTGAACAGGTCCGCCTTCTGCATGGCGTCCAGCAGACTGGCCTCGGCGGCGTGGCCACCCTTGCGCATGGCCTCCATCTTGGCGGCGTTGCTGGCGCGCTGGTATTCGGTCAGGGCGACGTCCAGTTGTTCGATGCCGGCGACGCTGCCCTGATAGGCCTGGGTCTGGGCGGCGTGGGCCGCCTTGGCCTTGGCCAGGCCGTCGTCGCGATAGGCGCGGGATTCGAAATAGGGGTCGAGCGCCTGCCACTGGGCCAGCAGGGCCTCCAGTTGCGGGATCAGCTTGTCGGCCGCCTCATCGGCCTTCTTGCCCTGATTGCCGCCGTTCAGCGCCCGGCCTTCCTTCAGCTTCGCGATCGCGCGCTCCAGGTGGGAGATGTTTTCGGGGAAGTAGAGATTCGCCGTGGCCGAGGCGTTCGGGATGTCCAGCTTCTGATAATCGCCGAAGTATTTCGACACGCCCCAGTGGTCGTCGATCAGCGCGTTGAAGGCGTCGATGTAGAGGCTCATCTTCTCCTGGGTGGCCTCATTGCCCGCCGCCTGGGCGACCGACTTGGGCGCCGGATTCTCGGCGTTGCCCTTGCTGTCGCCGCACGCCGAAAGGCTGAGTGCAGCGGCGAGTGCGAGCGTGGCGACGCCGGCGCTGGTGCGTGAAATCATATGGATTCCCCTAAGCCGATCAGCGCGCCCCAAGCGTCGCCGTTCCTTCGGCCGGGAAACTGAACGCCGATCAGCCATTTGGGTTCTCTCGTGAGACGAGTTTTTGCAAACTGCTCACAGGAACCGCGTCAGGCCTTCCAGATCGGCGCCCCGTCGCCGGGCAGGCCCAGCGAGGCCCACTTCTCGGAGACGCGGTCGATCACGTCCTGCTCCATGCGGATTTCCTCGCCCCATTCGCGCTTGGTCTCGGGCTCCCACTTGTTGGTGGCGTCCAGACCGATCTTGGAGCCCAGCCCGCTCTCAGGCGAAGCGAAGTCCAGATAGTCGATGGGGGTGTTCTCGATGACGGTGATGTCGCGCGCCGGGTCCATCTTGGTCGAGACGGCCCACATGACGTCCTTCCAGTCGCGGACGTTGATGTCGTCGTCCACGACGATGATCCACTTGGTGTACATGAACTGGCGCAGATAGCTCCAGCAGCCCATCATCACTCGCTTGGCGTGGCCGGGATAGGCCTTCTTCATCGACACCACAGCGATGCGATAGCTGCACCCCTCGGGCGGCAGCCAGAAGTCGGTGATTTCCGGGAACTGCTGGCGGATCAGGGGGATGAAGACCTCGTTCAGGGCCTCGCCCAGCACGGACGGTTCATCCGGCGGACGGCCGGTGAAGGTGGTCAGATAGATGGGGTCCTTGCGCATGGTGATGGCCGTCACCTGGAAGACCGGGAACTTCTCGACCGAGTTGTAGTAGCCGGTGTGGTCGCCGTAGGGGCCTTCGTCCTCGAACTCGTCGAGCAGGACGTGGCCTTCCAGCACGATCTCGGCCTGGGCCGGGACCATCAGCGGCACGGTCTTGCAGGGGACCAGCTCGGCCTTGGAGCCGCGCATCAGACCGGCGAACTGATACTCCGACAGGGTCTCCGGCACCGGGGTCACGGCGGCCAGGATCGTCCCCGGATCGGCGCCGAGGACGACGGCGCAGGGCAGGGGCTCGCGCTTGCCCGCCTTCTTGTGCCGGGCGTAGTGCTGGGCGCCGCCGCGGTGGGCCAGCCAACGCATGATGGCCTTGTCCTTGCCCAGCACCTGCATCCGATAGATGCCCAGGTTGAAGTCGTCTTCGCGGTCGTCGGACGGTCCCTTGGTCACGACCAGACCCCAGGTGATCAGGGGCGCAGGCTCGCCCGGCCAGCAGCCCTGAATGGGGAGCGAGGTCAGGTCGATCTGATCGCCCTTCAGCACCACCTCCTGCACCGGGGCCTTCTTCACTGTCTTGGGCCGCATGGACATGACGGTCTGGGCCAGCGGCAGCATCTCCATCGCGTCGCTTAAGCCCCGCGGCGGTGTCGGATTGCGCAGGAAGGCCAGCAGTTCGCCGACCTCGCGCAGCTCTCCCGCCGTGGTGCGCGGCTTGCCCTCCAGCGTCACGCCCATGGCGACGCGCTTCACCGTGCCGAACAGATTGGCCAGGCAGGGAATGGGGCTGATCGTGCCGTCGGGCATGACGGGCTTTTCAAACAGGACCGCCGGGCCGCCGTTGCGCAGCAGCCGGGTCTGGATCTCGGTCATCTCCAGATGGGTGGAGACGGGCTCCGACACGCGGACCAGTTCGCCGTCGGCTTCGAGGGTCGCAAGAAAATCGCGCAGGGACTTGTAGGCCATGCGCTGACGCTTAGGCGGACGCGAGCCGTCTGTCACGCCGTCCGAACGCGCGATCGATCGCCACGACGACCAGCCCCAGCAGCAGGAAGAAGACCAGCAGCCCCGCGAAGTTCGCCGCCGCCCGCGCCAGGCCCAGTTCGCTGACATTGACGAACCAATAGGGCCACCAGCCCGTCATCGCCCCGTGCGCCAGGGTCCAACCGCCGTAGAGCAGCGGAAAGGCCAGCCATTTGACCGCGTCGATCCAGCGCAACCGCCCCTTGGCCGTGAACAGCAGCCAGTCGCCGACGAAGGCCAGCGGCATGACGGTGTGCAGCAGCGTATCCGCGACCTTCTGCCAGCCCTGAGGGTTCCAGGTCTGGGCCAGCAGCAGATGATAAACGACGCCGACCACGACGATGTACATGGCGACGGCGGCCCGCACGCCCTCGCTGCGGCTCCACCGGCCCAAGGCGCCGTCGGGCGCCAGCGCCGGTCCCGTCAGGGCCAGCGCCGCCAATAGATTGGTCAGGATGGTGAAGAAGCTGAAGAAGTTCAGCGTCAGCTCGCCTGGGCCGGAGCCGGGATTGTTCCGCAGCAGCAGGCCGTATTGCAGGGCCAGGGCGCCCCAGCCGACCACGGCGAACAGTCCGCGATAGAGCCTCGCCGTCATCAATAGGCCGGGGCGTCGGACACCAGCGCCCACACCGGCAGGCGCAGGGCGCGGGTGGCGGCGTCCAACTGGGCGGCGTCCAGGTGCTCGCGTCCCGCCTCGACCCGGCGCAGGGCCTCGGGCGTCAGGTCGATTGCGGCGGCCAGGTCATTGAAGGCCACGCCGCGCTGGTCGCGCCAGCGGCGGATGCGGGCGCCGACGACGGCGTCCATCGGATCAATCCCCGGAAAGCCCAGAACCGAACCCATGGCGTCCTCCTCGGCGCATGCGCCCTAGAACCGTGTCGGATCAGGCATCCTGATCCCATTGGAAGGCCTCGTCCAGCCAGTCGCCGATGCGGCCGTCGGGGCGGGCCAGGGCGCTGATCCGCGCCATTTCGTCGGTCGACAGCTCAAAGTCGAAGATGCCGAAGTTTTCGGCCGCGCGGCTTTCCTTGGCGGTGCGCGGAATGGCGATGACGCCCTGCTGGATGATCCAGCGCAGGGCGATCTGGCCGCTGGTCTTGCCGTGCGCCTTGGCGATCTCGCCGATCACGGCGTCGTCGGCGATCCTGCCCTGCGCCAGCGGCGACCAGGCGGTGATGGACGATCCCAGTTCGCGGGCGGTGTCGATCAGCGTCTTCTGCGACAGATAGGGGTGGTATTCGACCTGATTGGTGATCAGCGGCGCGCTCGACAGCGCCGCCGCCTCGCGGAACAGGCTTGAGGGGAAGTTGGACAGGCCGATGTTCCTGGTGAAGCCCTTTTCCAGCGCTGCGTTCAGGGCCCCGATGGTCTCCTCCAGCGCGGGTTTCGGCTTGGGCCAGTGCAGCAGCAGCAGGTCGGGCGTCAGGCCGAGGCTGATCGCCGATTCCTCGGCCTGACGCAGCAGGGCGTCGTGCGCGAAGTGATCGACCCAGATCTTGGTGGTGACGAAGATGTCGTCGCGCGTGACGATCCCCTCGGCCACGGCGTCGGCGATGCCGTCGCCGACCGCCTTCTCGTTCTTGTAGATCCAGGCGGTGTCGATGTGGCGATAGCCGATGCGCAGGGCCTCGCGCACCATGCGGCGGGCGTCGTCGGCCTCCAGCTGCCAGGTGCCGAAACCGAGCAGGGGAATCTCCACGCCCGAGGCGGTCACGGTCGGCTGATCGGAATAGGGCATGGGGGAGGCTCCGGTGGGACGATGAGCCTGGGATATAGGCGCCCGCTCAGGCGTCGCCATTGTCCAGCCAGTGGAAAATCCGATCCCACAACGGCTCCATCCCCTTGCGGAAGGCGCCTTCGTGGCCGATGCGCCGCGCCCCAAAGTCGTCGGGCGCATGGACGCTCATGTTCGAGCGGGCGTTGGGGTAGACGCTCAACAGATCGCGCGCCGTGCTGGGCGTGGCGATGGGATCGTCGGTGAAGATCCATGACCGGATCGGCGCGGTCACGGCCTCATAATGATGCGGCCGCAGGCTGCTCTCCAGCTCCCTGGAGAAATACGCGCGCTTCATGCACCAGCGCCGCCAGGTGGTGAATACGCCGCGCGGCAGGTCGGTCCCGGCCCACAGGCCGCCGCCCTTGATATAGCCGTGGCGCATCAGGCTGAACGGCCCGAAGCCCAGCCAGAAGAACAGCTCCATCGGATTGTAGCTGCGGTGGTGCCCGCCCCACCAGCCGGTTCCGACTGAGACGAAGGCGTGCCGCTCGATCCGGTCGTGATTGGGCATGAAGCCGAGGAAATGGCCGCCGACGCTGTGGCCGACATGGACGACGCGCAGGCCCGGCGCCGCCTCGATCAGGGCGTCCAGGGCGGCGGGCATGTCCAGCCGTCCCCAGTCGGGATAGTCGATGGTCGAGCCCTTCAGATCATCCGGCCGTGACCCGGCGATGCCCCGGAAGTCATAGGTCAGCACCGCCGCGCCCCGGCCCGCCAGATAGCGGGCGAACCGCTCGTAAAAACCCTTGGGAAAGCCCGTGCCGGACGAAACCAGCACGGCGATCCGAGGCTGGGCGGCCGACACCAGCCGCATCGACAGCGGATAGCCGTCGGCGGCCGGGGCGGTGAAGTCGCGAGTCACGAGATCGGTCATAGGTCCGTCCTGTTTGAAAACGAACCTTAGCTGGTTGACGCGGCGTCAGGTCAAGGCTTTGCGGGGGCGGACGCCGTGGTCGGGCCCAGCGCCAGCAGGCCGTCGAATTTGCCGCCCTGTTGCGGCGTCAGGATTACACCGCGCGTTCTGGCGGCGTCGACATTGGGGATCGGTGCGCCGCCGCAGTCGTCACGACACATCCACGCCTCGCCGCCTTGCTGGGCGACGCTGAGAGACAAGATTTCTTCCGGGCGGATATGGGCGGCGGCGGGCAGGCCCAGCGGCGAGCCCACGCGACGAAGCTTCTCGGCATGGACCCGCCCGACCAGCGCCAGCACGCGGGAGTGAGGCTGGGCCATGGCCTGACGGCTCCATAGAACCGCCCGATCCATTTCCGCATAGGATTGGCGGAAGCCTTCGACACGCGGGCTGTTCGGGACCGAGGCGACCACGGTCATGTCGGCGGCCTCCCGCAGCATGGCGCGCAACCGCAGCAAGAGGTCCAGCATGGCCTCGCTGCCGCGTCCGTCATGATGGACGAAGGGGCCGTGCGGGTAGGCGGCGAGCGCCGCACGGGCTTCGGCTTCGGTGTCGGCCTCCATGAAGGCGTCCAGCGTCGGTTGAAACTCGACCGGATACTCCAGCGAGACGACGACCGGCCCCTGTTCCAGCGCCGCGCACACCAGATCGGCGAAGGCCGCGGGAGTCTCGACCGTGCCGTGCGTCTCGCCGACGAAGATATAGCGGACGTCATCGCGCCACAGGGCCTCGGACCCGGCGACGGGACGACATCCGTCGGACCAGTCCAGAGCCGACAGCAGACCGGCGGCGATGAGGGCGGCGATCATGGGCGTCTCCTGACTGGGCCCCGATTAATAGGCCAGGGCGTTGCCGTCCTTGCGCATTTCGGTGGCCGCGCCGTAGGTCCAGCGGCCCTGTTCGTTGATCTGCTTCATCACGTTCTGATAGCCGCCGAAGCCGCCGTCGGGCGGGCCGAGATCCCAGCCCATGGCCGTCAGCTGTTGTTTGGTCGCTTCGGGCACGCCGGATTCGAGGTGCAGCTTGCCCACGCCCTCGGCCGGTTGGCCGGTCGGTTCGGATGAGCCGTAGTGCTGCCAGCGCGGGCTGTCGCCGGCTTCCTGCGGGTCGAGGCCGTAGTCGACCATGTTGATGATGATCTGGGCCTGTCCCTGCGGCTGCATCCCGCCGCCCATGACGCCATAGGCCAGCCACGGCTCTCCGTCCTTGCAGGCGAAGCCGGGGATGATGGTGTGGAAGGGGCGCTTGCCCGGCGCATAGACGTTGGGGTGGCCGTCGGTCAGGGCGAACAGCTCGCCGCGGTTCTGGAACATGAAGCCCAGGGTGCCGCCGTCCGGGCCGTCGGCGACCAGACCGCCGCCCATGCCGCGATAGTTGGACTGGATCCAGCTGACCATCATGCCGTCGCTGTCGGCCACGCTGAAGTAGGTGGTGTCGCCCTGCGTCGGCGCATCGCCGGGGAAGACGCGGTCCATGACGCGGCTCGGGTTGATCAGCTTGGCCCGTTCGGCGGCGTATGCCTTGGAGTTCAGCCAGGCGGTCGGGGCCTTGGCGAAGCGTTCGTCGGCGAAGTAGCGGGCGCGGTCCTCGAACGCCAGACGCTTGGCCTCGGCCTGGACGTGGATGGAGGCGGCGGACTGGAAGCCCATGGCCTTCAGGTCGAACTGTTCGCAGATGTTCAGGATCTGGTTGGTTGACAGCCCCTGGGTGTTCGGGCCCAGGGAATAGACCTCGACCCCGCGATAGGTGGTCATCAGCGGCTCGACCCACTCGGTGCGGTGGGCGGCCAGGTCGGCGCGGGTCATCCAGCCGCCGATGCGCTTGAAATAGCGCTCGATGTGGTCGGCGATCACACCGTCATAGAAGGCGTCGCGGCCGCCCTCGGCGATCAGGC
>DJDA01000008.1 GCA_002430835.1 Brevundimonas sp. UBA5936
CGCAACGGCTCACGCCGACTGACAGGACAAACCCCTCACCCTTTCGCGCAAGAACGACGGCTACGCCGCCGTGCGCTCAAGCCCTCTCCCGCCGGGAGAGGGATATAGTTGTCGCCATGCGCGATCTTCACCTCGGATACCTCGCGGCTTGCCTGCGGCGGCGCTTCGGGGAAGAGTGCCGCCCTTATTGTACCGAGGGGGGTCTTTCTCATGCGTCGTCTTCTGATTTCATCCGCCGCCGTCCTGGCGCTCTGCGCCGCCGCGCCCGCTGTCATGGCCGAAGGAGCCTCGCCGGCCCCTGCCGCCGCCCAGGCCCAGAGCGAGGACGCCCGGCTCAACGCCTTCTTCGAACAGGCCTTCGAGGCGCGCGTGGCGCTGAGCCCCCAGCGCATGACCTCGCTGGGCCGCAAGACCGACTATGACAAGCTGGACGACGTCTCCGACGCCGCCGCCGAACGCTCGCTGGCCCTGCAGGAAGCTCAGCTGGCCCAGATGAAGGCCCAGTTCGATCCGACCAAGCTGAGCGAGCAGAGCCGCCTGTCCTGGCGCCTGTTCGAACACGGGGTGCAGCAGGCCCGCCTGTCGAACCAGTGGCGCGACTGGGGCTTCCAGTTCGCCGCCAACGGCAACCCGACCACCAGCCTGCCGGTCTTCCTGATCAACAACCACCGCATCGGCAGCGTCTCGGACGCCGAAGCCTATGTCGCCCGCCTGAACGCCGCCGAACGCTATATGGGCCAGGTGGCCGACACCCTGACGGCGCGCGCCGGCAAGGGCGTGGTCTCGCCGCGCTTCGTCTTCGAGCCCTCGATCGACAACACCCGCGCGGTGATCGCCGGCGCGCCGTTCGACGGCGGCGCCGACAACCCGGTCTGGGCCGACTTCCAGAAGAAGATCGCCGCCCTGGACGCCGATCAGGCGACCAAGGACCGCCTGCTGGCCTCGGCCCGCGAGGCCCTGACCGGCCCCTACAAGCGCGGCTTCGACACGGTTCTGGCGGCGCTCGGCCAGGCGCAGACCCAGGCCGACAGCGACGCGGGCGTGTGGCGCCTGCCCAACGGCGAGGCTTATTACAACGCCCGCCTGCAGCTCTCGACCACCACCGACCTGACCGCCGACCAGATCCACCAGATCGGCCTGGACGAGGTCGCCCGCATCCAGCGCGACATGGAGACGATCAAGACCCAGGTCGGCTTCACCGGCTCGCTGCAGGACTTCTTCGCCTTCCTGAAGACGGATCCGCAGTTCCAGTATCCGAACACGCCGGAAGGCAAGGAAGCCTATCTGACCGACGCCCGCGCCTTCGTGGCCCAGGTCATGGCCGTGGCGCCGCAGTGGTTCTCCAACCTGCCCAAGGCCCCGCTGGAGGTCCGCGCGGTCGAGCCGTTCCGTGAGGCGACGGCCTCGATCGCCTTCTACAACTCGCCTGCGCCCGACGGCTCGCGCCCCGGCATCTACTACGTCAACCTGTCGGACATGACCCAGGTGCTGAAGCCCCAGATCGAGGGCATCAGCTATCACGAGGGCGCGCCGGGCCACCACTTCCAGATCGCCTATGCGCAGGAGATGGAGCACCTGCCCAGCTTCCGCCGCTTCGGCGGCTACGGCGCCTATTCCGAAGGCTGGGGCCTGTATTCCGAGCGCCTGGGCAAGGAGATGGGCTTCTATCAGGATCCCTATTCCGACTTCGGCCGCCTCTCGACCGAGCTGTGGCGCGCGGTGCGTCTCGTGACCGACACCGGCCTGCACGCCAAGCGCTGGAGCCGCGAGCAGGCGATGGACTACTTCCGCCACAACTCCCTGCTGTCCGAGCGCGACATCCAGAAGGAGGTCGAGCGCTACATCACCAACCCCGGCCAGGCGACCAGCTACAAGATCGGCGAGCTGAAGATCGAGGAGCTGCGCGCCAAGGCCGAGACGGCGCTGGGCGACCGCTTCGACATCAAGGACTTCCACACCGTGGTCCTGGGCTCGGGCGCCGTGCCGCTGGACGTTCTGGGCGACCTGGTCGACGCCTGGATCGCCAAGGGCGGCGGCGCGCCCAACTAAGTCTTCCTTCTCCCCTCCGGGGGAGAAGGTGGCTTGTGAAACAAGCCGGATGAGGGGGAGGCTTCAGCGCACGCGCGGCTGACGTCTCGCCTTCATCCGCCCGCCCCCTCATCCGTCATGCTGACGCATGACACCTTCTCCCCCGAGGGGAGAAGGGCTAGGAGGCTGCCCATGCCCTTTACCGCCACCGTCCTGACCATGTTCCCCGAGGCCTTTCCCGGACCGCTGGGGGTGTCGCTGATCGGCACCGCCTGGCGCGAGAAGGGGCTGTGGGACTTGCAGACGCTGGACATTCGCGCGTTTTCCGAAGATAAGCGCGGCTTCCTGGACGACACCCCTGCGGGTGGCGGTCCCGGTCAGGTGCTGAAAGCGGACGTGGTGGCCAGGGCTCTCGACAGCCTGGAAGGCCCATCCCGGCCGCTTTTGTACATGAGCGCACGCGGTCGACCCCTGACGCAGGCGCGAGTGACGGAATGGGCCAAGGCCGACGGCATCGTCGTGCTGTGCGGCCGTTTCGAGGGGGTGGACCAGCGGGTGCTCGACGCCCGGGGGTTCGAGGAGGTCTCCGTCGGGGACGCGGTGCTCGCCGGCGGCGAGGCGGCGGCCATGGTGGCGATCGAGGCGTGCGTCCGGTTGGTTCCGGGGGTTCTGGGTGCGGCGGAAAGCCTGTCCACCGAGAGCTTCGAGGACGACCTGCTTGAGCATCCGCAGTACACGCGACCGCGGACGTTCGAGGGCCACGACATCCCCGAGATCCTGTTGTCAGGCGATCACAAGAAGATCGCCAGATGGCGTCAGGAACAAAGGGAAGCGACCACGCGGGAGCGGCGCCCGGATCTCTGGGAGCGGCATCTCGCCAACTTACAGCTAAAGAGCAAATAAGCTCCGGAGAGACACTATGAACATCGTCCAGCAGCTCGCTGCCGAAGAAAAAGCCCGCCTGCTCGAAGGCAAGACCATCCCCGACTTCCAGCCCGGCGACACCCTGCGCGTCCACGTGCGCATCAAGGAAGGCGAGCGCGAACGCATCCAGGCGTTCGAAGGCGTCTGCATCGCCCGTGACGGCGGCGGCATCAACGAGACCTTCACGGTCCGCAAGATTTCCTTCGGTGAAGGCGTGGAGCGTCGCTTCCCGATCCTGTCGCCGAACGTCGACTCCATCGAAGTGAAGCGTCGCGGCGTCGTCCGTCGCGCCAAGCTGTACTACCTGCGCGACCGTCGCGGTAAGTCGGCCCGTATCGCCGAGCGTCAGACGGCCCGCAAGGTCGCTGTCCCCGCCACCGGCACGGCCGAGAAGGCTGGCGACGAGGCCTGATTTCAGGCTTCGGCTTCGCGCTGAAGATCAAAAGCCTCGGCGGAAACGCCGGGGCTTTTTTGTTGCTCACGATTGCCCCTCTCCCGGCGGGAGAGGGCTTGGGCGGTTTCTATCCCTACCCTTCATGGGGAGGGAGAAGCGTCGCCTCTTTATCCCGCCAGTCCCTGTTTCAGGGCGCTGAGCTGGCCGTGCCCCGCCCGGACCTCGTCATAGGCGCGGCGGATGGTCTCCTTAGTCGTGGCGGACAGGCCTTCATCCGCCAGCGCCCGCTCGAACCGCGCGGTCAACTGCTCCTCGCCGCTCTCGATCGTACCCAGCACCGAAGCGTCGTTGCGCAGCAGGGCGTGCTTCACGTCCATGAAGGCGCGCTGGGCCTTGGCCAGGATAGAGCCGTCCTCTTCGGGCGATCCGCCGCGTTCGCGCACCGCCGCCTTGAAGCCCTCGGCCAGGCGACGCCGCTCGGCCGCCTGCGCCTCGAACCAGGCGCGATAGGGGCCGTCCGCCGCCTCCACGGCCGCCTGATGATAGCCGTCGGCGCTGTCGACCAGCCCTTCGACCAAACCGTTGAGGGTCTTGATGTCGTGGCTATTGCCGCTCATCGGAAACCTCCGTTGCTGCTCAAGAGAGAAACCCCTGCCAGCGGCGAAGGTTTCCAGCGTCACAGCTTGGTGCGCAGAGACCACAGCTCGGGGAAGCAGCGGCGCTTCAGCGTCTCGACCAGATAGCCGACGCCGTCGGTGCCGCCCGTGCCCTGACGACGGCCGATGATGCGCTCGACCGTGACCACATGCTTGTGCCGCCACGTCAGCAGGGCGTCGTCCAGATCGACAAGCTTTTCGGCCAGTTGGTACAGCGGCCACCAGCGCTCGGTGTCGCGATAGACCTCCAGCCAGGCGGCCTCGACGCCCTCGTTCGCCTCATAGGACTGGCTGACGTCGCGGTTGAGCACGGCCTCGGGCACGGGCAGGCCCGCCTTGGCCAGCTGACGCAGGGCGTCGTCGTAGAGGCTGGGCGCCTCCAGGGCCGCCTGCAGCGCCGCATGGGCGTCAGGGCGTTCGGCGTGGAAGCGCAGGAAGCGCGGATCCTTCAGACCCAGCATGGTCTCCAGACGGCGGAACTGGTCGCTCTGGAAGCCCGAACTGGCGCCCAGGTCGCCGCGGAACTTCAGGTAGTCGGCGGGCGTCATAGTGGCCAGGATGTCCCAGCTCTGGGTCATCACCGACTGGATGCGGCTGACGCGAGCCAGGCTCTTGTAGGCGGGCACCAGATCGCTCGCGCGCACCAGCGTCTGCGCCAGCGCCACCTCGTGCAGGATCTGCTTGAGCCACAGTTCCTTGGTCTGGTGGATGATGACGAACAGCATCTCGTCATGCTGGTCGGAGCGCGGCTTCTGGGCGGACAGGATGTCGTCGAGCGCCAGATAGCCGGCGTAGGTCACGCCCTGCGGCTCGTGCTTGGCCGTCTCGATAGCGTGTCCGCGAATGTCGTTTGCTTCGGTCATACGCCAGCTATCGCCCGATCAGCCGGGCGGGGCCAGACCCTTTTTCGACGCGAGAAGCCTAGTTGGCGGCGCGGTCTTCGGCAGCGGCGTTGGCGGCCATCTGACGGCCATTGGCGAAGGCGTCGCGGGCGCCGTTATAGATGAAGCCGTAGGTCGGATAGACGGTCGTGCCCAGATCGTTGATCGGGTTGTACCAGACCTTCACCCGGCTCCAGTCGCCCGAAGACGAGACGTCGACGACAGTGACGTTTTCCTCGACCTTGCCGCGGCTGCCGCCCCAGTTGGCGTGGGTGACGCGGATCACGCGGTCGGTCAGGACGTCGGAGACGACAGCGACGTGGCCGGCGCTCATGCGGCCGTGGGGCTGGAACACCAGCACCGAGCCAGTCTCAGGCGCGTCGCCGGTGCGGAACTTGCTGACGGCCTGACGCCACCAGGTCCAGGCGTCGCCGAAGATCTGAATGCCCGAGAACATGCGCGCGAAGGTCACGCACTGCCAGTAGGGATCGCCGGCCTGGGCCGGGGTCGTGGTGAAGGCGAAAAAGCCTAGGCTTGCCGCAAGGGCGGCGGCTGTGAGCCGTTTCATCATCTGGCGTGCTCCCGACTGAACGCGGACAAGCCTTAGACGATAGGGTCAGAATGTTGAAGAACTGTTTCCGACTGTTTCCCCGGCTGATCCACAGATGATCGCCGCTTCGCCGCCCATCCACGCAGGAAACGACGGGCTGGGCGCTCGATCAGTTGATGAACAATCGCGGCCGCGACAATCAAGCCTGCGATGATCGCCAGCCACAATACGAGAGGAAGCTGCTTGTCTTCCGCCCCGGTCAGGCGCGCCGCGACATTGACCGCCAGGATCTGCCACGGGGCGCACAGCATATAGACCGCATAGCTGATCTCGCCGAGATAGACTGCGGGCGCGGAGCCCAGGACGCCCGCCTTGTTCGCCGGAATGCTGGCCAGGGCAAGGATCAGCAGGCCGCCGGACAGAACGGTGATCCCGTCCCAGCTCATCAGCGAGGCGCTGAGCGCCGTCACGACCGCCGCCGCCAGGGCCAGCAGGCCCGCGCGCAGCAGGGGCGCCCGGCGATAGACCAGGTAGAGGGCGCAACCGTAGGCGAAGCAGGGCACGATCCGCAGCGCGCCCCATTTGAACGTCGCCTCGGTCAGGCGATAGCCGGCGACGCGCTCAAACCCGACATAGAGGGCGGCAAGGAACAGCGCCGCCGCCCCCGTCGCCAGCCACGGCCGTTTCCGCAGCTTCCACGCTGCGGCGGCGAAGACGGGGAAGGTCAGATAGGCGAACCACTCGGCCGAGATCGACCAGGACGGGTGGTTCCAGCCCGCCTCGCCCGCAAAGCCCCAGGCGTGGACCATCAGCAGGTTGGGCAGCAGCGTCTTCCAGCTGAGGATGCCGGCGTCGATCGCCATGCCCGCCGCCGTCGCCGCCAACCCCAGAGCCATGACGCCGAACAGGGTGAACAGGTGCAGCGGATAGACCCGCGCGATGCGCGCCCACAGGAAGCCCTTGTAGCCGAACCGCTTCTCGCCAAACGCCTGCAGATAGACGTGGCTGAGGATGAAGCCCGACAGGACGAAGAAGAGCTCGACCCCCAAGTAGCCCTTGGCCGCCAGGGCGGGCATGCCGCCAACCGCCAGATTGGGCCACATCAGATAGACCACGACCCACAGGGCCGCGAGGAACCTGAGCGAAGTCAGGGGACGGATGTCGATCGGCGTCGCTACGGGCGTCATGGGACCATCCTGGCCTGTGAACCGACCGGGGACAGCCCGGCCGCATAACAGCGCTCAATGCAAGCCGGGCGCCAGCTTCGCCTTATTCTACGCGGCCACTCTCCCCGGCCCTCTCGATGGCGGCCGTGGCGGCGGCGCAGCCGGTCAGGGTCTCACCCCCGATCTCGACCTTGGCAGTCAGGGGATAGGTGCGGTCGCTCATGCCGTCCGAGCAGTCCGTCGCCGTCAGGGTGACGGCCAGATCCGTCCCGGCCTCGGTCTTGGCGGTCCAGCTGGCGACCGTGCCCTGCAGGCTCGGGCCGGGATTGGCGGCCTTCTGCTCGGCCCGGTCGACGCCGGAATAGGTCAGGCCGTCCGGCTTGATCTCCACCGCCCAGAAGGGCTCGGTTCCCAGAACGCGCACCGGCTGGTCCAGATCGACGCCCGCCAGGGCGCGCGGCTCGGCCTTGACGGGGGCGGACGCCTTTTCAGCGGGCTGCGAGCAGCCGGCCAGGGCCAAAGACAGAGTCAGGGACAGGGCGGCGGCGGAGAGGAGGGCGACGCGCATGGCGGTCCTTTCTGAAAATTCGCGGCCAAAGTCCCGGTTTGCCTTCTCCCCGTCAAGACAGGCGCCAAAGCTGCTCGCCTGGGTTAATGTCCCCTCATGCCGATTCGTCATGACCCCGCAGCAAACGCAGGCGCCGCCTTCACGGCCTGCGAGTTCTTCGCGGGCGGCGGACTAGCGGGATTGGGACTGACAGGCTTCCGCACCATCCTGGCCAATGACATCGACGCGGCCAAGGCGCGCGCCTTTCGCGCCAACCATCCCGAGACCTCGCTGATCCACGCCGACGTCTGGGCGGTGACGCCGGATCAGGTTCCAGGCGCGCCCGACCTGTGCTGGGCCTCGTCCCCGTGTCAGGACGTCAGCCTGGCGGGCGCGCGCGGCGGGCTGAAGGCCCAGCGCTCGGGCGCCTTCTGGGGCTTCTGGAAGCTGATGCAGGGGTTGGACGCCGAAGGCCGCGCCCCGCCCGTCATCGTGCTGGAAAACGTCGTCGGCCTGCTGACCTCAGGCGAAGGGCAGGATTTCGCCGCCGTCTGCGGGGCCATGGCCGAGGCCGGCTATACGGTCGGCGCCCTGGAGATCGACGCGGGGCTGTGGCTGCCGCAGTCGCGCCCGCGCCTGTTCATCGTCGCCATGCGGGGCGTCGAAGGGCCGCGCCTGCCCGCCCCCGCCCAGCCCTTCCATTCCTCGCGCCTGATCGCCGCCTGGGAGCGCCTGCCCGAAGCGGCGAAGGCGAACTGGGCCTGGTGGCGGCTGGCCGTGCCCCCGCGCCGCAACCTTGATCTGGCGGCCGTGCTGGAGGCTGACGTTCCCTGTTTCGACGCGGCCCAGACGCAGACCCTGCTGGCCATGCTGTCGCCGCTGCACCGGGCGCGGCTGGAGACGATCCGGGCCTCGGGCGAGCGGCGCGTCGGCGCGGCCTTCCGCCGGGTGCGAACCAAGGACGGCGAAAAGCTGCAACGGCTGGAGATGCGCTTCGACGGTCTGGCCGGATGCCTACGCACGCCGTCGGGCGGTTCATCGCGCCAGTATGTCGTCATCGTCGAGGGCGGCCGCGTCGCCATGCGTCGGCTGACCGGGCGCGAGGCCGCGCGTCTGATGGGGGTGGACGACGCCTATCGCCTGCCCGCCAGCGAAAGCGCGGCGCTGAAGCTGATGGGCGACGCCGTGGCCGTGCCGGTGGTGGACGCCCTGGCGCGCGGCCTGTTCCTGCCCGCCCTCTCCGGCCAGGCGGAAGCCGCCGCCTGAAGCTTAGTAGTAGAGGTCGTCGTCCTTGCGGTCCTCGGCGCTCTCGATGCCAGGGTCGAAGCTATTGTCGACCTGATCGTCCCAGCCGTCGCGATCAGAGCGGAAGGCCAGGGCCATCAACCCCCATGCCAGGCCGACCGTACCCAGCACGCCCAGCCCCATGGCGATCCAGCCGTGCAGGCTCATCTCGCCCCCGCCGATCAGACGCCAATAGGCCGCCAGCCCAAGCGTGCTGACGGCCGATATGGCGACGGCGAGAACCAGCGACCGCAGAAGCCGGACAAGTCGCCCGCTCCTGGAGGTCGCCTTCATGGCTCAGCTCAGCGCTGGACCCACTGGCCCTGGGCGTTCTTGTACCACTGGCCCGAGCTGATGCGCGGCAGCAGCTGGGTCTCGAACATCCGGGCGCCGGCCACTTCGGCCGAGGTGCCGGCGTCGGCGGCGCTGCGGGCGTAGGCCTGGCGACGACCGGCGTTGGTCGCGCTGATGGCGGCCTGGGTGTCGGCGTTCACCGAGGTGCGCACGCCGACGTAGCCGTCGGCTTGCTCACCGGCCGCGCCGGCGGCCTTGGCCTGATCGACCAGGGCCTTTTGCGAGGCGGTCTGAGCCACGGCGGCGCCGGCGGCGACGCCCAGAGCAGCGACAGCGGCCACGGCCACGAAGAGTTTGCGGTAAGTCATGTCAAAGCCCCCTTTCACATTCAGAACAGGTTGGGGTTTTCGCGGAGCAGGTTCTGCAGTTCCTGGTCCAGCTTGATGCGGATGTCGGCGTCGAGCTTGGCATAGATCTGCAGCGGCTCGCTGAACTTGATGTTCACCGTAGGCGCGCATGCGGCCAGGCTGACGGCGCCGAGGCCGAGCATGGCGACGATCTGACGCTTGCTGATCATGAGGCCGGTCTCCGAAGGCGGCGTTGGAAGTCACCGCCATTAAACGCAGCGGCGTGTGAATGGGTTCTGAACAAAGCGCAGCCGTGACTCAAGGCGTTTCATCCGTCGTCAGCACGGGCGTCTCCCCGCGACGCGCATATTCCAGCAGATCCGAGATGATCTGGTTGGCGTTCCAGGTCGTGTCCAGCGTCAGGTCGATCGGCGTATCCGACGGCAGATTCAGCTTCTTGGTCATGAAGTCGCGGCGGATCAGTTCCAAGAAGGTCAGGCGAAGCTGTTCGCGCTCGGGCGGATCGTGGCGGCCGTTGATGCGGAAGCGGACGCCCAGACGCCCCTGATCCAGGCTGTTGACCTCGGCGGTCAGGTCGCTGATCGCCAGATCCTGCATGGCCTGATAGGCCAGATCCTGCATGGCGTTAGGCGGGACGCCCGCCTCGCCCCCGCCGCCGGCGGCCAGGTCGTCGAACACCTGAGGCTGGATCGACAGACGGCCGGGCCGCACCCCGTTCAACACCCCGCCGACAATGCGCCAGCCGTCCTTGGGATCATAGGTGAAGGGCAGCCGCCCCGACACCACGGCGTCGAACTCGGCCTTGTCCTGAAGATTGGCGCTCTTCAGCAGTTCGTTCAGTTGCACGCCTTCGACCACGACCACCCCGCCCCAGCCCTCGCCCGGCGTCAGCGGCAGGGACAGGGGCTCGACGCTGATGCGCCCGCCTGCCGCCTGGATCTGGCCGCCGCCGATGGTCAGGGCCTTTTCGTCCAGGCCGAAGGACAGCTGAAGATCGGTCAGCGGCGTCACCGTCTGCACCCGATCGGCGGTCAGCGTCTGGTTCGGGGCGGTGATCAGCGGCGTCAGGCTGGTGAACTCCACCCGCCCCTTCAGCCCCTGGACCTTGCCCGCCGGGCTGGTGAAATCCAGCTCCGGCACCGTCAGGACGCCCGAACTGGTCGCCCCCTCGGCCGCCCAGTCGAACCGCCCCTCGAACCCGGCCGAGCCTTCGACCGGCGACTTCACATAGTCGGCCACGAGCGGGCTGAGGTCGTCCGGTTGAAGTCCATGCTCGGTAAAGGCCAGGCTGGGCGCCGAGATCACCGCTCCGCCCGCTTCAGCCTGAACGTCATGGCGCACATCGACGCGACCGATGGCGTGCTCCAGTCGGCTGAGATCAAATCCGGCGCTCCAGACGTCGCCCGCCAGCCGCGCCTCGCCCTTGGCCTGAAGCGGCAGGAAGCGGACCGGATCGGCCGTGTCCGCAACCTGGGCCTTGCTGACGCCCACCCGCATCGACAGCCCCTTGGCCGCGCCGTCGACGACCAGGTCGCCCTCGGCGTCCGTGAAGCCGACCTCGAAGACGGGCGCCGTCGCCGCCACATCGGCCAGCCGCGCCTGAGCGCGCCAGGCGCCGTTCCGGGAGGCGAACAAGGGCGCCGACGTCGGGCACACGCGGCCGGACACGGCCTCGACCGAGTTCTCGCCCAGGTCGAGCTTGTCCAGCGTTACCGGAATGCAATCGCTCGCCGTATAGGTCAGGCTCCCGCCCGCCGAGGCCAGTTCGCCCTGGGTGCTGAAAGCGATCCCGCGCGCCGGGCCGAAGTCCAGGGCCGCCTGCCCCTTCAGCTTCGCTGCGAAGCCGCCCGACGTCAGCCGCCATTCAACGCCGTCAAAGCGCGCCTCGGGCAGGCCGCCGCCGCGCATCGACGCTACGCTGAAAGCCCCGCGCGTCACTCCGTCCGCCGTCAGGGACAGGATCGGCCCCGTCGCCGCCGACAGCCTCAGCTCGCCGCCGTTGGCCGGGCGGGCGGTGATCGGCCGCAGCAGGGTCAGTTCGACCCCGGCGTTGTCGCTGACCAGCCGCACCTGGGGCGCATCCACGGCGAAGGCGCCCAGCGCCCTCTTCAACTCGGCCAGTTCCGGAAGGTCGTCGGCCAGCGGCGCGCCGAGCACCGGCGCCGAAACCCGATCGGCCCCCAGCGCGCCGGTCGCGCTGATCCGCGTGATGGAGTCCCGCACCAGGTCGAAATCCAGGCGGCCGCGCGCGCCGCTCAGCGCCACAGCGCCGGTCGCCAGCCGCTGCGCGCTCAAGGTCGCCGGACCCCGCACCTCGAAGGCGCCGCCCTTGCCGCCCGCCTCGATCGCGCTTGAGGCGACGACCGCCTGGGTCAGGCGGGCCTCGCCGAACCGGCCCGACGCCGCCGTCAGCCGCAGGGGCGAGGCCGCGCGCCACTTCATCTCCTGACCTTCCGTCCCGCCCGACGTCGACAGGGTCACGCGGCTGAGGTCCAGCGCCGCCTGGCGAACCTCCATCCCCTCGCCCTGAAGCCGGTCCGCCGTCGCCGCCGTCTTGGCCTCGCCCTTGAGGCTATAGGCGTTGAGCCAGCCTTCGACCGCCCCGGCGAATTCCATCGTCGCCACCGCCTTGCGCGCCGTCGTCCCGGCGCTCGCCAGTTCGTCCGCCGTCAACCGCGCGGTCAGCCCCACCCGACCGTCGCCGCGCCGGGTCTTCATGTCCGGGTAGGGCAGGTCGCCGCTGAGGCTCAAGGCCGCCCCCTGCCCGCCGACGCCCGACACGGCGAAGCGCTCGGCCTGGACGTTCAGCTTCACCGCCGTACGGTCGCCCACGGTCGTCACCTCGATGACGCCGGCCAGGCCGCGCGCCTCGGTCTCGCCGCTCTTGAGCGAGGCGGCGGGCATCCGCCCCGACAGCCGCATCAGCTTGCCGTCGTCGATCCGCGCGTCCGCCAGCAGACGCAGCGGGCCGTATTCGGTGTCGAGCCGCGCCTGGCCGCCTTCGACGATGACCAGGGGCGCGCGGGAATCCGGCTTGGGCGGCTTGCCTGTGAACTCCTCGACCAGGGGATCGAGGCTACCCAGCGACAGCTCGCCGTCCTTCCACGCCGCGCGCACGATCGGGCGGACCAGACGGACGCGGCTGGGCGTCACCCCCAGCCCGGCCTTCGACCACGGCAGACCCACGGCGTAGTCGACCTCGACCCGCTCGACCTTGAAATCGGGGTTCTTGGGATCGCCGATGGAGACCTTACCGACGAAGCCGTTGAGCTCCAGCCGTTCGACCTCGACGTCGGCGTCGATGCCCTTGCGGTCCAGCCAGCCGACCAGCAGCTCCCGCGCCGCCGCGCGCCGGTTCAGATAGAGGGTCGCGGCCAGCACCAGCAGAAGCGCCAGCAGGATCAGCAGCGTCCGGGCCGCCAGCCGCAGCCGCGGCCTGCCCTTTCCGGACGGCGCGCCAGAGGAATGAGCGGATCCGGCGTCGGACCCTGAGGAGGCGATGTCGTCGGTCAAGGGGTGCGGCGTTCAACTTAACAGGAAGGGCAACAACGCCACAGAATGCGCGACAACAACAGTCGTTGCAGAATGAGCACTACGGCGTGACACCTCCGCCACTACCAATCGACCTCGACTACAAGAAGGCGAAGTTTGGCGCGAGACTCACGCAGAACGCTAAATTACTGCACCTCATCGCCGCCACGTTAACCAATCGTAACATTCCATCTTCCCAAGATGGGACGTGCGGGCTATACGGCTCGCTTCGCGTTCGTCGGGCGACCGGCAAACGCGTCGAGATTCGACTGTTTTGGCGCGGAACGCGTCGCCGACTTGCCGGGGACCCATGGCTCAGTTCGATCCTCGCCGCCAGCCCGTCCGGCTCGCGCCGCACCTGCTGACGACCTGCGCCGCTGTGGGCATCGCCCTGCTGGCCGGTCGTGGATATGAACAGGTGAAGGCCGAGGAAGTTCCGGCCCTGACTGCGGCGCAGATCGAATCGCTGGAAGCCCAGGCCTACGCCGCCGCCGCTGCGCCGGCCGGCATGACCGCCCCGGAAGCCATCCCCGTCCAGATTCGCCGCGGCGAGACCTTCGAGCAGGCCGTGCGCCGCACCGGCATCGGCGCCGACGAGGCCAAGGCCGTGGCCGCCACGGTCGCCAGCGCCTTCGACCTGAACGACATGCGCGCGGGCCTGCGATTCGAAACCGCCGTGTCCAAGCCGCGCGGCGGCCTGGGCGACGCCCGCCTGATCGGCCTGACCATGCGCACCGGCCCGGCTAGCCAGCTGACCGTGTCGCGCAGCTTCGACGGCGCGCTGCGCCTGCGCTCGCTGGACGAGAAGGTCACCGAGGAAACCGTCGTCGCCAACGACAAGGTGCAACGCTCGCTGTCGGCCAGCGCCCGCGAACTGGGCGCCACCTCGGCCGTGGTGCGCCGCGCCAGCCAGCTGTTCGCCCACAAGTTCGACATGCAGCGTGACGTACGCGCGTCGGACGAGTTCACCCTGGTCTTCGACCGCATGGTCACGGAATCGGGCCGCACGGTGGAGACCGGCGAACTGCTCTACGCCGAGTTGAAGGGCCACGCCTTCTACCGCTTCCAGCCCGCCGGCTCGAAGACGGCCCAGTATTTCGACGCCACGGGCAAGAACACGCGCACCGCCATGATGCGCACCCCGCTGCAGAACTTCCGCCGCGTCAGCTCCAACTTCGGCGTCCGCACCCACCCCATCTCGGGCTATCGCAAGATGCACCAGGGGATGGACTTCGCCGCCGCCACCGGCACGCCGGTCGTAGCGCCGTCCGACGGCGTGGTGGTCGAGGCCCGTCGTTGGGGCGGTTACGGCAACTGGCTGCGCATCCGCCACGCGAACGGCCTGGAAAGCGGCTACGGCCACCTGTCGCGCTTCGCCTCGGGCATGCGCGCCGGTCAGCGCGTGACCCAGGGCCAGGTCGTGGCCTACGTCGGTTCGACCGGCGCCTCCACCGGCCCGCACCTGCACTATGAAATCTGGCGCAACGGCCAGCGGATCAATCCGGCCGGCATCAAGACCCAGGAAGGCACCGTCCTGGCGGGCGCCGATCTGGCCGCCTTCCGCGCCGAGAAGGCCCGCATCGACCGCGTCATCGCCGCCGGCGGCCAGCGCCGTCCGGCCGCCGTGCAGCAAGCCGCCAACGGCCTGCGTCCCGCCGAGGGCTGACCCCCAAGCGCTGACCTCAGCCGACCAGTTGCGGAACTCCGCCCTGGTTCGGACAGCGCACGCCATGCACCCAGACGTCGGCCTCGCCTAGCCGGACGCCGAGCAGTTCCAGCAGCGGCTGAACCACGCCGTCCAGCACCGGCCCCAGCGGCGTCAGAACGGCCGCCAGCAGTTGAGTGACCAGGTGCAGCGGTATGCCCAGGGCCGTCAGCTTGGCGTCCCGCAGCAGCGTCACCAGCAGGCCGTTCACAAAGCCCTTGGCCTGCACGCTCTTGGGCTGCGTCGAGCCGATCTCGGCTCCGGTGAAGCGCAGTTCGCTCCACTCCAGGTCCGCAACCTGGATGTCGGCGCTGCCCTCGATGGTGATGAGCAGCAGCGACACCAGCCTGGCCGGGCTGACCTTGAGCTCGGACTTGAAGTCGCGCAGGCGCTTCTCGTCGATCTCGCCCAGGCGCACGCGAGCCACGCCCGGCCGCGCCTCGATCAGCACGCGCGGCGCGCCCTGACACTGCACCGCCTTCAGCCGCGCCTCGGCGCTGGCGGCCTCGATCAGGATGGGAACCTTGACCTGCGCCAGCAGGCCGACCAGCGGGACTTTGTCCAACGCCGTCGCCTTCAGATAGAGGCGTGTCTGCACCGTGCGGATGATGGGCTCGCCGGTGCTGGTCACGGTCAGCCAGGGCGCGCGATTGGGCCGCTCGCCGATGGCCAGCATGACGTCGAGATCCGCCAATCCCGTGCGAGCGCCCACGTCCAGGGCCAGCTGGCGCTCCTGATTGGCGGTCTGCAGCGTCGCCATCAACAGGTCCATCGCCGAGACCTCTGCGTCCAGCCCGCGCCGCAAGCCCTCGCGCGCGTCCGCCTCGACCCCGATCAGCTCATCCAGCCTCACCGTCGCGGTCGCCGGCAAGCGGGTCAGCTTGCCCAGCACGCTCTGCGCGCCGGAACCGGCCACGGCCTCCAACGCCTTCAGCACCTGGCCGGTCTGGGCCTCATGCGCCAGCAGGGCGTCATAGTCGCCCGCCGTGACGCCCAGCTCCGCCGCCAGGGCGTCCGAGAATTGCAGAAGATTGACCCGCGCGTCGGCCAGGGCGCGATAATCCATGACCGTCAGCGACACATTGCTTCCCAACAGGCCGGACAGGAGGGCGTTGGCCAGCCCCCCGTCCAGGCTCGCCAGTCGCGAGCCGATGGAAAAGATGGCGCTGGGCTGGCCGCCCGGCAGGGCCGCCGTCGCCGACTTGGACACCGCCACGCTGTCACGCCCCATGATCCAGCGGCCGAAATAGAGCGGCGCCGGCGCGCTCAGGATCACGCGGGCGGCGTTGGGCTGGGCCCCGCCAAGCGTAAAGCGTTCCGTCGGCTTCAGGCGACGATCCGGAGCATAGCCCCCCACCTGAACCTGCACCGCCGTCAAATCCGCCAGATTGGCGTGAGCGATGGTTGTCGCCGCAGCCTGGGTCTGGGCCAGGGGCTGCGACAGGGTCTGGGCGGCGGCCAGGGCCGACAGGTCCGCTGCGCCCTGCACCTCGCGCCCCTTCAGCATCATGGAGCCCACGTCGACGGCGAGCGCCGCTGAAACACAGATCAGGGCGCCGAACACAGCGGCCATGACGGCCACCCCGCCCCGGTCATCGCCCAGACGTCGGAGCCCACGCATCTCAGCTCTCCTCGATGCGGATCACGGCGGCGCGGCGAATGATACGAGGCGGCGGCACGGTCAGGGGAGCCAGGGCCATCAACGGATGGCCGCCCGCATTATAGGCGACCTCCACCCGGACGCGCCCTGGCTCGGCGCGCACCTCGACAACGGCGTCGCCGGCTTCAAGACCCATATCCTTGAGGTGCGAGGCGACCACCTCGCGCGCCAGGCGCTCCCGCTCGGCCGCGTCCAGCCCGGCGATCGCTGCGCGCGCGCCCTCGGACACGACCGCCTGGACGGAATGGGCCATCCAGAACCACCCGCCGTAGACGATCATCCCCACCAGCAGCAGGATGAACACCGGCCCGACAATGGCGAACTCCACCGCCGCCACGCCTTCGCGCCTTCTGTCCTGGATACGCGCCTTGCTTCGCATCATCGCACCTCATGACGCGAGGATCATCACATTCACAACTTAAAGGAGAATGAAGGCGCGTGATGAACGGGTGCGACGCCCGAGAATGCTCAGCCCACGTCGGGACGCGCGTCAGGTTGCAGAGGCGGACCGTTACGTCTTCTGGCGAGACTGCCGACGATGAGGGATCCGATCACGCCGATGCTCCAGACGTAATAGGCCGAAATATAGGCCCACTGCTCCAACCGCAGATTGGAGACGAAGGCGTAGTGTGTGGCCAGCACCAGGAATTGAAACCCCGCCGCCGCGACCAACCAGCGACGGCCGTTGCTGACGACGCCATACAGGATAAGCAGGAAGACGCCCGCGTCCGCACCGATCGCAAACCAGGGCGGCGAGCGATGGTCGAACGGCGCGACGGCGGAGATGACGCCCCCGACGATGATGGCGAACGCGACGGCGCGTTCCCAAGACCCGCCGCGAATAATCGCAAGTCCCGTCGCAACGATCAGCAGGATGATGGTGAACAGAAAGATGGGTGACATGACGAACCATGCCACCCTCGAGCGATTCAGCCCACCCGTTCAATAAGCGAGAGGCGGACGTTGCGGGGCACCGGCTGGTCCTGCTTGTCCAGGCCGACCAGTTGCACGCCGCGGAAGCGCGTCGTCTCCTTCACATCGGCGAGGGCCTCGTGAAGTTCGACCATCGCGGCCTGCGCAGCGACCTGAGCCGCCATCGCCCTGGCCAGGGCGTCAAAGGCCGGCTGGCCGACGGTGGCCGACAGGCCCGCGTCTTTTCGCCCGCGGGTCAGGGCCTGGGCGAGGCCGCCGAGACGTTCGATCGATTGATCCTGGCCGTCTTCGGCTCGTTTCAGCGCGCGTTGAATGCGCGAGGCGATCAGAATCGCCTGCTCGGTTCTCTTCATCAGTTCAGTGTCTTCCGGTGTTGTAGCCGGCGAACCGTCAGGAGCCGTACCGCAGCTTCTGCAGCACGAAGGCGAACTGTTCGGCGCCGGCTGCGGCTGTCAGGATCCACGCGGCTGCGGCGGCGACGCCGAAGACGATGAGGATGCTTCCCAGACGCCCGAGTCCGACTGGGTCGGCGCGAAGTTCACGTCCAACATGGCCGCTGCGATATAGGCCAGTTCCTTCATCACGCCGGTCGGCGTCAGGAACGGCGCCTGCTTGCGGGCCCCCTCCATGAGATGAGGCAGCATCCGGCGTTTGGCGGCGCTCGTCGCCATCTTCATGAAGAGGGCTTCGGCTTCGCCCCAACGCAGGGTGGGGATGGGATCGTTGCTCGACAACATAGGGCGTCCTTTCGGCCCCCTCAGTCGATGCGATCAGCCCCTCACTCGGTATTGGGAACGAGCCCGATTGGGAACCGGCCCCAACGCCTTCGCGGGCCGCGAGGGCCAGCGCGGCGGCGATGCGGTTCTCGACCTGCAGCTTTCTGGTCGCGTTCTCGCAATGTCGATCCACCGTGCCCGGACGAATGCCCAGCTCCCGCGCGATCTGCTTCGAGTTGAAGTGCGCATGGACCAGCCGGAGGCACTGGCGCTCTCGCTCGGTCAGCAACGCTACGGATTCGGTCACGCCTTCCACCTGCGACGTTCGTTCGACGATGAAGTGTCGCCCGCCGCCCTGAGCGACACAAGCCAGCATGACCATCGCGTACGACGCCGCCGAGGCCGTACTCTTGAAAAGCGCTTCATTGGCGAGGGGACGCCGCAGCGATCCGCCACGCACCTGAGATATTCGACCATCATGGGAAGACGTGGCGCACCCGACAGGATTCGAACCTGTGACCTCTGCCTTCGGAGGGCAGCACTCTATCCAGCTGAGCTACGGGTGCGTGCGCGGCGCGAGGGCCGGACGGCGGTGCTTACAGCATGGGCCGGATCGCCTCAATCCCTGAATCTCGGCGCGACGTCCCTTCTTGGCGCATGGCGCGCGACAGCCTAGCGTGCCGGTTGAAGAGAGGGAGCATCATGCGCGTCACCACCATCGCCGCCCTGGCGGGCGCCGCCGTCCTGCTGGCCGCCTGCGCCGCGTCGCCGAAGCCGACGGCCGACAGCCTGGACGCCGTGGCGCGCGACTATGTCGCCCTGACGCTGGAAATCGGCGAGCGCGAGCCGGGCTATGTCGACGCCTATTACGGCCCCGCCGAATGGGCCCAGGCGGCCAAGGTCAATCCGCGCGCCCTGCCCCAGTTGGCCGAAGGCGCGGCCGCCCTGACCCGACGCCTTGAAGCCCTGCCCGAATGGGGACTGGACGACCAGAGCCGCCAGCGCCGCGCCTATCTGCTGGCCCATGTCTCGGCGGCCTCGGCGCGGCTGCGGATGCTGCAGGGCGAGAAGCTGGGGTTCGCTGACGAGGCCGAGGCTCTGTTCGGGGTGCGGCCGGAGTTGCGGCCGCTGGCGTCCTATGATCCGGTTCTGGCGCGCATCGACGCCCTGGTTCCCGGCGAAGGGCCGTTGGCCGAGCGGGTCGCCGCCTTCCGCGCCCGCTACGTCATCCCCAAGGACCGGCTGGATACGGTGATGCGCGCGGCCATCGCCGAGTGCAAGGCGCGCACCGAGCGCCATATGGCCCTGCCCGCCGGCGAGACCTTCACGCTGGAGTTCGTCAACGACAAGCCCTGGTCCGGCTACAACTGGTTCAAGGGCGGCGCCTTCAGCCTGATCCAGGTGAACACCGACCTGCCCATCTACATCGACCGGGCGGTCGATCTGGGCTGCCACGAAGGCTATCCCGGCCACCACGTCTACAACGCCCTGCTGGAACAGACCTTCGTCAAGGACAAGGGCTGGGTCGAGATGAGCGTCTACCCCCTGTTCAGCCCCATGTCCTTCATCGCCGAGGGCAGCGCCAACTACGGCATCGACCTGGCCTTCCCCGGTCATGAGCGCACCGAGTTCGAGGCGCGCGTCCTCTATCCGCTGGCGGGGCTGGACCCGGCGACCGCCGAGACGCAGACCCAGCTTCTGGCCCTGACGCGCGAGCTGGCGCGGGCGGAATATACGGTGGCCGACGACTATCTGGCCGGGCGGATCGACCGCGAGACGGCTCTGGACCAGCTGCAGAAATACAACCTCGTCGCGCGCGACCGGGCGGCGCAGCGGCTGAGCTTCATCGAGACCTATCGCTCCTATGTCATCAACTACGGCCTGGGCCGCGACATGGTGCAGGCCTGGGTCGAGCGGCAGGGGCCGGACCACTGGACGACGACGGAACGGCTGCTGGCCAGCCAGACGCTGCCGGTCGATCTGGACTGAGGCGGTCGCAACCCCGGCGGGCCAGAGGCGTTAACGCCAAGGTTCAAATCTCAGAGGGGCTTTCACCCATGCGTATTCGTATCCTGACCATCGCCGCCGCCTCGGTCCTGGCGCTCGGCGCCGCCGCCTGCACCCAGGCCGAGCAGAACAAGGCCGAAGCCAACGCCGAAGCCGCCGGCGACAAGGCCGCCGACGTCGCCGCCCAGACGGGCGAAGTCGTCGAGTCCGGCGCCATGAAGGCCGCCCAGGCGGTCGAGGAAGGCGCGGGCAAGGTCGCCGACAAGCTGGAAGACAAACAGGCTCAGGCCGCCGCCGAGGGTCGCCCCGGCGCCGTCGATCCGGCCACGGACACCCGCGTCCCGGCCAAGAACTAGGACATCAACCTGACGCCCTCCCTTCTCCTGCAGGAGGGAGGGCCTTCGTCGGCTTACGCCTCCGCCAGCAGGTGATCGACCAGGGCCTTGGCCTCGGCGCTGGCCCAATCGGCCTCGCCGGTCAGGACGGCGCGCACCCGGCCCTGACGATCCAGCAGAATGGTCTGGGGCATGGCGCCCTTGCCCGGAAACTCGAAGGCCAGCTGGAATTTCGGGTCGATGTAGAATTCCAGCGGGGCGTTCTCGGCGATGAAGGCCCGCGCCTCGCCCGCCGTCTTCTCGACATCCATGCTGACGGTGACGACGGCGAAATCCTCGCGCGCCTTGTAGTGGTCGGCCAGGGCCGCCAGGGTCGGCATCTCGATCTTGCACGGCGCGCACCAGGTGGCCCACAGGTTCACCACCGTCACCTTGCCCGCGAAGTCGGCCAGGCGGACGTCGCCGCCGTCGGCGTCCTTGAACACATAGCCGGACACCGCCTGAAAGGCGTCTTGAGAGGCGGGCGTCTGAAGCGCCGCCAGCGATCCCTTGGCGAAGGCCGCCAACTGCGGGTCGACAGTCTCGGCCGCGGCGGGCGCGGACTCTTTGCCTCCGCCCTTCTGATTGACGTATAGCAGCGCCGCGCCCACGCCGATCACGCCGATCACCGCGAACGTCGCCACGCCCGCCCAAGTCCGCCCAGAGCCGCTCATGTCCGATACGCCTTCCAAACCACAGCAAGATGTCCCCGCTCAGGGGCAGTCTCTATGGGGCGGACGCTTCAGCGCCAAGCCCGCCGACATCATGCAGGCCATCAACGTCTCCATCGGCGTCGACAAACGCCTGTGGGCGCAGGATCTGGCCGGATCGCGGGCCCATTGTCGCATGCTGGCCCAGCAGGGCATCATCCAGCCGGCCGACGCCGAGGCCATCCTGGGCGGTCTGGACGTCATCGAGGGCGAAATCCGGGACGGCTCCTTCCCCTTCCGCGACGCCTATGAAGACATCCACATGAACGTCGAGGCCCGCCTGTCGGAGCTGATCGGCGAGCCGTCGGGGCGTCTGCACACGGCGCGCAGCCGCAACGATCAGGTGGCGACGGACTTCCGCCTGTGGGTGCGCGACGCCTGCGACCGCACCGTGGCGCAGCTGAAGGATCTGCAAGGCGCGCTGCTGGACCGGGCGGAACAGCACGCGGGCGACCTGATGCCGGGCTTCACCCATTTGCAGACGGCCCAGCCGGTGACCTTCGGCCACCACCTGATGGCCTATGTCGAGATGTTCGGCCGCGACGCCGGGCGCTTCGCCGACGCCCGCGCCCGCATGAACGAGAACCCGCTGGGCGCCGCCGCCCTGGCCGGGTCGCCCTTCCCCATCGATCGCCACATGACGGCCAAGGCGCTGGGCTTCGACCGCCCGATGGCCAACAGCCTCGACGCCGTGTCCGACCGCGACTTCGCGCTGGAAAGCCTGGCCGCCGCCTCGATCGCGGCGGGCCACCTGTCGCGACTGGCCGAAGAGATCGTGGTGTGGATGACGCCGATGTTCGGTTTCGCCACCCTGCCCGACGACCTGACCACCGGCTCGTCCATCATGCCGCAGAAGCGCAACCCCGACGCGGCCGAGCTGGTGCGCGCCAAGACGGGCCGCATCAACGGCGCCCTGATCGCCCTGACCACGGTGATGAAGGGCCTGCCGCTGGCCTATTCCAAGGATATGCAGGAGGACAAGCCGCCGGTGTTCGAGGCCTTCGACGCGCTCGACCTGGCGCTGACGGCCATGACCGCCATGGTCGCCGTGATCCGCCCCAACACCGAAAGGATGGCCGCCGCCGCCGGCGCGGGCTTCTCGACCGCTACCGACCTGGCCGACTGGCTGGTGCGCGAGCTGAACCTGCCCTTCCGCCAGGCGCACCACGTCACCGGCGCCGCCGTGAAGCGGGCCGAGGCCCTGGGTCTGGGGCTGGGCGAATTGCCGCTGACGGAATTGCAGGCCCTGGATGGCCGGATCACCGAAGGCGTGTATGAAGTGCTGACGCCCGAAGCCTCCTGCGCCAGCCGCCAGAGCTTCGGCGGCACGGCGCCGGAACAGGTCCGCGCGCGCATCGCCGACTGGAGAAGCCGCCTGTGAAAAAGACCCTGATCCTGGCGGGCGCCGCCGCCCTTCTGCTCTCGGCTTGCGGCCGCATGGCCGACCTCGAACCGCCGCAAGGCGCCACGCCGAAGAAGCAGACCGAGCGCGCCATCCGCGACCGCTCGGCCGAGCACCTGCCGGAACCGGCGATGCAGAACCTGCCGCCGCGCCAGATGCCCATCGACAACGGCACGTCCGACCCGTTCGGCAAGCCGCCGCAGGTGAACTGAGCCTTCGCTCCGACCTTCTGACTGGACTCCCCGCCGGTGCACCATTTCGATCTCAAGGACGGCGTCCTGCACGCCGAGGGCGTCTCGCTGGAGGCGCTGGCGGAGACGGTCGGCACCCCGACCTACGTCTATTCCTCGGCCACGCTGCGCCGTCACTACGGCCTGCTGCGCGAGGCGTGCGACGCGCATAAGGACGTGCTGGGCGACGCCCTGATCGCCTTCGCGGTCAAGGCCAACTCCAACCTGTCGGTGCTGGCGACCCTGGCGAAACTCGGCTGCGGCGCCGACACCGTGTCCGAGGGCGAGATCCGCCGGGCCCTGGCCGCGGGCGTTCCGAGCGAGCGCATCATCTTCTCCGGCGTGGGCAAGACCGACGCCGAACTGGCCTTCGCCATCGATGTCGGCGTGCGCCAGATCAACGTCGAGTCCTCGGCCGAACTGGACCGGCTGATCGCCGTCGCGGCCGCCAGGGGCGCCGCCCCCGCCATCGCCATCCGCGTGAACCCAAAGATCGGCGCGGGCGGCCACGCCAAGATCACCACCGGCGGCGCGGGCGACAAGTTCGGCGTGCCGGTCGAGGAGGCGATGGCCCTCTACGCCCGCGCATCAAACTCGCCTCACGTCACGCCCGTGGGCCTGGCCTGCCACATCGGCAGCCAGATCACCGACCTGGCTCCGCTGGAGGCCGCCTTCCGGGTGCTGCGCCAGATGACGCAAGAGCTGCGCGCCCAGGGACACGGCGTCACCCGCCTCGATCTCGGCGGCGGCCTGGGCGTGCCCTACTACGGCGAGACGGCGACGCCGTCCCCGGCCGACTATGCAGCCATGGCCGCGCGCGTGCTGGACGGGCTGAATGTCGAGGCCGCCTTCGAGCCCGGCCGCCTGATGGCTGCCAACGCCGGCGTGCTGCTCAGCCGCGTCATCCAGGTCAACGAGCGGACGGACGGCCGCCGCTTCCTGGTGCTGGACGCGGCGATGAACGATCTGATGCGCCCGGCCCTTTACGACGCCTTCCACGACCTGAAGCCGGTGCGGCCGACGGCGGGCGAAGCCCTGCCCCACGACGTGGTCGGGCCGGTCTGCGAGACCGGCGACACCTTCGCGCGCGATCGCGACCTGCCGCCGCTGAAGGCAGGCGACCTGGTGGTCTTCATGAGCGCCGGGGCCTATGGCGCGGTGATGAGCGGCGAATACAACACCCGCCCCCTGGCCGCCGAGGTTCTGGTCGACGGCGACCGCTACGCCGTCATCCGCCCACGCCCGACCTATGACGAAATGTTCGCCCGCGAACCGATGGCGGACTGGCTCGCATAGCGAGTAGCGAGTTCCGCGACGGCTAACGCCGACTGACGGGACAAGCCCCTCACCCTTTCGCGCAAGAACGATCGCTGACGCTCTCGTGCGCTCAAGCCCTCTCCCGCCGGGAGAGGGGTCAGAGGCGGCCGGCGAAACCTCGCCACTTGCCTCAGTCCAGCGCGCAAATGTCCGGCAGGCCGCGCATGCCGCCCGCGTGGTCCAGGCCGTAGCCGACCAGGAAGCGGTTCGGCGCCTCCCAGCCGACGAAGTCGGGCTCGGGCGCGCGGGGCTTGGGCCAGGGCTTGCGGGCGAAGACGCAGGTCAGCACCTCGGCCGCGCCCGCCTCCTTGGTGATCCGCACCGCCTCGGCCAGCGACAGGCCGGTGTCGAACACGTCATCCAGAATCAGCACCTTCCGCCCGTCGAGCGAGCGCTGATAGGGGGCGCGGACCTCGATCCGGCCCCGGCTGGTCTGTTCGTCGCCGTAGGAGGCCAGCCACAGGGCGTCGAAGCGGACGTTGCGGCCCTCGCGCGCCAGGGCGCGGGTCAGGTCGGCGGCGAACCACAGCCCGCCGGTCAGCAGGACGGCGGCCACCGTCTCGTCGTCGACATGGGGGGCGATGCGGCGCGCCAGATCGGCCACGACGGCCTCGATCTCGGCCTGGGACAGAAGAACCGTGGGGGCGGGGGTCGCTCGAGTGTCAGCCATGCCCCCGCCGATACCGCCTGGACGGGGGCGGAGTCGAGAGGCGAAGCGGCTGGACCAAGGTCGAGGCCGCTCAGCGGCGCAGGCCGCCGTCTTCCCGCACGGCGCTGTCGGCCGAGGTCTTTGCGCGCGGCGCGGGGAGCGACTTGGAGGACGCCTTGGCGGCAGGCCTGGGCGCGTCCTCAAGCAGATAGTCGACGCTCAATCCCGCCACCCGCCCCTGAGGATCGGGAATGACCACGGCGAAGCCCTGCACCTGGCCCGGCAGGATGGGCGGCCCGTCCAGCCGCAGGACGCGGCGCGTCACCGTCGCGCCCTTGGCGTCCTTGAGGACGACGACCAGCGGCGGCGGAACGACTTCGATGTCGCGAATGTTGCGCAGCGCGCCCGACACCAGGGTGCGGCCGGGATCATGCGGCGTGGTGCGGCCCCGCAGCGCCTCGACCTCCAGCCCGACGGTGTTCACGTCCAGACCCAGCCACTTGTAGACCCCCGCCGCCGGGGGGAAGGCGCGGGCGATCTCCTCGCGTATCCGCTTGCGGTCTTCCGGGTGGCAGAGCCGTTCGAACAGCGGCATGTCTACCGGGTCCTGTTCACCGATACCGAGCATGGCCCGGCAGCGCTGGTCCCAGATCAGCGCGCCACTCTGTGGTTCGTAGTCCCACATGCCCAGGCGTGCCGCATCGATGGCCAGGCGCGCGCGCACCTCGACCTCGCGCAGCGCCTGCTCGGCCTGCAGACGGCGACGCCGTTCGTTGACTTCGGCCAGCGCGCGTTCCACCGCCTTGGGCAGAAAGCCAAGGTTCTGTTTGAGGACATAGTCGACGGCGCCGGAGCGCATCATGTTGACCGCGTGCTCCTCACCGAACACGCCGGAGAGGAAGATGAAGGGGGTCTGTGGCGCCAGCCGACGCGCTTCCTGCAAGGCCTGGCTGCCGGAGAAGCCTGGCAGGATGAAGTCCGCCAGGATCAGACCGAAGGCGCGTAGCTGCAGCGCTCTCACCACGCCGGCCTGGCTGTAGCCTAGCTCGGTGTGCAGGGTGTAGCCACTGCGCTCCAGCGCCAGCTGGGCGAGTTCGGCGTCGTTCGGGCTGTCCTCGATGAACAGGACGCTGATGTTCTTTGACGCTGGCATATCCATCCTGTCGAGGAAGCAGGAATCATCGAAACGGCCCGCCAGGCGCGGGCCGGCAATGCTCGTTCAGTTCTTTTCGTCTTTGTTGCGCGCGCGCTTGAGTCGCAGCGAACCGGGTGGTGGCTCGTTGAGCACGGCCCAGAAGATGCCGAGGTCGGAGATTGCGGCGACAAAATCTTTGAATTCGACCGGTTTGACGACGTAAGCGTTCACCCCGAGCTCGTAGGCTTTCATCAGGCAGGGTTCTCCCCGCGACGATGTCAGCATGACCACTGGAATGCTACGCAGCTCGGCGGTCTCGCGTACGGTCTTGAGCACTTCCAGACCGGCTACCTTGGGCAGCTTCAGGTCCAGTAGCAGCACTGCCGGATGGCCATCGGCGCGACCGGCG
>DJDA01000012.1 GCA_002430835.1 Brevundimonas sp. UBA5936
GACGACGCCCTGGCCTTCGTCGGCGACGTCATCTTCGCCCTGGGCTGCGGGCGGCTGTTCGAGGGGACGCCGCAACAGATGTGGGACAGCCTGAACCGCATCGCCGCCTGGCCCGAGGCGACGACCCTTTACTGCGCCCATGAATATACGGCGTCGAACGCCCGCTTCGCCCTGTCGCTGCCGGACGCCAACGACGCCCTGAAAGCCCATGCCGAGGCCGTCTTCGCCGCTCGCGAGCGCGGCGAGGCGACCGTGCCGACCTCGGTGGGGATCGAGCGCCGCTTCAACCCCTTCCTGCGCGCCCGCGACGCCGCCGACTTCGCCGAGCGCCGCGCCCTCAAGGACGGCTTCAAGGGCTAGGGGCCCCGCCGGATTTTCCAGTCACCCATCATCGGAGATGTTCATGCAGTTGAAGGATCGGGTCGCCATCGTGACCGGCGCAGGCGGGGGCCTGGGCCGTTGTCACGCCCTCTATCTGGCCGGTCAGGGCGCCAAGGTCGTGGTCAACGACCTGACCGAGGCGGCGGCGCAGGGCGTCGTGGACGAGATCGTCGCGGCGGGCGGCCAGGCGATGGCGGCGGCGGGTTCCGTCACGGACATCGACGCGGTTCAGGCCATGGTCGAGGCGGCGATGAAGGCCTGGGGCCGCATCGACATCCTGATCAACAACGCCGGCATCCTGCGCGACAAGAGCTTCTCGAAGATGACGCTGGATGACTTCCGCCTGGTGGTGGACGTGCACCTGATGGGGGCGGCCATCTGCTCCAAGGCGGTGTGGGAGATCATGCGCGCGCAGAACCATGGTCGCATCGTCATGACGACCTCTTCGTCCGGCCTCTACGGCAATTTCGGCCAGGCCAACTATGGCGCGGCCAAGCTGGCGCAGGTCGGGCTGATGCAGACCCTGGCCATCGAGGGCGCCAAGCATAACATCAAGGTCAACGCCCTGGCGCCGACCGCCGCCACCCAGATGACGGCGGGCATCCTGTCCGAGGAGGTGCTGAAGGCGCTGGACCCGGCCCTGGTCAGCCCCGGTCTGCTGGCGCTGGTGGGCGAGGCGGCGCCGACGCGGGCCATCCTGTGCGCGGGCGGCGGGCATTTCGCCACGGCCAACATCACCCTGACGCCGGGTGTGCGGATCGGCGGGGCTGCGGATGCGGGCGAGCAGCTGATCGCGCGCTGGGACGAGGCTTCGAACCGCGAGGGCGAGATCGTGCCGGACTTCGGCTTCCAGCAGGGCGCGCAGGAGATGATCTCGGCGGGGGTCTCGGCGCCGATGGCGGCGGGCTGAGCCTTCAGGCGCGGCGGCCTTCGTCGCCGCGCCACAGCCACAGGGCGCCGAAGACCAGCGCCAGGACGACCAGCATCAGGGCCTGGGGCGCGACCTCGGCCAGGCTGGCGCCCATGGCGTTCATCCGCACGAAGGCCTGAACCGCCGCGGTCGAGGGCGACAGGTGCGCCAGCCAGACCAGAAGTTTGGGCATCATGAAGTGCGGCCAGGCCGCGCCCGCCAGGAAGAACAGCGGCGCTGACGTGCCGACCAGCACCTGCAACACCCGCTCATGCCTGTCGAACAGACCGCCGAGCAGCAGGCCCAGCGCCGAGACCCCGGCGGCGAAGATCGGCGCCAGCAGGATCACCCCCGCCATGTCGCCCGCACGCGGATAGTCCTGAAACCAGAAGACGAAACCGAAATAGAACAGGCAGGAGGCCGTGCCGATCGCGGTCAGCGCCAGCCACAGGCCCAGGCGGGCGCTACGTCGCATGGGGGCGGCGCCGGTCTCGCGACGCAAGGCGGCGATGACGCCCGCACCCAGCAGCAGGGTCTGCTGCAGGATGATCAGGCTGACGGCGGGCACGGCGTAGTCGCCATAGCCCTCGGTTGGGTTGAACAGGGAGACCTGTTTCAGGCTCGGCGCCAACTGGGCCGCGCGGGCGGCCTCGGGCAGGCCCTCCAGCCGAGTCTCGGCGACATGGGCGGCGGCCGCCGCGACCGCCTTGCCGACCGAGGTGACGCGGACCAGATAGCCGCCGTTCAGCCAAACGGCCACGCCGTCGGGCGCGCCGCGCGCCAGGTCGGCTTCGAACCGTTCGGGCAGGATGACGACGCCGTCGACCACGCCGCGCCGCATCAGGTCGGAGGCCTGGGCGGTCGAGGAAATGACGGCGGCGACCTCGACCGCGTGGGAGGCGTTCAGATCCTCGACCAGGGCGCGGGTCAGGGCGCTCTGCGTCGGCGTCACCACGGCGACCGGCAGGCCCGTCGCCGCCTGCCCGGCGTAGGCCGCCGGATAGTAGAAGGCGTAGAGAACGACAGCGAGGATTAGCAGGCTGCTGACCGGCCGGGCGCGCGGCAGGTTGCGGAAGGTCGCGATGAAGGCGGCGCCGACGCCCTGTTCGGGCAGAGGAAAGGCCAGCGCCTCGGCCTTGGGCGCGCGGCGGGCGCGAAGGCGGATCAGCACGGCCGACAGGATCAGGGCGACCAGGGTGACGACGCTCAGGATCGCCAGATCGCGCCAGGCCCCGCCGGGCGCCGCGCCGGTCACCATCTGGCCGGTCTGAAGGCGCAGATAGTGGGTGTAGGGCAGGATGTCGCTCCAGATCCGGGCGAAGCGCGGCCCGTGATCCAGCGGCAGGGTGCCGTTCGAGAAGGCGATGGCCGCGCCCGAATAGATGGCGGTGGCCGAGAAGGCCATGTCGACATCTCCCAGCAGGGCGACCAGCAGGGCCGACAGGGCGACGCTGACCGCCATCAGGGCGACCACGCCCAGCATCAGCAGGGGCAGCGACCCCGCCACGCCCCAGCCCCTGACCCCGCACAGCCAGCCGATCCAGGCCAGGCCCCACAGGGTGAAGATGACGAAGTGCGGCGTCAGCCGCCCGATCAGGGCCGCCGTCGTCCGCCCGTCGGTCTGCGCCCTGAACGCCTGGAACGAGCCGCCCTGCATCAGTCGTCCGACCGCCAGCACCGCTGAACAGGCCGCCAGCAGGTGCAGCACGCCGGGCGCCAGCAGGCCGCCGAGGAACAGCTCGAAGTTCAACTGCGGATTGCCGATGATCGACACCTGGACGGCGGGCGGCTCCAGCGCCGTGGCGGGCAGGCCCATCTGGCGCGCGCGCTCCTCGAGCCGGGGCGCTGCGGCCGAGGCGATGGCCGAGGACTGGCCCAGGGCCGACAGGGCGCCGACGGTCTGGAAGGCGCCGTTGAAGGAGACGGTCGTCTGTTCGGGGCGGCGGAAGGCGCCTTCGCTGAAGCCCGAGGGGAAATGGGCGATGCTGTAGACCTCGCCGCGTCGCATCAGAGCCACGGCCTCGTCCACCGTCGCCGGGGCGTGGGCCACGCGCACGCCGGGGCTGGCCTCCATGTTGCGGATGGCCGCGCGGCTGAAGGCCGAGTCATCCTGATCCACCACGGCGACCGGGACCTGGCGGATCACGCCGGGGGCCAGCATGGCCGCGATCACCGCCAGCAGGATCAGCGGCAGGCCGAAGGCGACGAAGGCGTCCCACGGCCGGGTCGCCAGCCGCCGCGTCTCGTCCTGAACGGCCGCGAGGAAGACGGCCGCGCCGCCCTTCATCGCGACGACCAGTCGAACAGGACGCTCATGCCTGGCCGCAGACCCTCGATCGGCCGGGCGGGCTTGGCCTTCACCTGGAAGCTGCGCACGTCATAGCCGCTGGACTGGCGGGTCGAGCGCCAGGTGGCGAACTCGCCCTGGGGGCTGATGGCGGTGACGCGGAAGGCGGCGCCCTTGATCCCCAGCGCGGGCACGTCGCCGCGTACGGCGGCGCCGATCTTCAGGTCGCGGAACTGGTCCTCGCGCACGCTGAAGGTGACCCAGGGATCGGCCGTGTCGACGATGGTGAAGACCGGCACCCCCGTCAGCACCAGTTCGCCGACATTGGCGAAGCGTTCGGACACCTCGCCGCCGTGGGGGGCGGTCAGGCGGGTCTCGCCCTGCAGGCTCTCGACCTCGGCGACGGCGGCGCGGGCGCCGCTGACGTTGGCGTCGGCGACCGACTTCTCCTGCGGCCGGGTTCCGGCCAGGGCCTTCAGATACTGCTGGCGGGCGGCCTCGGTCTGGGAGGCGGTGGCGGCGCGGGCGGCGACGGCCTCGTCGCGGCGCTGGGCCGAGATGACGCCCTCGGCGAACAGGTTTTCGGCCCGGCGCGCGGTCTGGTCGGCCAGGCGGGCGGCAGCCTGGGAGGCGCGCCAGATCGACTCGACCGTCTGCACGTCCTCGGCGCGGGCGCCCTCGCGGCTCATGGACTGGATGGCCTGCGTCGATTGCAGCAGGGCGCGGGCCTGGGCGTCCTTGGCCTCGACCTCGGGGCTGCTCATCAGGGCCAGTTCCTGCCCGGCCTTCACCTGATCGCCCTCGGCGGCCAGGAAGCGTTCGACACGGCTGGGCACCTTGGTGGCGACGGTGAAGGTCTCGGCCTCTACCATGCCCTGCACCTGATCCGGCGCCGGGCGGGCGGCCAGGAACAGACCCACGACGATGAAGGCGATCAGCAGGACCACGC
>DJDA01000013.1:0-745 GCA_002430835.1 Brevundimonas sp. UBA5936
ACGGCGTGTCCGACGCCTGGCGGGTGACGCCTGAGGGCCAGGCCGGGCGCAACGCGCGCGCGCTGCGCACCTCGCCCGCCGGCTGTCCCGCCGGCCAACTGTTGCGACGCGGGGAAGAGATCATCTGCGACGAACGCTTCAACGCCCGCGCGGCGCAGGGCGCAGAGAACGGCCGCATTACCGGCACCGGCCACGCCGAGCGCGACGCCCGTTTCGCCCGCGAAGGCGCGCGCGAGATGCAGCGCTACGAAGCCCAGCGACGTCCGCTCAGCGGCGGCGTCGGCGTTCTGGCGCCACAAGACTGCCCCGGCTCCAACTTCGGCACGGGCTGCGCGGGCGCCCACCTGGATTCCTCGATGCAGATGGACTCCAACCGCAACGTCCAGACCCGCCGCGACGGCGCCCCGGCCTCCGGCCGCCCGATGACGCCCGGCGCCGCCGGTCCGCGCGAGCCGATGCGGCCGCAGTAGGCCCCCTCTCAGCTCACGCACGCCCAACGGCTGCAAACAGCGCAAAGCACGGCAGACCAAGCAAAAAGGGCGGCGCCTTTCGACGCCGCCCTCTTCAGTCTTTGCCGAGACCCGGATCAGTCGGCCGACTGCTCCAGCTCCAGGGCCAGATCCGCGGGAAGCGGCTCAACCGCATCTTCGCGGGCTTGGGTCAGCTCAGCATCACGCTCATTGGCGATCTTCTGCAGGCTGCGCAGGTAAGAGCCCGTACCGGCAGGGATCAGACGACCCACGAT
>DJDA01000013.1:863-16166 GCA_002430835.1 Brevundimonas sp. UBA5936
ACCTTCTGCAGCATCTGACGGACGATGACTTCGATGTGCTTGTCGTTGATCGGCACGCCTTGCAGTCGGTAGACCTCCTGCACTTCGTTCACCAGATACTCGGCCAGCGCTTCGACGCCTTGGATGCGCAGCAGGTCGTGCGGATCCGGGTTGCCGTCGATGATGTAGTCGCCCTTCTGGATCAGATCGCCGTCGTGGACGGAGATGTGCTTGCCCTTCGGGATCAGGAACTCGACCGCTTCGCCCTGGTTGCCGTCTGCATCGACCTCCGGGGTGATCTTGATGCGGCGCTTGTTCTTGTAGTCGCGACCGAACTCGACGCGGCCGTCCATCTCGGCGATGACCGCGCAGTCCTTCGGACGACGGGCTTCGAACAGTTCGGCCACGCGCGGCAGACCGCCGGTGATGTCGCGGGTCTTGGCGCCTTCGGTCGGGATACGAGCGACGATGTCGCCCGGCTTGACCTCGTCGCCGTTCGCCACCGACAGGATGGCGCCCACGGGCAGCAGGTAACGCGCGTCAGAACCGCTCGACAGCTTGGCGTAGCTGTCGCCCTGGGTCACGCCGACGGCCGGACGCAGGTCCGAACCGCGCGGGCTGGCGCGCCAGTCCGACACGACGCGCTGGGCGATGCCGGTGGCTTCGTCGGTCTCTTCCTTGACCGACAGGCCTTCGACCAGGTCTTCGAAGCGCACCACGCCGCCGACTTCCGTCAGGATCGGGGTGGTGTAGGGATCCCACTCGGCCAGGCGCTGGTTCTTGACCACCTCGCCGCCGTCCTTGACGCGCAGGCGCGCGCCGTACGGCACCTTGTAGGATTCGCGGTCCTTGCCGTCGACGGTCACGGTGACCACGACGTTGCGGCTCATGGACACCGGATCGCCGTGGGCGGCGATAACGGTCGGGCCGGCCACCTTGATGATGCCGGCGTTGGTCGCCTCGAAGAACGAGGTTTCCGCCACCTGGGCCGTACCGCCGATGTGGAAGGTACGCATCGTCAGCTGGGTGCCCGGCTCGCCGATCGACTGGGCGGCGATGACGCCGACCGCTTCGCCGATGTTGACGTTGGTGCCGCGCGCCAGGTCACGGCCGTAGCACATGCCGCAGATGCCGGCGTCGGCTTCACACGTCAGGGCCGAACGGACCTTGATGGACTGGACGCCGACCTTGTCGATCAGCTCGACTTCCTCTTCCTGCAGGTAGGTGTCCGCAGGGAACAGGACTTCGCCGCCCGGCTCCTTGATGTCCTCAGCCGCATAGCGACCCAGGACACGTTGGCCCAGCGAGACCAGCACGTCGCCGCCTTCGACCACGGCGCGCAGGGTGATGCCGCGCGTCGAGCCGCAGTCTTCCTCGGTGACGATGGAGTCCTGCGCCACGTCCACCAGACGACGGGTCAGGTAACCCGAGTTGGCGGTCTTCAGCGCGGTGTCGGCCAGACCCTTACGGGCGCCGTGGGTGGAGTTGAAGTACTCAAGGACGGTCAGGCCTTCCTTGAAGTTCGAGATGATCGGCGTCTCGATGATCTCGCCCGAGGGCTTGGCCATCAGGCCGCGCATGCCGCCCAGCTGCTTCATCTGAGCCTGCGAGCCACGAGCGCCCGAGTTGGCCATCATGAAGACCGAGTTGATGTCGGGCTCCTGGCCCTTGATCAGGACGCGGGGCTGGGCGATTTCGCCCATCATCTCGTCGGCGATCTTGTCCGTGGCCTTGGCCCAGGCGTCGACGACCTTGTTGTACTTCTCGCCCTTGGTGATGAGGCCGTCAGCATATTGCTGCTCGTACTCTTCGACCTGAGTGCGGGTCTCGTTGACCAGCTGTTCCTTCTTGGCCGGGATGACGATGTCGTCCTTGCCCACCGAGATGCCGGCCTTGGCCGCTTCGCGGAAGCCCATCTGCATCATCTGGTCGGCGAAGATGACCGTCGCCTTCTGACCGCAGTGACGGTAGACCTGATCGATCAGGTTGCCGATTTCCTTCTTGGTCAGGTTCTTCTCGAGCAGCCGGTAGCCGATGTTCGGGTTCAGCGGCAGCAGAGCGCCCAGTTTCATCCGGCCCGGCGTGGTGTCGATCACCTTGGTCACGACTTCGCCGTCCGAGTTCATCTCGGTCCAGCGCGCCTTGATCTTGGTGTGCAGCTTGACGACCTGGGCGTCCAGGGCCGCGTCGATCTCGCCCATGTTGGCGAACAGCTTGCCTTCGCCCGGCTGGTTCTCCTTGACCAGCGACAGGTAGTACAGGCCCAGGACGATGTCCTGCGACGGCACGATGATCGGCTTGCCGTTGGCGGGCGACAGGATGTTGTTCGTCGACATCATCAGCACGCGCGCTTCCAGCTGGGCCTCGAGGCTCAGCGGGACGTGCACGGCCATCTGGTCGCCGTCGAAGTCAGCGTTGAACGCCGTACAGACCAGCGGGTGCAGGCGGATGGCCTTACCCTCGATCAGCTTGGGCTCGAACGCCTGGATGCCCAGACGGTGAAGCGTCGGCGCGCGGTTCAGCAGGACCGGGTGCTCGCGGATGACCTCGTCCAGGATGTCCCAAACGGCGGGCTGTTCGCGCTCGACCATGCGCTTGGACTGCTTGACGGTGCCCGACAGGCCCTTGGCGTCCAGACGTGCGTAGATGAACGGCTTGAACAGCTCCAGCGCCATCTTCTTGGGCAGGCCGCACTCGTGCAGCTTCAGCTCGGGGCCCACGGTGATGACCGAACGGCCCGAATAGTCGACGCGCTTGCCCAGCAGGTTCTGACGGAAGCGGCCCTGCTTGCCCTTCAGCATGTCGGCCAGCGACTTCAGCGGACGCTTGTTCGCGCCGGTGATGACGCGACCGCGACGGCCGTTGTCGAACAGGGCGTCGACCGATTCCTGCAGCATCCGCTTTTCGTTGCGGATGATGATGTCCGGCGCGCGCAGCTCGATCAGGCGCTTCAGGCGGTTGTTCCGGTTGATGACCCGGCGATACAGGTCGTTCAGGTCCGAGGTCGCAAAGCGGCCGCCGTCCAGCGGCACCAGCGGACGCAGTTCCGGCGGGATGACCGGCACGATGGTCAGGATCATCCACTCGGGCTTGTTGCCCGACTCGATGAAGGCTTCCATCAGCTTCAGACGCTTGGAGGCCTTCTTGGCCTTCAGCTCCGACGGGCTGTCGGCCAGTTCGGCGCGGTGCTTCTCGGCCTCGGCGTTCAGGTCGATCGCCATCAGCAGGTTGCGGACCGCCTCGGCGCCGATCTCGGCAGTGAAGCCGTCGTCGCCGAACTCTTCCTGATAGTGATAGAATTCGTCTTCCGTCAGCAGCTGGTTCTGCTTCAGCGGGGTCAGGCCCGGCTCGGTGACGATGTAGTTCTCGAAGTACAGGACGCGCTCGACGTCCTTCAGCGCCATGTCCAGCATCAGCGAGATGCGCGACGGCAGCGACTTCAGGAACCAGATGTGGGCGACCGGAGCGGCCAGGTCGATGTGACCCATGCGCTCGCGGCGAACGCGGGCCAGGGTGACTTCAACGCCGCACTTCTCGCAGATGATGCCCTTGTATTTCATGCGCTTGTACTTGCCGCACAGGCATTCGTAGTCCTTGGTCGGGCCAAAGATACGGGCGCAGAACAGGCCGTCACGCTCGGGCTTGAACGTGCGGTAGTTGATGGTTTCCGGCTTCTTGATCTCGCCGAACGACCACGAACGGATCTTCTCCGGCGAGGCCAGGGCGATCTTGATCTGGTCGAAGGTCGGGGTGACCGGGACCGGGTTGAAGATGTTCAGGACTTCCTGGTTCATCTTTATTCCTTCTGCGGGAATGCCCCGCGAAAATCATTCAGAGAGGAGAACAGGCGGACCGCCCTCCCCCGCCGAAGCGAGGAAGGGCGCTTGATCCGGTCAGCTGTTTTCCAGCTCCACGTTCAGGCCCAGCGAGCGCATTTCCTTCACCAGCACGTTGAAGGACTCGGGGATGCCGGCCTCGAAGCTGTCGTCACCGCGGACGATGGCCTCGTAGACCTTGGTCCGGCCGGCCACGTCATCCGACTTCACCGTCAGCATTTCCTGCAGGGTGTAGGCGGCGCCGTAAGCTTCCAGAGCCCAGACCTCCATTTCCCCGAAGCGCTGACCGCCGAACTGCGCCTTACCGCCCAGCGGCTGCTGGGTGACGAGCGAGTACGGGCCGATCGAGCGGGCGTGGATCTTGTCGTCGACCAGGTGGTGCAGCTTCAGCATGTACACATAGCCGACCGTGACCGGACGCTTGAACTGCTCGCCGGTCTGGCCGTCGAACAGGATCGACTGACCCGAACGATCCAGATCGGCCGATTCCAGCAAATCCTCGATGTCCGAGATGCGCGCGCCGTCGAAGACCGGAGTCGCGAACGGAACGCCCTTGGACAGGTTCTGGGCCAGTTCGATCAGCTCTTCGTCGCTCTGCGGAAGCGGAGTGTCGGCGCCGTAGATCTGGGTCAGACGCGACACCAGGGCGTCGCGCATGCCGCCGTCCATCCACTGCTCGAGCAAGCCCTTGATCTGCTTGCCCAGGCCAGCGGCGGCCCAACCCAGGTGGGTTTCGAAGATCTGGCCGATGTTCATGCGCGACGGCACGCCCAGCGGGTTCAGAACGATGTCGACGTGGGTGCCGTCGTCCAGGTGCGGCATGTCCTCGATCGGCAGGATCTTGGAGATGACGCCCTTGTTGCCGTGACGGCCGGCCATCTTGTCGCCCGGCTGCAGCTTGCGCTTCACGGCCACGAAGACCTTGACCATCTTCATGACGCCAGGCGGCATCTCGTCGCCGCGCTGCAGCTTCTCGACCTTGTCTTCGAAGCGGCGGTCGAGGGCCTTACGGGCGTCCTCGAACTGCTTCTTCATGGCCTCCAGCTCGCCCATCGCCTTCTCGTCGTCGAGGGCGACCTGCCACCACAGGCCCTTGGACACTTCGGCCAGCTTCTCTTCGGTGACCTCGCCGCGGCCCATGCCCTTCGGGCCGGACACGGCGGTCTTGCCGAGCAGCAGCGGCTTCACGCGGCCGTAGACGTTGCGCTCAAGAATCTTGAGCTCGTCGTCGCGGTCCTTGCCCAGGCGCTCGATCTCGGCGCGCTCGATGGCCATGGCGCGCTCGTCCTTGTCGATGCCGTGGCGGTTGAACACGCGCACATCGACGATGGTGCCGGCGACGCCGGGCGGCAGACGCAGCGAGGTGTCGCGCACGTCCGAAGCCTTCTCGCCGAAGATGGCGCGCAGCAGCTTCTCTTCCGGCGTCATCGGGCTTTCGCCCTTCGGCGTCACCTTGCCGACCAGGATATCGCCCGGCTGGACTTCGGCGCCGATGGCCACGATGCCCGCCTCATCGAGGTTGCGCAGGGCCTCCTCGCCGACGTTCGGGATGTCGCGGGTGATCTCTTCCGGGCCCAGCTTGGTGTCGCGGGCCATGACCTCGAACTCTTCCAGGTGGATCGAGGTGAAGATGTCGTCGCGCACGATGCGCTCGGAGATCAGGATGGAGTCTTCGAAGTTGTAGCCGTTCCAGGGCATGTAGGCGACCAGGACGTTGCGGCCCAGAGCCAGTTCGCCCAGGTCCGTCGACGGGCCGTCGGCGATCACGTCGCCGGCCTTCACTTCATCGCCCACGCGCACGATCGGGCGCTGGTTAATGCAGGTCGACTGGTTGGAACGCTGGAACTTCGACAGGCGATAGATGTCGACGCCCGAACGGCCGGCGTCCACGTCGCCCGTGGCGCGAACCACGATGCGGGTGCCGTCGATCTGCTCGACCACGCCGTCACGACGGGCGATCACCACGGCGCCGGAGTCCACGGCCACGACCGCTTCCATGCCGGTGCCGACCAGCGGCGCGTCCGACTGCACCAGCGGCACGGCCTGACGTTGCATGTTGGCGCCCATCAGCGCGCGGTTGGCGTCGTCGTTTTCCAGGAAGGGGATCAGGGCGGCGGCGACCGAAACGACCTGTTTCGGCGACACGTCCATCATGTCGACCGTTTCCTTGGTCAGCAGCTGGGAGTCGCCGTTGATACGGCCCGGCACCAGCTCCTCGACGATCTCGCCGTCCTTCAGGTCGATGTTGGCCTGGGCGATGACGTGCTTCGCCTCTTCCATGGCCGAGATGTAGACCACCTCTTCCGTCGCCTTGCCTTCGACCACGCGACGGTACGGGCTTTCGATGAAGCCGTACTTATTCACGCGGGCGTGGGTGGCCAGGGAGTTGATCAGACCGATGTTCGGGCCTTCCGGCGTTTCGATCGGGCAGATGCGGCCGTAGTGTGTCGGGTGAACGTCGCGGACTTCAAAGCCCGCGCGCTCACGCGTCAGACCGCCCGGGCCAAGCGCCGAAAGGCGACGCTTGTGGGTGATCTCCGACAGCGGGTTGGTCTGGTCCATGAACTGCGACAGCTGCGACGAGCCGAAGAATTCACGCACAGCCGCAGCGGCCGGCTTGGCGTTGATCAGGTCGTGCGGCATGACCGTGTCGATATCGACCGAGCTCATGCGCTCCTTGATGGCGCGCTCCATGCGCAGCAGACCGACGCGGTACTGGTTTTCCAGCAGCTCGCCGACCGAACGCACGCGACGGTTGCCCAGGTTGTCGATGTCGTCGATCTCGCCGCGGCCGTCCTTCAGGCCGACCAGAATCTGCAGCACCTTCAGCACGTCGTCCTTCTGCAGGACGCGGATTTCGTCCGAAACCTCGGGGGTTTCCAGACGCATGTTCATCTTCACGCGGCCCACGGCCGACAGGTCGTAGCGCTCCGCGTCGAAGAACAGGGAGTTGAACATGGCCTCGGCCGCTTCCGGCGTCGGCGGCTCGCCCGGGCGCATGACGCGATAGACGTCGAACAGCGCGTCCTCGCGGCCCGTGTTCTTGTCCACGCGCAGGGTGTTGCGCATGTAGGCGCCGACCGTGACGTGGTCGATGTCCAGCACGTCGATGGTGGTGAAGCCGTTGGCTTCCAGCAGTTCGATCGCGGCGGCGTCCAGCTCGTCGCCCGCCTCGGCGTAGATCTCGCCGGTCTGGTAGTTGACGGCGTCAGCGGCCAGATACTTGGTCAGCAGGGCGTCAGCCGCCAGCGACAGCGACTTCAGTCCGCCGTCGGCCAGCTTCTTGGCGGCGCGGGCGCTGATCTTCTGACCGGCCGGGGCGACCACTTCGCCGGTGTCGGCGTCGACCAGGTCGAACTCCGGCTTCACGCCGCGCCAGCGTTCCGGCTTGTAGGGCGTGACCCAGCCTTCGCCGCGCTTCTCGTACGGAACCGTCTCGTAGAAGGTCTTGAGGATTTCCTCGCCGTCCATGCCGAGGGCCAGCAGGAAGGTGGTGGCGGGCAGCTTACGACGACGGTCGATACGGACGTAGACGATGTCCTTGGCGTCGAACTCGAAGTCCAGCCACGAGCCGCGGTACGGGATCACGCGGGCGGCGAACAGCAGCTTGCCGGACGAGTGGGTCTTGCCCTTGTCGTGGTCGAAGAAGACGCCCGGCGAACGGTGCATCTGCGAGACGATCACGCGCTCGGTGCCGTTGACGATGAAGGTGCCCTTGTCCGTCATGAGCGGGATGTCGCCCATGTAGACGTCCTGCTCCTTGATGTCCTTGACCGAACGGGCGCCCGTTTCTTCCTCGGTCTCAAAGACGATCAGGCGCAGCTTGACCTTCAGCGGCGCGGCATAGGTCATGTCGCGCTGGATGCATTCTTCGACGTCGTACTTCGGGTCTTCGAACTCGTAGGAGACGTATTCCAGGACGGCGCGTTCGTTGAAGTCCTTGATCGGGAAGACCGACTTGAAGACCGCTTCAATGCCCTCGTCGTTACGCAGGCCCGGGCGCGACTCGCGCTGCAGGAACTGCTCATAGGAAGCGCGCTGAACCTCGATCAGGTTCGGCATCTGCACGGCTTCGGGGATGCGCCCGAAGCTGTAGCGAATGCGCTTCTTGCCGGTAAACGACGTGGCGGCAGCGATCTTACCCAAGGCGAGACCGTCGGTGGACTTGGCCATTCTGTTTTCCCAATCGCGGCCCCTTGCGAGGCCCGCTCTCAATGCAGCAGCCACGGCGCGCCGACCGGCGATCCGTGACCGTAAATGTCTCTCGGCGTCCACCCTCGACCCGCATGCGGATCAGGACGCCTGGATGTATCCGCCCCCTTGGGGAGGGGCGACGCCTTCGCACCGGTCGGAGGGCGACAAACCGGGCCTCGGCGCTTTCGCGCGGGATTCATGGAATCTGCGGAGCGCGCATATATACGCCCTTCTTGGGCGAAATAAAGACCCCTCACGCGAGCAGTCGACAGTTTCGATCAGCGTGATAAGCCTAGCCTTATGAAGCACATCGTCCTGCCCGCTCTCGCCGCCCTGTCGCTTGCCGCCTGCGCCTCGACGCCCGATGTCGACTACCCCGGCCTGCGCGAGTCGGTCGGCCCGGCTACGCAGGAAAACTGGGAGGTCGGTCAGGCCGCCTATCTGATGTGGAACGGGCAGCGTCGCGGCTGGACCTCGACGGAATCCGGCCTGCAATACCGCCTGATCGGCAAGGCCAACCCCGAGGGCGAGCAGCCGACAGCGACCGACACGGTCAAGGTCCACTATCGCGGCACCTTCATCGACGGGCGCGAGTTCGACAGCTCCTATTCGCGCAACGAGCCGACCAGCTTCCCGCTGAACCGCGTCATCAAGGGCTGGACCGAGGGCGTCGCCCTGATGCGCGAGGGCGAAACCTATCAGTTCGTCATCCCCGCCGACCTGGCCTACGGCCCCCGCTGGATGGGCACGGAAATCCCCGCCAACTCGACCCTGCGCTTCACGGTCGAGCTGCTGGAAGTGAACCCCGAGCGCTAGTCCAGGTTCATGCCCGGCCTCCAGCCGCTTTCGGCAAGGAAGGCCTTGGCGTCCGTCATCTGCAATATCGCCCGCAGCGCCGCCTTCTTGTCCGGCGCGCGGCGATAGTAGGCCTTGGCGATGCGATAACCGGCCCAGTAGCCCAGATCCCCCGGCTTCTCCGGCGTGGAATTATAGACCCAGTCCTTCAGGTCGGTCTTGTCGATATCGGCGAGGAAGGCGGTCTCGATCTCGAGTTCACGGCCTCGGGTCTGCGGCTCGAGATAGGTATAGGCCGGCGCGCCCATCAGCAGTTCGGTCACGAACTCCGCGACGCCCTCGGCCAGCGACACCTCCAGCACCGTGAACTGCTCTTTTTCTGTAAGCTCCGGCGCCTGCTGGGTGTGGACATACTCGTGGATCAGAACGCCTACGAAGCGGTCCTCGATGTCGGGATTGATGAAGTCGGTGGCGCAAAGCGCCTCCAGCCCCACCTGGATTCCGTCCACCGGACTGCCGACCGCGACCGGGCGGCCGCGGCCGATCACGAAAGTCGCTGAAGGAAACTGCGCCTCGGGATACTGATCGATGAAACGAGCCAGCCCCTCGGCGACCCGCGTACGGACGCGCGGCAGGTGGTCGGCGCAGGCCCGCGCCTCGACATAGATTTCAGGCCGAGCGGCCATGGCCTCCGCCATCCTCGCGCCCGTCACCCTGCGCACCTTCGCCAGATGCGTCAGACCGGTGGAGCCGCCATCCAGATAGGCCTGCAACTGCTCGGCGCTCGGCCGTCCGGCGGCGCTGTCGTAGAGCGTGTAGAAGCGGTCAACGTCGCCGGTCTCGATCACGGGTTCATGGCCGACGCGATCGGGCGACGGCGCCTGGGCCGCACTGGCCGGAGGCGATGCTGAAATCGCCATCATCGCGGCGACGCTCGCCAAAATTCGCTTCCCGTCCATGTGATCTCCCTCGCCTTGTGACGCCGTCGTCAGGCTAGTACGCAACCGTAGCCGATGAAATCCGCCTCCGCGCAGGCGACCCAAACATGACGGCGAATTCATCCGCCCACCTCGGGCTTGACCATAGCCGCGACGCACAGTGATCTGCTGCGTCCTCGCCGCCTTGCCGGAAAGTCCCTCTGATGATGCGTCCCGCCGCCCGCCTGCTTGTCACCGCCTGCGCCTCCGCCTTGCTGTTCAGCGCCGGTGCGGCCCTGGCCCAGGTGGGAACGCCCGCCCTGCCCGTCGCCCTGGCGCCGATCCCGGCGGCCAAGGACGAGGCCTATCCCGGCGTCATCAAGCTGGATGTCGACGCCACCGACATCGACCGCCGCCTGATCCAGGTGCGCCAGACCATTCCGGTCAGCGGCCCTGGCCCTCTGGTCCTCTTCTATCCGCAATGGATTCCCGGCAACCACGGCCCGGTCGGCCCCGTCGCCAACGTCGGCGGCCTGACCTTCACCGCCGAGGGGCGGCGGCTGGAGTGGGTGCGCAACACCGTCCAGCCCTGGGCCTATCAGATCGAGGTTCCGGCCGGCGTGACCGAGGTCGAGGCCGCCTTCCAGTGGCTGACGCCCATCGAAGGCAATCAGGGCCGCGTCGTCGTCACCCCCGAGATGCTGAACATCCAGTGGGAGAAGGCCCTGCTCTATCCGGCGGGCTATTATTCGCGTCAGATCACCTTCCAGCCGACGCTGAAGCTGCCTCAGGGCTGGAAATACGGCGTCGCCCTGGACACCGTCAGCTTCGAGAACGGCCTGGCGACCTTCGCCCCGATCACGCTGGAGCATCTGGCCGACAGCCCCGTCTTCGCCGGCGCCCACTATCGCCAGATCGACCTGGATCCGGGCGGCCGTTCGCCGGTGCGCCTGAACGTCGTGGCCGATGACGCCAAGATGCTGGAGGCGACGGACGAGCACGTCCAACTGCACCGCAACCTGGTCCAGCAAGCCGACCGCCTGTTCGGCGCGCGCCACTTCAACCACTACGACTTCCTGCTGGCCGTGACGGACAAGCTGGGCGGCATCGGGCTGGAGCACCACCGCTCGTCCGAGAACAGCGTCGATGTGAAGTACTTCACCGACCGCGAGGCGACCCTGGCCGACCGCGACCTGCTGGGTCACGAATACACCCACAGCTGGAACGGCAAATGGCGCCGCCCGGCCGACCAACTGACGCCCAATCTGAACGAGCCGCTGCAGAACTCCCTGATGTGGGTCTATGAGGGCCAGACGCAGTACTGGGGCTTGGTCCTGACCGCCCGCGCAGGCCTGATGAGCAAACAACAGGCGCTGGACGTCCTGGCCATGAGCGCCGCCAGCTTCCAGCACATCCCCGGCCGCCAGTGGCGCGCCATGCAGGACACCACCAACGACCCCATCATCAGCCAGCGCCGTCCGCAGCCCTGGAGCAGCTATCAGCGCAGCGAGGACTATTACCGCGAAGGCGCGCTGATCTGGCTGGACGCCGACACCCTGATCCGCGAACGGACGGGCGGGAAGAAGTCGCTGGACGACTTCGCCAAGGCCTTCTTCGGCGTCGAGGACGGGAACTGGGATCCGGCACCCTACACCTTCGCCGATGTGGCCTCGACATTGAACGGAGTGCAGGCGAACGACTGGGCCGCCTTCCTGCGCGAGCGGCTGGACGCGGTCGGCCCCGACTCACGCGGTCCGCTGGACGGCTTCGAACGCGGCGGCTACCGCCTAGTCTTCAAGGAAGAGCCGTCAGGCTACATGGGCGCCCTGTATAAAGAGCTGGGCCGCAACGACTTCACCTATTCGCTCGGCTTCATGATGAACGGGTCGAACCGGATCACCTCCGTCCTGTGGGGCGGCCCGGCCTTCGAACAGGGGCTGACGTCGGGCTGGGAAGTCGTCGCCGTCGGCGGCCGCGCCGCCTCGGCCGACGCGCTGAAGGAGGCCGTCACCGCCGCCAAGGGGACGTCCGAACCGATCGAGCTGATCCTCAAGAACGGCGACCGTTTCAAGACGGTGCGCTTCGACTACCACGACGGCCTGCGCTACCCCCACCTGGAGCGGATCGAGGGCACGCCCGACCGCCTGGGCGACATCCTGAGCCCGCGTCGTCGATAGAGAACACCGCCAAAACTGCCTTCTCCCCTCGGGGGAGAAGGTGGCTCGCGGAGCGAGACGGATGAGGGGGGCGTCTGCTTCGCGCACCTCCATCAGTCGTTCTGCCTGCTGAAACCGCCCCCTCATCCGAGCGGCTCCGCCGCCCACCTTCTCCCCCGAGTGGAGAAGGGTTACGAGAACAACATGACCCTGACCCATCGCCTGCCCGCCGCCGCCCTCGCCCTGCTGCTGACCTCGGCCGCCTCGACCGCGCTCGCTCAGCAATGGACCGGCCCGCAGGCCCCCGCCGCGCCGACGCCGCAGAACACGCCCCTAGCCCTGCCCCGCGCCCTGCCGCCGATCCCGGCGCCGACGGCCGAGGCCTATCCCGGCGTCATCCGCTATGAGGTCGACGCCACCGACGTCGAGAAGAAGATCGTCCGCGTGCGCCAGACCATCCCGGTCACGCCCGGTCATCTGGTCCTGCTCTATCCGAAATTCCTGCCCGGCAACCACGCCGCGACCGGCCCGATCCAGCTGGTGTCCGGCGTGACGGTTCAAGGCGGCGGCGCCCGCATCGACTGGCTGCGCGACACCATCGACCCCTACGCCTTCCACATCGAGGTGCCGCAGGGCGTCAGCGAGATCACCGTCGACTTCCAGTGGCTGACCCAGCCGGACAGCTCGACCTGGCGCGTGGTCATGACGCCCGAGATGGTCAATCTGCAGTGGGAGAAGGCCCTGCTCTATCCGGCGGGCTACCGCTCGACCGGCATCACCTTCGCCCCGTCGATCCGCCTGCCGCAGGGCTGGAAATACGGCGTGGCGCTGGATACCGAGAGCTTCGTCGACGGCCTGGCGACGTTTGCGCCGACCGACCTCTACACCCTGATCGACAGCCCCCTGTTCGGCGGCGCCAATTTCCAGCGCATCGCCATCGACCCGCGCCGCGGAAACGGCGAAGGCGCCGTTCACCTGAACATCGTCGCCGATGCGGCCAAGGATCTGGCCCCCACGACCGAGCAGTTGGGCTGGTTCGAGAACCTGGTCACCCAGACCGACCGCCTGTTCGGCGCCCGCCCCTATGACCGCTACGACTTCCTGGTCGCCGCCACGGCGAAGATGGGCGGCATCGGGCTGGAGCATCACCGCTCGTCCGAGAACTCGGTCCCGACCGACTTCTTCACCAACTGGGGCAAGAGCATGGGGGCCGTCGGCCTCTTGCCGCACGAGTTCGTCCACGCCTGGAACGGCAAGCGCCAGCGCCCGGTCGATGAACTGACCGCCAATCACAACATCCCGACCCAGAACACCCTTCTGTGGGTCTATGAGGGTCAGACCGAATACTGGGGCGATGTGCTGACCGCCCGCTCGGGCCTGGCCTCCAAGGAAGACATTCTGGTCACCGTGGCCGAGAACGCCGCCTTCTATGACAACCAGCCCGGCCGCGAATGGCGCCCGCTGCAGGACACGAACAACCACAACCTACTCGGCTATCGCACCTCGAACCCCTATTCGTCGTGGATGCGCGGCACGGGCGACTACTACCGCGAGGCCCTGCTGATCTGGCTGGACGCCGACACCCTGATCCGCGAGGCGACGGGCGGGAAGAAGTCGCTGGACGACTTCGCCAAGGGCTTCTTCGGCGGCGACGACGGCTCCTGGGCGCCGCGCGGCTATACGTTCGACGACGTGGTCGCGGCGCTGAACGCGGTCCACCCGCACGACTGGGCGACCTTCCTGCGTACGCGCCTGGACGCCAGCGGCCCGGACGCCAGGGCCCCGCTGGACGGTCTGGCGCGCGGCGGCTACCGCCTGACCTACACCGACACCCTGACGGCCGACGAGAAGCGCATCCAGTCGGGCTGGGCCAACGACTTCCAGTATTCCCTGGGCTTCACCCTGTCCTCGTCGAACAAGCTGACCGGCGTCCGCTGGGGCGGCCGCGCCTTCGAGGCCGACATCGGGCCGGGCTGGGAGCTGGTCGCCGTCAACGACATCGCCGCCTCGGCCGAGAAGCTGCGCGACGCCGTCACCGCCGCCAAGGGAACCGACGCCCCGATCCGTCTGCTGCTCAAGAACGGCGACCGCTACCGCACCGTCGATTTCGACTATCACGACGGCCTGCGCTACCCGCGCCTGGAACGCATTCCTGGCACGCCGGATCGGCTGGGCGACATCCTCAGCCCGCGCCGTCGCTAAGGGTCCAAAGGCGCGCCGAGCAGATCACGGCTTGGCGCGACCGGCCGGGGCGGTTTAACCTGTCGGGGACGGGCGCCGCTTCGGACCGCCCACATGAGAACTCGGCCCATGCCGGAGACCCCTGGCGCGCCCGGACGGCGCGACACGCGGTCCCTGCCTCGGAGGCCCCGCAACAGCGGTGCTTTCGATCGAGACGCGCCCCTCTACGGCGCGCTCGACCTGGGGACCAATAATTGCCGCCTGCTGATCGCGCGTCCGGCGCGTGACGGCTTTCGCGTGGTGGATTCCTTCAGCCGCATCGTGCGCCTGGGCGAGAGCCTGTCGCGCACCGGCCGCCTGGACGATCGGGCGATGGACCGGGCCTATGACGCCCTGGCCCTGTGCGCCGAGCGCCTGGTGCGCAAGGGCGTCGATCCCAACCGCCTGACCGCCGTCGCCACCCAGGCCTGCCGCATGGCCGAGAACGGCCCCGACTTCGTCGAGCGGGTGCGGCGCGGCACCGGCCTGCGGCTGAGAATCATCGACCCGTCCGAGGAAGCCGCCCTGTCGGTTGCGGGCTGCCTGAACCTGTTCGATCCGCGCGCCGAGGCGGTGCTGGTGATCGACGTCGGCGGCGGCTCGACCGAACTGTCCTGGCTGATGAAGGGGCCGCGCGGCTTCGAGACCGCCGCCTGGATGTCGGCGCCGCTGGGCGTGGTCAGCCTGGCCGAACGCCACCCCGAGCCGGAAGGCAGCCCGCCTGAGTGGTATGAGGCCATGGTCGCCGACTTCGGCGCCGCCATCGCTACGGGCGGTCCCGAAGGCCCCGACTTCCTGGCGCGCGTCGGCGCCGGGCGCGGCCATCTGGTCGGCACCTCGGGCGCCATCACTAGCCTGGCGGGCATTCACCTGGAGCTGAAACGCTATCAGCGCGATCTGGTCGACGGCCTCTGGATGACGCGCGGCGACTGCGAAAGGGCGGCCGACCGCCTGATCGCCCTCGGTCCCGCCGGGCGCGCGGCCGAGAACTGCATCGGGCCGGACCGCGCTGACCTGGTGCTGGCGGGCGCGGCGATCCTGGAAGCCGTACAGCGCGCCTGGCCGTGCGAGCGGGTGCGCGTGGCCGACCGCGGCCTGCGCGAAGGCCTGCTGCTGCAGAAAATGCGCGAAGACCGGCAGCCTAAGCCGCGCCGTCGCCGTCGTCGCAAACGCAGCGGCGGCAGCGGCGCTTCCAGCGACTAGGCG
>DJDA01000065.1 GCA_002430835.1 Brevundimonas sp. UBA5936
GACGACGGTGCGGCCGTCCTGGCGCACCCGCGCGCGCGATCCCACGACCCCGGCGAACTCGATCTTGGTGAAGCCGGCGTTGGCGCCGATACGGATCTCGACCGGCGCGCCGGCCTGGGCCAGCGAGGGCGCCGGGGCCAGGGGCGCGAAGACGACGACGCCCGCCGCGGCGGCCGCCACGGTCGTCTGCAGAACGCGCTTCTTGGCGGTGGCCCCGGACATATCGCGCGCATGCTCGCGCGAAGGGCTTTAATCGCGGTTAACGGGGCTTAAATCGCAGAAAACAAAGCCCTGCCCGCCAACCTTCCCACGTGGATAGGACAAAACACCCGCTTGCGTCCGGGCGCCCGAAGGCCGAAACCATCAGCCATCGTTCTTTTCAGGAACAGCCTCGTGTCCGACCCTGTCTATCCCCCGTTGAGCCCGCTCAAGACCGGCCTGCGCGCCCGCTGCCCCCGCTGCGGCGAGGGCCCGGTGTTCAAGGGTTATCTCAGCCTGCGCGAATCCTGCCCGGAGTGCGGCCTGGATTACAGCTTCGCCGATCCGGCGGACGGCCCGGCCTTCTTCGTCATGTGCGCGGTCGGCATCGTCGGCATGATCGCCTTCATGATCTTCGAGTTCACCGTGCACCCGCCGATCTGGGTCCACTTCGTCGTGACCTTCCCGATCCTGGCGGCCATGTGCCTGTGGGTGCTGCGGCCCTTCAAGGGCTGGATGGTGGCCGAACAGTATTTCCACAAGGCCGAGGAAGCCACCTTCGTCAGCGTCGGCAAGCACGGCGAAGGCTACGGCTGGCGCGGTCAGGCTGAGCGCGCCGCCAAGGCCGCCGCCCGCGACAAGGACTGAGCGGCGGCCTCTTTCTAGGCAGTCGGATCAGTCGGCCCGGAAGACCTGGCCGCCCTTCATCACGAAACGCACGCGCTCCAGTTCCGTGACGTCCGTCAGCGGATCGCCGCTGACCGCAACCAGGTCGGCGGGCATGCCCGGCGCCAGACGACCGGCTTCGTTCTGGATGCGCAGGTGCTCGGCGGCGCCGGTGGTGGCCGCCTGGATCGCCTCAAGCGGCGTCAGACCCGCGCGGACCAGCAAGGCGAACTCCCGAGCGTTGTCGCCGTGCGCCGAGACGCCCGAGTCGGTGCCGAAGGCGATCTTGACCCCGCCGCGATGGGCGCGCGCGGCCATGTCCAGCATCTTGGGTCCGGCTTCCAGCGCCTTGGCCGTCTGGGCCGGGGTGAAGAAGTTGTCCGGGCTGGAGGCGACGCGGGCCACGAAATCGCCCGCCATCAGCGTCGGCACCAGCCAGGCGTTGTTCGCCTTGAACATCCGGATGGAGTCGTCATCCAGATAGGTGCCGTGCTCAATCGAGTCGCCGCCCGCCTTCAGGAAGGCGTTGACGCCGTCGCCGCCGTGGGCGTGGGCGGTGACCTGGCGGCCCATGCGATGGGCGACCTCGACGATCGAAGCCAGCTCGTCTTCGGTGAACTGTTGCGCCAGACCTGCCGCCGTATTGGACAGGACGCCGCCGGTAGCCGTGATCTTGATGATGTCAGCGCCCGCGCGTACCTGCATGCGGACAGCGCGGCGGCAGTCTTCCGGACCCGAGCAGATGCTCTCGGGCGACATCAGGTGCAGGATGTCGTCGCGATAGCCGTTGACGTCGCCGTGGCCCCCGTGGACCGAGACGGCCGAACCGGCGGCGATGATGCGCGGTCCGGGCACGTCGCCCGTGCGAATGGCGTCGCGCAGGGCGAAGATGGATTCGTTCGTCGCCCCCAGGTCGGCCACCGTGGTGAAGCCCGCATTGAGCGTGCGCCGCGCATACCGCGCGCCGACCATCGCCTGGGCCGCGTTGGACTGCGTCAGTCCGTCGAGGCGCGAATTCGGGTTCGATTCGAAAGTCAGGTGGACGTGGCTGTCGATCAGTCCCGGCAGGACGAAGGCCGAGCGCAGGTCGACGACGTCGCCCTCGCCGACGAAGCCGTCGCGGATCTCGACGATCTGGTTCCCTTGGATCACGAGAGTTTTATCGCGCAGCACCCGGCCGCTGGCCGGATCGGCCAAAAGCCGCCCCACTTGAACGAACTTCGTCGGCTGTTCAGCAGAAACCGACGCAGGCGCCGGGGTTTGGCGCGCTTCGGCGCCGGTCGCGGCCAGAACGGCCGCGGTCACAATCAGGGCAAGCTTTTTCATTCATCCCTCCCGTTACTGAGGCGCGCAACATAACCGTTCCAATCTTTGCGCCAAGGCCAAGGTTGCCTTGCACGGACGGTTCATGAAACAAGCCGATACAGTTGTTTAACGTGCGAGGGGCGTCGCATGCGGCTTTCCAGACGTGGCTTGATCCTGGGCGGTTCGGCCCTGTTGGCGGGGTGTTCCTCCGCCGCCTCCACCACCAGCCTTCAGCTCGCCGGAGCCGTCGCGCCTACGCTTCCGACCCTGCCTGAGCGGGCGGCGGCGGCTCATGTTCAGGTCGCAGAGGCTGGAACGACGATCGATCCCCACGGCGTCGTCCGCAAGGATCTGCTCGAACGCGCCCGCGCCGCCATGGACGTGCACGGCCACAAGATCAGCCGTCGCGACCGCATGTATCTGGTCGATTTCCAGAAGTTCTCGGGCGAGGACCGCTTCTACGAGGTTGATCTGGAAGGCGGCTGGGTCACGGCCTATCGCACCAGCCACGGGCGCGGCTCGGACCCGGCGCATTCAGGCTATGCGCAGCAGTTCTCGAACCGTCCGGACAGCCATATGTCGTCCATCGGCGCCTACGCCACGGCGGGCGCCAGCTGGGGCAGCCAGCAGGGACCGAACGTCCTGCTGGACGGGCTGGAGTATTCCAACAACCTGGCGCGCGAACGGGCCATCATCATCCACGGCGCCGACTACGCCGACCCCGCCTTCCTGGCGCGCCAGGGCAAGCTGGGCCGGTCCTACGGCTGCTTCTCCGTGTCCCACGCCGACCTGATCCCCCTGCGCGAACGCATGGGCGAAGGTCGGCTGCTGTTCGCCATGACCTGACATAACGATCGTCACCCTCGGACTTGTTCCGAGGGCCTATCGTTCTACAGGCGCCGCATCGGGCTTAAGAGCGCGTCATAAGAACCAACCGCCGCGCCTAACGGCCGCCATGGGCCCTCGGGACAAGCCCGAGGGTGACGTAATTTTAGCGTGGCTCCAGCGCCCGCCAGCCGATGTCGGTGCGGTGGAAACCGCCCGGCCAGTCGATCTTGGCGATGGCCTCATAGGCGCGCTCGCGCGCCTGGGCCACGTCGTCGCCATAGGCGCAGACGTTCAGCACACGGCCGCCCGCCGCCGCCAGGGCGCCGTCGTCGCGCAGCTTGGTCCCCGCGTGGAAGACCTGGACGTGCGGGCCGAAGTCCTGATCCGCGCCCCGGATGACCGAGCCTTCCAGCGGGCTGTCGGGATAGCCCTTGGCCGCCAGCACCACGCAGATCACCACGCCCGGCTTGAACGCCGGGGCCGGCGCCTGGGTCAGGTCGCCGCGCGCGCAGGCCAGCAGCAGCGGCACGACATCGCCGTCGAACCGCATCATCAGCACCTGGCATTCCGGGTCGCCGAAACGGGCGTTGAACTCGACCACCTTGGGGCCTTCGGCCGTCGCCATAAGCCCGACATAGAGGACGCCGCGATAGGGGGCGCCTTCCTGGGCCATCTTCTGAATGGTCGGAACGACCACGCGGTCGTTCGCCGCCTGGGTGAAAGCCGCCGTGAAGACGGGCGCGGGTGAATAGGCGCCCATGCCGCCGGTGTTAGGGCCCAGATCGCCGTCGAAGGCGCGCTTGTGATCCTGGGCGCCGCCGAACAGCACGGCCCGCGTTCCGTCCGACAGGGCGAAGAGGGAGCCCTCCTCCCCGTCCATGAATTCCTCGATCACCACGCGCGACCCGGCCGAGCCGAACCGGCCGCCCAGCATCCGCTCGATCTCGGCCTCGGCGTCGGCGCGATCGGGGCTGATGGCCACGCCCTTGCCCGCCGCCAGGCCGTCGGCCTTGATGACGTAGGGAGCCGAATACTGGTCCAGCGCCGCCTTGGCCGAGGCGACGTCCTCATAGACGCCATAGCCCGCCGTCGGGATGCCGTGACGTTGCAGGAAGGCCTTGGAGAAGGCCTTCGACGTCTCCAGCTGCGCCGCCGCCTGCGTCGGGCCGAAGCAGGGAATGCCCGCCGCGTTCAGCCGGTCGGCCAGCCCCTCGGCCAGGGCCGATTCCGGGCCGACCACGACCAGGTCCGCCTTTATCTCGCGCGCCAGGGCCGCCAGGCCTTCGGCGTCAGTCGCCTTCAGGTCCGGGCGCATCTCGCCCAGCTTGGCCATGCCCGGATTACCGGGCGCGACGACGAGCCGCGTCACCAGCGGCGACTGGGCGATCTTCCAGGCCAGGGCGTGTTCGCGCCCCCCCGATCCGACGAGCAGAATGTTCATGGGGGCGGAATGGCCGCACGCGCCGTCCCGGTCAAGCGCCGGAAAGGGTTAGCGGCCCCTTGGGTCACGCAAATCAGGGAACCCAGGCGGGCAAGGCCTTCAACTGCGCCAGCGTCATGGTCGACACCAGGTCGTAGGCGTCGCCTTCCTTGCGGGTGGTCAGACCATCCAGCGGAATGCGCACCCAGCGCGGCCCCCCCTCGCCTGCCGGCTCGATGATCAGGCCGGTGACGGCGCCCGAGGCGTCCACATCGACCCGCTGGACATCGCCCAGATCGACGCCCGCCGGCGTGATGATGTCGGCGTCCTCCAACTGAGCCACGGTCAGGCCCAGCGCCATGACCCCGGCCGCAGCGGCGGGCGCGCCAGCCATGGTCGGCGCCGAGGCGGCGTCGGGCGAGGCCTCGGGCGTCTTATCGGGCTTGGCCGGCGGCTGCGAACAGGCCGCCAGCAGGGCCGCAGCCGAGGCGGCCGCGAACAAGGTCTTCATCATCGAACCCTCCTGTCTTTAGATCAGGGCCGAGACCACATAGACGCCGGCGCCGGCCAGAAGAATCAGCCCCAGAACCAGCCACGGGCTGAGCGTCGGATTGTTGCTGCGACGCGCCAGTTCGCGCTCGCGCGCCTGATCGGGCGGCAGGTCGTCGGCCGTCGGCTCTTCCGAAAACGGGTCTGGAGACTGCACCATGATCGGCGAACGCGCGCGGGGACGCGCCCGTTCCGCCACGCTTGCCGACCATGTCTTTGCGGGCGCGGCGGCGACGGCTAGGGTGTGCGCCATGACCTCCGACGACGACTACGCCTTCGAGGGCGCGGCACCGCAGCCCGCCCGCGACAACAATCCGCCGCTGTCGATCTCGGAGCTGAGCTTCGCCCTGAAGCGCACCCTGGAGGAACGCTTCGGCCATGTGCGGCTGCGCGGCGAGATCTCCAAGGTGAACCGCCACGCCTCGGGCCACGTCTATCTGACGCTGAAAGACGACAAATCGGCCATCGACGGCGTGATCTGGAAGGGCGTGGTGCGCGGTCTGGGCGTCCAGCCCGAGACGGGTCTGGAGGTCATCGTCACCGGCAAGATCACCTCCTATCCGGCGCGGTCCTCCTATCAGATCGTGATCGAGAGCATGGAGGCGGGGGGCGCGGGCGCCCTGCTGGCCCAGCTGGAGCGGCTGAAGGTCAAACTGCGGGACGAAGGCCTGTTCGACCCGGCGAAGAAGAAGGCCCTGCCGACCTTCCCCGCGACCATCGGCGTCATCACCAGCCCGACCGGCGCCGTCATCCGCGACATCCTGCACCGCATCGCAGAGCGCTGGCCCAGCCGCGTCATCGTCTGGCCGGTGGTGGTCCAGGGCGACGCCGCCAGCGGTCAGGTCGCCAACGCCATCCGCGGCTTCGACCAGATGACGCCCGACGGCCCGATCCCCCGTCCCGACCTGCTGATCGTCGCGCGCGGCGGCGGCTCGGTCGAGGATCTGTGGTGCTTCAACGACGAGGCCCTGGCCCGCACGGTCGCAGCCGCCCGCATCCCCATCATCTCGGCCGTGGGGCACGAGACCGACACCACCCTGATCGACTTCGTGTCGGACCGCCGCGCGCCGACCCCGACCGGCGCGGCCGAGATCGCCACGCCGGTGCTGGCCGACCTGCGCTGGGCG